>JAAEQF010000921.1 GCA_024231695.1 FCB group bacterium
CGGGTCTTATGGCGGTTACGCCACCGCCTGGGGATCGACAGCCCTGACCGAACATTTTGCCGCCGGCGTTATGGCTGTAGGGATCAGTGATCTTATTTCCAAATTCGGTACTACGGATATTCCGCAGGAGATGTTTCTGGTTCATGCCCGCACCTGGCCTTGGGATAAATGGCAATGGTATCTGGAGCGGAGCCCGATCTTTCATGCGCAGAAAGCCAGAACGCCTTTGCTTATCCTTCACGGCGAGGACGACACCAGGGTACATCCCAGTCAATCGATGGAGCTTTATCGTTATCTGAAAACAGTGGGGCAAGCGCCGGTACGGCTGGTTTTTTACAAAGATGAAGGGCATGGTAATAAAAAGGCGGCTGCCCGTTACGATTTCAGCTTGCGGCAAATGCGCTGGATGGAGCATTATCTGAAAGGCGGCGGCGGTGATCCTCCGCCCTATGAGATAGATTACGATGCACTAAAATCGGCGGTTGAGCAGTAAATTGAGAGTAAACCCGTTGAAGCGCGATCTTGATTGCTTGATGTCATAGTTATCTCAAGCCAAAAACGTATTAACGCGGGAGGCTGGTGTTGTCGCCAGTCTCCCGTTTGTTGTCCAGGGCCAATTCCGCTCGACCCAGAGGCGTATAAAGTATGGTGGATTGAACATGGTTCCGGGATTTCCTGAATTGGTTCGGATTTGAATCAGCGTGTTCAATTAACAAATCGGGCTGTCGGTGTCAACGAGAACAGACGGGAAACATCCGACGAAGTCATCATCTGCAGAAAATTCGAGACCGGCAGTAGAGGTCAAAACCGCTTAAAGAACGGGGGAATCTATGCCGGCTGAAAAACTACGAAAGTACCTTGACGACAACAATGTCAAGTACAGGACGATAATTCATTCGCGGGCATTCACGGCCCAGGAAGTTGCGGCCAAGGCCAAAATTCCGGGAAAAGAACTGGCTAAAACCGTCATTGTCAGGGTTGGTAGCAGTCTGGCCATGGCTGTTTTACCGGCCTCTTTGCGGGTGGATTTTCAATTGTTGCAGGATGTAGTGGGTGCAAACGACGTGGAACTCGCCACTGAAAACGAGTTCAAAGAAGTATTTCCCGACTGTGAAATCGGAGCTATGCCTCCATTTGGTAATCTCTACGGTGTGGATGTCTTTGTGGCCGAACGTTTGACTGATGACGAGGAAATTGCTTTCAATGCCTGTTCTCATACCGAATTGATCAAGATGGCTTACAGTGATTTTGCAAGACTGGTGCAACCGAAGGTAGTGAGGTTTTCCACGGGATAATCCGGGCGTTTACACACCGATGAAAAGATCAGTTTTTGTCGGCGTTTTTTGATGAAAGGGGGATAACATGAAGACCTGCGTAATCTTCACCGGGTCCGGCCCAATCCTGATTGTTACAACCTACGCCTCGTTAACCGACCCGAGATTTGTCGATAAGATGGTCAGTAAAGGAATAATGAAATTCATCGGGTACGAACTTCCCTCAGTTCTTGTTCAGGAAAAATACGGGGCTCATTTCACTGCCGTCATGAACGATGTCAAGCAAACCGATGATTTGAGGGTTCTGGATTACAACGGACATAATGTCTTCTACAACTTTTCCTTCGACCAGATGGGCAATCCTATTTACTACGAGTAGTAACGGGAGAGACAAAAAAAGGGCCGCCATCGGCGGCCCTTATTGAAAAGTGCATCTATATAAAAACGGACTGGAATTATTTGAGCAGAAGCATTTTCTTGGTTTCGGTGAAATCGTCAGTGACGATTTTATAGAAATATATTCCTGTAGCTACTGCTTTGCCTTCGAAATTATCGCCATCCCATTCGACATTGTAGCTTCCGGCCGGCCTAATTTGATCGACTATCGTATTGATTTTCTGGCCAAGGAAGTTGTAGATGGAAATAGTGACCTGCGATCGAGTTTCCAGCGTGTAATTGATTGTCGTCGAGGGATTAAATGGATTAGGGTAGTTCTGCGAAAGGGCATAGGTCATTTTCGTCGGATCATTATCATCATCGACGGCCGAGACCAGCGATGGGCTGGTGCGCAGGCGGAAGGCGACGTCATCACCCTGGCCGTTCCCAAGATCATACCAGCCGGAACCGGTACTGCTGATATACGTTGTTGCCGATTCGGCCGGACTCACGGTATCGGCCACGATCGGGAAAGTATAGCTGGCGTTAGTGATTTTGATAGCCACATAAACGTCTTCACCGGCGGAAACCTGCGGCGGCGAACTGAGGGCAATCGAGTGATAACCGGCTTCAAGAAAGCCGCTGTTGAGTTCACTGGTTAGAAGAGAACTGAGGCTGACGCCATTGTAATTATCGTAAACATAAACGTCTATATCGGTGGTGACGTCATTGGTCCAAAGATCCACACGGGTCAGGTAATGAGTTGAAGGGACCACGAATTTGCACATTCCCCAGGCGGTAGTGCTGGGATTATAACCCCAACTGGATGTCCAGCCGTTTTCATCGTAATAGAGAATATCGTCGTTGTTGTCGTAATCCTGCCAGTCATAAACGAACGATGACCATTGGCCGATATTGGCTGAGCCATAGGCGATAGTGAAATAACCCTCCTCGGAGCCATATCCGCAGGTTCCGCCCCAGCTGTTACCCCAGCTGTTTTTGACGATCCAGGCGCCGGTGCCGCCGGCATGAGATAGATTGTCGTCCCAACCTACAATAGTGACGGCATGATTGGTCGGCCAGGTTCCGGAGTAATGCATGGTATATGAGCCGTCATAGCCGTTTATCTCGGACAACCAGCTGTTGTCGTTGCCGTCGCCGGCATACATGGAAGTATAGATCGGGCCATAATTGTAGATATAATCCTTGAGGTCCTGTGTCGAGGGTATGGCATTGGTAGAGATGATCCGCCAATCCAACAGAGTTTTAATATAGGCGCAGGAGCTGTTACAGGTGACATCCGCGGCCACATACGGATCGCAACTTTCCAGTACCGTTCCTTTTTGAGACAGGAAACTGGCCATATCATAGAAATTGCCGCCGTCGCAACTGGTCTGCTCAAAATTGCATTCCTTGGCGTTGTTCTCGGAAAAGTCGAAAGTCTCGCTGTCACCGATAAGAACCCGGGCTTCGATATTAGCCAGGGCGGCGAAAGAGTAACAGGCTCCGCAGGAGCTTTGGTTTTTAACCGAAGTGACCTTACCCGACTCGCGCCAATCCCAACTGGCCGGGGTCTGCACGGCCATGAATATCCCAGGGGTTCCTTTGTTATTCAGGTGAGACAGATCCAAACTTTTCGGCATAAAACCTCGACCCGCCGGCATATCGGTTTGAACTATTGGCACGTTCGGAGCCCGGTTGGGCAGGGGATCGGCCATGGAGATAATTGACCCGGTGAACATGGTGCAAACCAGGACTGATATGATAAAAATCGATTTTGATCTAATCATCGAAGCTCACCTCGGCAAATTGTTAAAACAGAGCAGTCTCCTATTTTTCACTTTCGTCATTGCCTTGAGGTTCTTTAGATTAGAGGTGTTAAAATGAATGGATAATCCGAATTGTGTATGATGTTCCAACAGATTCAGGTTGATCGAGCCAAAATCGCCTGTTCTCGGAGTATAACCTGTTGCTGGAATTTGGAGTAGGTCGGCCGGACGGCTGTACCAGGCAGACTTTTTGGAAACGTATTTGGCTAGTTTGGCCTTTTTGGTCAATCCTTATGGGAACCGGTAAAATTATTCCTAAAGCCGGCCGCCAAGGCAATAAAAAAAATCATCGCTTATTTCCGGTCGATATGGTTATAATAATTCTGTACAAAGTCTGATTTGCCAAAGTCGGGAGATTTTTTAATGAAGTCGATATATCTTGATTACAACGCCACCACGCCGATTGATCCGGCGGTAGGTGATGCTATGCTACCTTTTATCCATAAGCATTTCGGAAACCCCTCCAGCGGTCATGAATATGGTCTGGCCACCAAAAAAGCGATCGATCAGGCCCGACAGCAGGTAGCCGATATGGCCGGGTGTTTGCCAGAAGAAATTATATTTACCAGCGGCGGCTCGGAAGCCAATAACTTTGCTATAAAAGGCACAGCTCATGTCCTTCACCACAAAGGTAATCATATCATAACTTCAGCGGTCGAACATCCAGCCGTTACCGAGGTTTGCCGTTATCTGGAAAATCACGGGTTTGAAATAACTTATCTAACGGTGGATGAGTTCGGTCTGGTGGATGTCCGGCAGGTCGAGGAAGCGATCACTCCGCAGACGATATTGATAACGATCATGCATGCCAACAACGAAGTCGGAACGATCGAGCCGATTGTTGAAATATCTGAACTGGCCCGGCGAAATAATATACAGATGCATTCTGATTGCGCTCAATCGGTAGGGAAAATCCCGGTTACCGTAGATAAACTCGGCGTGGATATGCTCTCCATTGCCGGGCATAAACTGTACGCTCCTAAAGGAATCGGCGCGCTTTACGTTCGCACCGGAATTGAGTTGGAAAAGCAAATGCATGGTGCAGATCATGAAATGAACCGGCGGGCGGGGACGGAAAACGTTCTGGAAATTGTGGGATTGGGGAAAGCCTGCGAAATGGTCAAGCAAAACCTGGCCTCATATCATGACTATATGCAGAAGACTCGTGACCGTTTGGAGTTTGCTCTCAAAGAGAAACTTCCCTCGATAAAAATCAATGGTCATCCGGTAATGCGGCTGCCCAACACGGCCAGTATCAGCTTTCCGGGACTCGAAGCGAATAAGATCCTGGCCGAATTGTCCGAAGTGGCCGCATCGGCCGGAGCCGCCTGTCATTCCGATCAGATCAATGTTTCCAGTGTGCTCGAGGCTATGCTTGTACCGCTGGATTATGCCATGGGTACCGTTCGGTTTTCGACCGGTCGCCATACAACAATTGAAGAGATAGATCGAGCGGTGCAGGCAATTCTCCGGGTAGTCGAAAAAATGTAGCCGGGCCACGACCATGGCCGGGCTTTTGGCAGATATCAGAAATCAAGCCGCTGAGGTGTGCATCGGATAATCAGCCGGTGAATTCCCAGTTTCTGGCCACGCGGCGAATACGGCGATCCCGGCCGAAAATCAGCAAGCGGTTTAAAACCAAAGTGCAGGTCACGAAAATAAACCAGCCCCAATATCCTCCGTATCCAACAGAACCGACGACGGCGACCGGTACGCCGAAGATAAACATGGAAACGACCAATGACTTGAGAGCGCCGGAAGTCATTTTCCCAGGAGCGTATTCTTGGGTAAAAGGCAGATGAATGTTGAAAATACTTAGAAGCGACAGTCCGGTCAGGGCCACGGCCATCATCGCCGTGGTATGCATGACTCCATGCAGCAGGTTACCGAAAAGATAGGTGTTAATGGCGCAAAGCAGGATGGCCAGCGGTGGGATTAGAAGTCCGGTGGCCAGTTTTCCGGCGGCTAGAACCATATGCAGACGATCGATCGGCGTGGTGTAAAACACCCAACCGGCTTGCCAGGATTTGGAAGTTTGCATAACTCCCATCAGCATAAACGGAGCAATGACGGCTACGATTCCAAATAGAAAGTTGGAAACGACTTGCGTATCCGGCATCGGCGCCAAGGGATCGCGAACATTGGAACCGGCGATTGTAAAGCCATAGACCAAATAAAAGAGCATAAGTGGCAGATACCCTAATACACCGATGCGGAAATGAATGTCATGTTTGAAGTTGGCCCGCACCAGGGAGAGCAGGGCACGGTCCTCGGGCTGAGAATAACGTCTCCACCAATTGCGAATAAAGTGAGGAATGCAGCTGGGTTTTTTGGCCGTTTGGGTCCAGGCGGTTTTGACCAGCGATTCGGCATAGGAAAGTGACAAGTACGATACGGCCGTGCGCCCCAGACCGAAAAGCAGGGTCAAACCCAAAAGAAGAAAGGCGAAACTCTCAATATCCCATCCATTCGAAAACAGGCGAATTACCGTGGCGAACCAGTAGGAGGGTAACGCTTTCAACCAAGGCAATGTGTGGACGTCGATATCGAAAGCGTAACGTTTGACGATGCGAGGAACGATATTGAGCCCCAGGTACATACTTAATACCGAGACCATATGCAAATACCCCAACACTCGTTCCAACCTTCGCCGATCAACCGATTTCAAAACGACTGTATACAGGACCATCATCAGGGCCGAGATAAATACGCAGGATATCCAGAAATGAAAAAACACTATCGGCGCGACCCAGAGAGAATCGAACCTGAAGGAAGCGAAAATTGCCGGACCGACTGATACCGTGACCGATAACAGAGAAACATAAATCAGAAGATGAGTGAGTTTGGCGATATAAAAAGTCTTGGAATTTACCGGATGCGGGCTGATAACATTATAGTCATCGGGAGAGATGATGATGTTGCCGAATTCCAGCAAAACCTGAATGCCGATAATGAGCAGGGCCACTCCGCCGGACAAAGTCAGTCCGGTCACCAGATCGACTACCTTCAAAAATATCAAACCGAGAAAGAGGGACATTCCCAGATTGAGAAGGATAATTATGGCCATCCCGGGGAATTTGCCTTTCTTGATGCTTTGCCCGGTAAAGGGATTGGTCGCACCTCGCCAGTCAAGTTTCAGACTGGTGAAAAGCAAAGTTCGGACTTGATGAAGATCCAATGTCTGTCCGATGGCGGCCACGCCTATTTATTTCCTTCCCCGGTTAGATCAAACTTCGCCTGGTGCAAATTATCCAGAATTCCCCGGCTGCGTTCTTCGGTGACCTGATCCGAAAACTTCTGCGCGGCCACCGCCTGAGCGATGCTGAAAAGGTTTTGTTCGGCCAGCATAGCCTTGCGTTTTTCCGGAATTCGATCCCAGACGGCATCTCTTTCCTTGTAGAATTTTTCAATCTGGGAAGCGGTGAAGGCCTGATAACCGTTTCTGTGAACGATGGCATCCATGGGCAATCGCATACTTAAATCAGGAATTTGCTCGGGGTATCCGAGGCAGACCATTCCGGCTGGGAAAACGTATTCCGGAGTATTTAGGAATTTTCGAATATCCAATTCGAGCACTGAGCCGATATAACAGGTGCCCATGCTCATACTTTCAGCGGCGACAACGATATTTTGGAGCGCAATCAGGCTGTCCCAGATCGAAAGGAATAAACAGGCGGCTCGACCGGTGTGGGCCGGTACGCTATCGTGGATGGCAAACCACTGGCGGAGACGGCTAAGATCGGCCAGAGCGATGATGATAACGGGTGCATTGGCCAGATTGATAGCCGAATGTTTCCACATTGCCGCGAGCTCTTTTTTCTTGGCCGGATCGTCGATGACGACAAAAGAGTAGAGTTGAAGATTACCGCCGTTGGCGGCCCGGGTTCCGGCGCGCAGGATCAGCTCCAACTTATCTTCTTCGATCGGCTTGGCTTTGAATTTTCGAACCGTGCGATGGCCAAGCAGACAATCAATTACCGGGTTACTCATGCTTTTCACCTTCTATCCTTTGATTGACATTGTTATTGCCGATAATATCAACGATATTTCTGGCCTGAACGGCGATATCTTTTGCACCGGTGAGTTCATTGAACGCTCGCCCGAGATTCTCATGACCGGTTTGTTCAATAATTTTTTCCGGGGTGCCGGAGGCAAGCTCTTTACCGTCCTTGATTATCAGAATACGGTCAACCAGTCGTTCCACAACCTCCAGAATGTGCGAACAGAAAATCACCGCTTTGCCCTGCCGGGACTGCTCGCGAAACAATTCCTTAAATACCGAAACCGCATTGGCGTCGAGTCCGGAAAACGGTTCATCGAGTATAATCAGATCGGGATCATGAAGCAAAGCTGAGATGATCAGGATTTTTTGCTTCATCCCTTTGGAATATTCCCGCAGTAACTGCCCGGAGGCCTCTCCCAATTCAAGGATATCCAGCAGCTTTACTGTTTTCCGCTGCACATCGCTTTCCGGTAAATGATGAAGATTGCCGATGAATTCCAGATATTCGCGGCCGGTGAGATTTTCATAGAGGGCGCAGCTTTCCGGGACATAACCGATTTTGGACAGGTAGCTGTTATCATCGGGCGATACCTGCGACCCATTGAATTGAACGGTTCCGGCGTCGGGTCTGAGCATTCCCAGGATCATCTTGATGGCCGTTGTCTTGCCGGCTCCATTGGGCCCCAAAAGGGCAAATATTTCATTGGGCCGAACTTCGAACGATAGATTATCCACCGCTTTGATATCCCCGAATGAACGGGATAGTGAGTCGATTCTTACCATATTAGGGCATACCTCCGATAAGTAGTATAATATACAATCTATGGCGGCGGATATTCAAGAATATACGGGACTCCGAGCGGAAAGTTCGTTTTTATAGATATTTCAATCCTCAACGATTAAAAAAACAGTTTGAACCAAAAAAATCGTAGAACAAAGAGCACTTTCACATATATTAAGTACGTGGTTGAAAACGACGATATGAAACACCGTGCTTGCTTGGTTGGGAAATGACGGGAACGATATTTGACATAAAGAAGTTCGCCATCCATGATGGACCGGGCATCCGGACTACCGTGTTCCTTAAGGGTTGTCCGCTTAACTGCTGGTGGTGCCATAATCCTGAGAGTATGAGGGTTGAACCGGATAAAGTTCAAGCAAAAACTAGTTTGGGCGACGATCAGGCAGCGGTTGACGGGAACACCAAATTGTTTGGCCGTTTGGCTACTGTCGATGAGGTAATGACCGAGATCATCAAAGACAGCATTTTTTATGATCAATCCGGCGGAGGCGTTACTTTTTCAGGTGGTGAACCGATGCTGCAAATTGATTTTCTGGTCGAAATGCTGACTCATTGCCGGGACTATGGTATTCATACGGCCGTGGACACTGCCGGTCTGGTACCTTGGGAGTATTTTGAAAAAACCGAGGAGTTGGTCGATCTTTATCTATTTGACTTGAAACTGATGAACCAAGCCGCTCATGAAAAATATGTCGGCGTTTCCAATGGATTGATTTTGGAAAACCTGACTCGCCTGACCAGAACCGGTCGAACCATCTGGATGCGCATACCGCTTATTCCGGAAATTACCGACACCGACGAAAATCTTGACGCCATATCCGAGTTTCTAACTGTTCTCGGTGGGATCGAACAGATCAATCTTTTGCCGTATAATCCTCTGGGAGAACGTAAATTTGAGAAATTGAAGATCCGCAACAAACTGGGGCACCTTTTTACTCAAACGGATGTTAAATTGAGAGACATCAGCAGGCGTTTCGCCGGCTGTGGGAGTCCGGTCAAGGTAGGAGGATAGTCGTTCATGAATAGCCGAATCGAGAAACTGCGCCGACAAAGTCTGGATGCTCAACCTTACATATCGCCGGAACGAGCCTTGCTGCTAACCGACTTTTGCGGTACCGGAGCGGCCGAGCGAAATTCGGTTCCGGTAGCGCGGGCCTTGGCCTTTAAATATATTCTGGAACACAAGGAACTGTGTCTCAACAAGGGCGAACTTATTGTTGGAGAGCGCGGCCCGGCGCCCAAAGCCACACCTACCTATCCTGAGATTTGCACCCATACGCTAAATGATTACGATATCCTCCGCAACCGGGAGAAAATCCCATTTAAAGTTGCCGAGGAAACTGTCAAATTCCAAGAAGACCGGATAATCCCTTTCTGGTCGAGGCGTTCGATCCGGGACAGAATATTCGAAGAGGTGGACGACGAATGGAAGGCAGCCTATGAGGCCGGCGTTTTCACCGAGTTTCAGGAACAACGTGCCCCCGGTCACACTGTCCTCGATGATAAAATTTATTATCGAGGATTTTTGGATTTCAAAAAAGATATCTCGCAAAGCATGCAAGCTCTCGATTTCGAAAACGATGAGGAAGCACTGTCCAAAAGGGAACAACTGCGAGCCATGGATATCGCCGCTGAGGCGATCATCGCTTTTGCCAATCGTTATGCGGATAAACTGAGGGTGTGCGCTGCCTCCGAATCCGATACGAAAAGAAAAGCCGAATTGGAAGAGATGGTTCGTATCTGCGCGCGCGTACCAGCGCATGCTCCCGAAACTTATTGGGAAGCTTTGCAGTATTACTGGTTCGTTCATCTGGGAGTGATCACCGAACTCAATACCTGGGATTCATTCAATCCCGGTCGGCTTGATCAGCATCTCTTGCCTTTTTACTGCAGAGAAATCGAATCTGGTAAATTGAACGAAGAGCGAGCGCGGGAGATTCTGCAATCGTTCTGGATCAAATTCAATAATCAGCCAGCTCCGCCCAAAGTCGGCGTCACGGCCAAGGAAAGCAACACTTATACAGATTTTTGCCTGATTAACCTCGGCGGTCTCACCGAAAGCGGAGAAGATGCCGCCAATGAAATGACTTATCTGATTCTCGATGTTATCGAAGAGATGCGGCTCTTACAGCCCAGCTCAATGGTGCAGATCAGCAAAAAAAATCCTGATCGATTGCTTAAACGGTCGCTGGAGATTATCAGAACCGGTTACGGTCAGCCCTCGCTTTTTAACACAGATGCCATAATTCAGGAACTGATCCGACAGGGTAAATCGGTGGCCGATGCTCGCAATGGCGGCGCCAGTGGCTGTGTCGAAACCGGCGCTTTCGGCAAGGAAAGCTATATTCTCACCGGATACTTTAATCTGACCAAAGTCCTCGAAATCACATTGCATAACGGCGTTGATCCGAAAACGAAAAAACAGATTGGTCTTCAAACCGGCGATCCGGTCAGGTTGAAGAGTTTTGATGACTTTTATGCGGCCTTTGAGAAACAGTTGAAGCATTTCATTGATATCAAAATCAAGGGTAATAGAATAATCGAAGATCTATGGGGCAGAATATTGCCGGCTCCGTTTATGTCGATTCTAATCGACGACTGTATCAAAACCGGAAAGGATTACAATAACGGCGGAGCCAGATATAACACTTCGTATGTTCAAGGCGTGGGACTGGGCAGCCTGACCGATTCGCTGGCGGCGATTAAGCATCATATTTATGATCGGGGCAGTTTCGACTTTTCCCGGTTGATGAAAGGATTGGAAACCGATTTTGAGGTCGATTCCGATCTTCGCGGCATCCTCTTGGATTTCTCGCCCAAATATGGCAACGATGAGGATTATGCCGATGATATTGCTCGCATGATATTCGAGAGTTTCTTTGACGCCGTGGATGGTCGTCCCAATGTCAAGGGCGGTCATTTTCGAATAAATCTTCTGCCGACCACGTCGCATGTCTATTTCGGTAGCGTTATC
>JAAEQF010000922.1 GCA_024231695.1 FCB group bacterium
GGAGCGCGCCCGGGCTCTCGTTGCCGTCATTGTCCACGGCCGTGATCCTGACGGGATATTCCGAGGCGGGGTTCAGGCCCGCGGCCTCGTAGCTGTTCGGATCGGCGGGGATGGAGACGCCGGTTTCATCGTTGTTGAAATAGACTTTGTAGCCGGCCAGATCCCCGTCCGAATCCGCGGAGGGGCTCCAGTTGAATATGAGCCTGTCCTCGAAGGACTGGACGGTCAGGTCTTCCGGATCCTCGGGAGGCGTTGCGTCCACGGGGGTCCCGGGGATGGCGTCGACGGTGTTTGCTACGTTTCCGGCCGCGTCCACGGCGGCCACGGCGAACCAGAAGGCGACGCCCCGTTCCAGGTTGTGGATTGTATAAGTGAACGTTCCGGCAATGACTTCCGCCGCGGGGTTCAGGCCCGTGAGGTCGGTGAATGCGACCTCTTCCTTGTAAATCCGGTAGGCGGCCACGTCGCCGTGGGCCGATTCGTCATACCCGCTCCAGTCCAGGATCATGGAGACGCCGTCGCCCCGGTCGTCCAGGGTGAGCGTTTCCACGGCGGGGGGCGGGACGTCGTCGTAGACGATGGCTACATCCGCAGCGGGGCTTTGGTTGCCGGCGAGATCCACGGCCGTGAAA
>JAAEQF010000923.1 GCA_024231695.1 FCB group bacterium
GCTGAACCGGGTGACGTCCAAGAGCTATTCCAGGGCCGACCCCCAGGTGACCTATACCTATGACAACCCCGCCATCCCCAATGGAAAGGGCAGGCTCTATTCCCTGTCAAACACCAACGTGACCACCACCTATGGCGGGTATGATGCCATGGGTCGCGTGACCAGGGTGTCAAAAACGATTGACGGGGATCAAGAGCGGACCACCCTTTTTGCCTATGATCTCTCCGGCAAGGTGACGCGCCTCACCTATCCTGACGGGTTTTATATAGACCATGGTTATTATCCCGGGACAGGCCTTCTTCACACCCTCAAAGGCCCCCAGGGCGAGACATATGCCGCGTATAGCGATTATAAGGCCCATGGGACCATGGGCAAGGTGGCACATGGGAACGGCACATCCAGCACGTTCACCTATGACCCCCTTGCACTAAACATAACAGGCATTGAGACCAGGGCCAAAGAAGGGCATGGAAACGCCATCCAGAGAAGGGCCTATACCTACTCGGCCGGAGGGGTGCTCCAAGAACTGGAAACAGACATTACCGCCGTCTATGCGGCCATGACCCCCATCAATTACACCTTTGAGCAAAACACCCTTGCTAAGAACAAACACGCCCTGGCCACGGCTGTTGCAGATGGAATCACCTACAATTTTAATCATGACCAGAACGGGAACCTGTTAAGCGGCCCTGAC
>JAAEQF010000924.1 GCA_024231695.1 FCB group bacterium
AGGAGCCAGAGTGAGGGTCCGCAGGATGTAGAGTTTCACCAGACGACGACCTATAATCTCAAGGGCAATTCGAAGGAAGGATACGAACTTGCGGCCAGAGTCTCATTGAGGAGGAAGTTCGTTGTCGAATAGAGGGGAACAGAAAGTATGAAGAGACTGATATGTCTCGTCCTTCTCGCCCTAACGGCGACATCATGCACGACCTCACGGCGGATTTCTTTTCTGGAAATGCCACCGGTTCCGGAAGCATATGAGCCCGTAGATATCGCTGCTCTTGAAGAGAAGTACGGCAATCACGACGGCGTATATCTGGACTATCAGATAGTAATGGAGCATGCCGGAGCAAAAAAGGAGTTTCCAGGCTCCAGAGGGTCCTACACGAAAATCGTCAAGCGGAAGTACGTCGTTTTTGATACTGAGGCAGGCTGGCTGACATCGAAGCGTCTGTTCCGGAAGCCGGAGGTGATGTACATACGCATCAGCCGACCTGACGGCTCCGTGACCGACTACGGTCTTGAAGATCTCAAGGAAATTCGGAGTGAGAGCGGCAGTAAGTTCTGGACCT
>JAAEQF010000925.1 GCA_024231695.1 FCB group bacterium
GGCTGATGAACCTGGCCAGCGCCGGATCGTACAACCGGGCTCCATAATTATACAGCCCGGTCGAGATTAGGATCGTGGACATGTTGAATACGATTCGGAAATGTGTTAGGTTTCGGATCATGGGCGCCGGCGTTTCGTTTAATTGAAATGCGGCGGCGTATCTTTATGGAGGATGATTAGAGTCTTGAATTAGCGAGAATTTTCGACGAGGATAACAGGATGAAATTGCCGTATGGCATATCCAATTTCGCGGAATTGCGCACCGAGGGCTACTTTTATGTGGATAAAACCCGCTATATCGAGTTGCTGGAAGCCGCGCCCGAGAAATATCCGGTAATGTTGCGGTCCCGGCGATTCGGCAAAACCTTGTTTTGCAACATGTTGAGCTGGTACTATGACCGGCTTTGCGAGGATCGTTTCGCGGAGGTGTTCCAGGGCTCGTATATCCATAAGCGCCCCACGCCGCGGCGCCATACGTACATGATGCTGACATTCAATTTCAGCGGAATCAATACGGAAACACTGGAGAACGCCAATGAAGGATTCGCGTCTGAAGTCAGGCGGAATGTAAAATCGTTCATGAAAAAATATCGAGACCATTTTTCTGAAGCCGAACGCGAACAGCTTTCCCGGGATGAGAAACCGAACGAGATGCTATCCACCCTTTTTCAAACGGTGCAAGACA
>JAAEQF010000926.1 GCA_024231695.1 FCB group bacterium
GATTTGGTGTTATCAGGAGTGCGAAAATTATTTTTCGCCCTTAAAATGAAATTTTAAGTGCCCCACAAGTAACTAGAGGATATCGAATTACCTTAAAAAGTGTTTGATTATGTTAGGAAGTGTTTGATTATGTTAGGGATACTCAGTTGTACTTTTTTTGTACTTTTTATATTTCTTTTGTACTTTTGTTAGGAAGTGTTTGATTATGTTAAGGATATGATAGTTGTGCCAATTGGCACAATTATTGATGATTCTAATTAAATGGATTGATAAAATATGTTTAATCTCTCGCAAAGGCGCAAAGGCGCAAAGGCTCGCAAAGGCTGCAAAGGCGCAAGGGCGGTACTGAGTCTCCAATTTCTGAAAAATTACCTACGGAGTCTCTACTCATCGCTCAGAAATGGATTGGCAAATCCATTTCATTGCAATTTTTGCAAAATTACCTACAGCGTTACCAACTTAAATGACTATCCCTACACTTACCAGGCGATGAAATCGCCTGGACTATCTGATATTTGATTCATAATCTGCATAC
>JAAEQF010000927.1 GCA_024231695.1 FCB group bacterium
AACTTCCAGGCGATAGCCCAGCGCGGCGCACGGCTGACCTGACCCAGCCTGATCTGGTCGGAAAAACTATTGACTTTAATCACCGCTCCATCGATATCGTAATCTAGTGACGAACGAATCGTATCGGTCTGAGAAAAGGCTTTTTCGACTTCGCCAATTCCACATAGGGTCCGGGCCTGATCGTTGACCAGAAATCGTTCGGTTTTTAGAAGTTCTAATGCCTGGCTGTGTGTTTCCAATCCGGCCTGGTTTTGATCGGATATACCATAGGCATAAAAAAACAGCGGCCGCGAGGCGGTGATACGGCTGTCGAGTTGCCGGAGTGATCCGGCGGCGGCGTTACGTGGATTGGCAAATGGCGGCAGGCCCAACTCTTCCTGCATTTGGTTCAACCGGGCGAAATCAGATTTCCGCAGAATAATTTCACCACGCACCTCCAGCAGAGGATATTTTTGCGCCGTTTCCCTTGACAATTTCAGAGGAATCGACCGCACCGTCCGAACGTTGGGCGTGATATTTTCGCCGGTCATGCCGTCGCCTCGCGTCGATCCGACATTCAGTATTCCGTTTTCATAAACCAGTTCCACCGCCAGTCCGTCAAGTTTCGGTTCGAACGCATATTCGACATCAACGCTATTGGCCATCCCCAGTCCGTCATGAACACGGCGGTCGAAATCGATAAATTCCTCGGCCGTAGTTACTTTTTGCAGTGACAGCATTTGTTGGCGGTGTTTGACCGATGCGAATTTCTCCGAAGGCGCCGCCCCGACTCGTTGCGAGGGCGAATCGGGTGTCAGAAGTTCCGGGTGTTCTTTTTCGATGGCCTGCAGGCGATCAAAGAGACGGTCGTATTCGGCGTCATCAACCTGTGGATTATCCAGAACGTAATAGGCATAATTGTGCCGTTCGATCTCGTTCCGCAGTCGTTCCAACTCTTTTCTTATTTCCGCCGATGGTTTCTTCTCTGCCATATTGCCAATCTACATTCAACATATTCCGTAGTCAATATTAACATCATAAGTACGGCTGTTCAGAAAGTCCCGTCGGGGCGGGGGAAAGAGTCGAAGCCACCACGGCCACATTGTCGCCGTCGATATTGACCTCGCCCGAAACCTGCAAAAAACGATAGCGCCGAATCAGTTCTGCATATTTCTTGTATATCTCGGGGAAAAGCACAACCTCGAAAGTATCCTCCAGATCTTCCAGCGTAAGAAAAACCATCCACTCTTTTTTCTCCCGCGTTTTGATTTGTTTGATATTGACCCGCCAGGCAGCCAGATCAATCCGGCGGCCATGATTTTCGCGGCTAATCATACCAGCCAGCGGTTCGATCCGGTAGGCCGGGAACATGGTCAGTGGATGGCGGGTAGCCGAAAATCCGAGAATATCCTTCTCGTAGCGGAATTTTTCAAACGAGGTCAAATCGGGTAAGGGTGGCAGTCGTTTCCCTGTGGGGATTATCAACTGCCCAGCAAACAGATCACCCGGAGTGCTTCGGCGAGGGCTGGCCTCTGATTCGCGCGTTGCTTTTGATCCGCCGTTGACACGAGCCAGATGCAGCCGCCAGAGAAGATGGGGACGGTTTTTTTGCAGGCTGTCGAAAGCTCCAACCTTGATCAGGTTTTCCGTTTCTCCGGCTGACAACCTCACCCGCGCCAAAAAATCATCGAACGACACAAACGGCCGTTTTTCGATTATTTGATCGATAGTTTCTTGCTCAAGATCGCGCACCCGATTCAGGCCAACATACAAACGATCTTCCCGCAAACTCTCTTTAGCCTCGCTGTCGTTGATATCGGGCGAAGCTATGGTAGTTCCCAAACGGCGTGCCTCGGCAATATAAACCGAGGCCGGATAATATCCGCCGCCGTTATCCAGAACCGCTTTCATGAATCGGGCCGGATAATGAGTTTTGAAATAGGCCGATTGATAAGCCAGATAACCATAGGTGGCGGCGTGAGCCTTGCAGAATCCGAACCCGGCGAAATTACGCAGAAGTTTGAACACCTTGTTGATTGTTTCGGAGGGAATACCGTTTTTTAATGCGCCGGTTGTAAACCGACGGCGAAGGTTTTTGTAGTCGGTTTCTTTGCGCGCTTTGGTTATGGCCCGGCGCAGAAGGTCGGCGGCCGGAAGATTGAATCCGGCAATCTCGCGGGCGCATAAAAGCACCTGCTCCTGATAAATAAAGACGCCGAAAGTCTCCTTCAGGATTTTCTCCAGCCGGGGATGAGGATAAGCTGTCTCGGCCTCTCCGTGATGGCGGTCGAGGAACACCTTTTTCATGCCCGAATCGGATGCTCCCGGACGGATTAGCGCCAGGGCCAGAGTGATATCGTTCAATTCTCCGGGTTTCAGGTCACGCAGGAGTGCCCGTAGTCCCGGTGATTCGATCTGGAAAACGCCGATGGTTTTGCCCGACTGCAACAACTGATAAGTTTTTTCATCATTATCGGGAACGACAAAATCATCGCCCTTGATTTTTCGTACATGGCGGTGACAATCGACGATAACGCCCAGTCCTCTCTGCCCGAGGACATCGATTTTAATCAGCCCCAGTTTTTCGGCCTGATACATATCGCATTGGGTCACCACCAAACCCTTGGTGGCCCGCTCCAACGGCACATAATCGGTCAAGGGTCGGGGCGTTATCACGATCCCGCCCGGATGAATCCCCAGATGACGCGGGAAATTATCCAACCTGGCGGCTGCGTCCAGCACCGAACCGTAGCGGTCTATATCAATACCCTCACGCGTCACTCGCGGCATCCTTTTGACCGCCTTGGTTATTTCGCTGGGGTTGGTATAGGGCAGGCGTTTGGCGAAACGGTTGATTTCATCGGGCGGCAGCCCTACCGCTTTGGCGACTTCGCGAACAGCCATCCGGGCCCGAAAGCGGGTATAGGTGGCGATCATAGCCGTCCGGTCACGACCGTAACGATCATAAATATGTTCCAGCACGTCATCACGGCGACGCCAGTCGATATCGAGGTCGATATCGGGCGGATCGGATCGAGCCTCGTTCAAAAACCTTTCAAAATACAAGCCCTCGCGGATCGGATCGACCTGAGTTATCCCCAGGCTGAAGGCGGCCAATGATCCGGCTGCCGACCCGCGTCCGACCACCGGGATATCCGTCCGGCGGCAATGGTCGATTATCCCCGAGACGATTAAAAAATAATCGGTAAACCCGGTACGAGCGATTACCTCCAGTTCGAAATTAAGCCGTGCCTGATAAACACCGGCCGCCTGGCCTTTTTGGCTCCGCAGACCCTCAAGGCATTTGGCCCGCAGATGTTCTCTGTTGTCGCCGTCATAAGCGGTGAATGCGGGCAGCAGATTTTTGTGTTCGGGGAAAACCACATGGCATTTTTCAGCCATAATAATTCCGTTGGCCACCGCCTCCGGGAAAAGAGCGTACCGTCGGCGCATCTCTTTCCGGTCGGGGAAATAGGCCGATGATGAATCAGATGGCACATCACCCAGATCGCCGATCAATGATCCGCTGTCGATAGCCCGCATCAGACGATGCAGGTTATAATCTTTGCGTTCCATGAAACTGACCGTGGAATTGGCTATCGGTAGAATATTGAGTTTGTCAACGATGTCCCGCGCCGAGCGGCTTTCGGTTCCGTCAAGTGATAGATAAAGATTGCGCCCGAAAATATCTTTTAACCGTTTCAACGGCTTCCCCATTGGGGCCAGACAAAACAGGTGGTGGAAATACTTCCGAAGATCATCTTCCGAAACCGCGCCTTCCAATTGCCGTTGGGTTATCAGACGGCAGAGGTTTTGATACCCCTCGTAGTTGGACGCAATCAGATGCAGATCACCCATCAGGGTCGTCAGGCGGGTCCCGATCAACGGATTTATTCCGGCGTCACGGCAGGCGCGGTAGAAATCTATCGCGCCGTAAAGATTATCGTCGTCGGCCAATCCCAGATGTTCGATCCCGGCTTCGGCGGCTTTCGCCGCCAACTGTTCCGGAAAAACCGTTCCCCAGAGCAGGGAAAAATTACTTCGACAGCCCGGGAGTGCGAAGCTCATAGCCGGTTACCTTATGCCGATAGAGATCGTTCATGGCCATTGTCCGTCCGGTGCCGACGGCCAGAAAACCGAATTTCCCTCTGATCTTATCGATCCCTTCCAGCAGTCGTTCGTTCTTTTCGGTTTGATCCAGAATAAGCGATTGACTGTAAAGAGAACTCTTGAGATTGGAAAGGGCCACCCCGACGAAACGAATTCCCCGGCGGCGGCGATGCAGAGTATCAAACATGTGTTTGATCTGTCGGTACAAAATCTTTTCGTCCCATGAGGCCGGTTTGATTGTCGCCCGGCCTTCAATCCGTTCA
Source organism: FCB group bacterium (assembly GCA_024231695.1). Taxonomy (GTDB): domain Bacteria; phylum Zixibacteria; class MSB-5A5; order GN15; family JAAZOE01; genus JAAEQF01. The sequence goes on from JAAEQF010000927.1 coordinate 4,353, forward strand.
AAATCGCAATACTGAAATTTGATCGTTAGCCGGGCCGCCTTTTTTTGAATTTGCCGCAGACGGCGACAGGCTCGTTCCAAAAGATAATAAAAATGTCCCAGAAGAAGACTGCGGTCGGTGAGATCATTGGCCAATCCGGTCTCGCGGTTGACCGAACGGACGGCCGAAAAATCGCGGATCAACGGCCCGTCCCGGCCGATAGCATAAGCAGCAAATTTATGTCCGTTGCGCCCAAACAAAGTCGTCAGATATTCCTCGGGGATGGTCTGCAGGTCGCCGATGGTTTTGATGCCCATCTCATTGAGCAGGCGTTTATTGACCCGTCCGATACCGGGGATTTTTTCGACGGGGAGAGGAGCCAAAAAATCTTTTTCCTCGCCGGGGGGGACGATTGTAAGGTTATCCGGTTTGACTATCTCCGAAGCGATCTTGGCGACCACCCGGGACGAGGCCACGCCGACTGAGGTGGAAAGATAAAGTTCGGTCCGGACTTTGGTCTTGATTTTTTGCGCCAGCGTGTTCCAGTCGCTGAACTGCCGTTCCAAACCGGTGATTTCAAGGCAGGCTTCATCCGGCGAAATCTGATCGACCCGCGGCGTATGGTCGCGAAGGATATTCATCAACCGCTGCGAATAGCGGTCATAGGTGAAAGAATCGCCCTTTAGGAAAACACCGTCGGGAATAAGTTTGGCCGCCTCGAAAAGAGACGTCCCCATCCGCACTCCGCGGGCTCGCGCCTCATAGCTGGGGCAATAAACGATTCCGCGTTCGTTTTTCAACCCGCCGACCATTACCGGCCGCCCGACCAGACTGCGGTTTATCGACTGTTCGATTGAGGCCAGAAAGGCATCGACATCAATGTATAAAAAATCGGCCATACAATTCTATTGTACGGCCGACCTGCACAAATGTACATCACATATTCAGACTTCGCCTGGGGACATCGTCCCTTTTAGGCTGTCGCGTGGATGATTAATCCACATTGTGAGGCCGAAGGCCGAACCTAAAGCGCACAAGTGCGTTCGTCTCGCTTCGCTTGCCTTACTTTGGGCACTTGTTTGGGTCGCTGGTGGCCTGCGTCTTTAGACGCGGGATTTCTCAACTCAGGTCATCTACACGACAGTGAAAAACAGGCGAGCCTGTGGCTCCGCCACCCTAGGCTGTGATGATCGGGATTTTCTGGCAGGTGCCCATTGTATCGCCTTCTTTGAACAGCCGATGAATTATCTGAGTCAGATCGAGCGAACTGTGTTCGATCTTAAATCCGATCCTGCAGGATTCCTGGTTCTCTTCCTGATGCCACCAGAGGCTTTTGGCCTTGATGAGTAATTTCTCACCGTCAGTGATGTTTTCGGGAAGTTCTACTTTCATAATCAGCAGGGTTTCCTGCTTGATCGGCTGGTCGCTGAGAATCATCAAGCCCTCGACCGAAATATCCACCAGATAGCCGATGAACTGATCGTTTTTTCCATCGAATACCTGAAAACATTCTTCCGGAGTCGTCTGATTGTTATCCTTGTAATCGCTGACTTGCATTCTCTCGGATTTTCGTCTTTCGTCCATTTGATACTCCTTGCTATCTCTGGACATATTTGGCCGATGATAATCGGCGAATTTGAGATTTCTGGAGTCAGTCGAAGTGGCAAAGCTCATTTATATTATCGGTCAGTCGATATTCGAGATTAACCTTGTTTAACTCCATCCATGATTCAGATGTTAGTTGGCGACGCCCCCGACAGCCAGAAACAGACTTCGTCTGTCCTTGGTTCGTCTCGCTTCGCTTGCCTCACAGTGGGCACTTATTTGGGCCATACACGCGTAAGCCCCAAAGTGGCTCCGCCACCGTCAGTCAAGAACAGGCTTCGCCTGTCCTCATCTGCCCCTAAATCTTCACCAAAAATAGTGGGCCACCAGCCTTTATTTGGAAATCTCGAATGAGGGATTTAACTTTTCGTCCGCTCTGGTCGATAATCCCAATATTGATAAATGAACAGGACAACGAACGGGCCCATACTGTTGTCTGGATCATGCGGGAGCGAAAATGTCGGACATACTACTTATCCATAGAGATATCCCTACCTTCGATAACATAAAGAGAATACTCAATGAGCGTGATTTCGGATGCATAACGGCCCGCAATTGCAGGGAAGGCCTTAGAGCCTTGGAGAACAACTACCAGATCGACCTGATCCTGGTTGACGGCAGCTTGGAATTCGGCAAGCAGTTGGAATTGCTGAACTCCATCCACAAAACTCCCAAGTTTTATTTCATTCCCGTAATTGTCATCTGCAATAATTGTGACACTGACATGATAAAAAAACTCATTAACTTTGGCGTTTTCGACATAATGTCTTCTGCCGTGACCATAGAAGAGAAAGTTTTGTTGGATCGAGTAGAGAATGCCCTCAAACACTCTAAACCCAAAATCCTGTTCGTTGAAGAAAATGACTTGTTGGTAGGACATTTAATATATATCTCCAACCTCTCCGGTTTCAGGGGTGAAGGGGTTTCCAATATCGAGAGTGCATTCGAAAAGATTGAAAACGATGTTATTTCTGTTTTGGCCATGGATATTAAATTCACCCTTAAACATGGTCTTGATATCATAGCCGACATCAAGGGCAAATTTGAGGGGATGCCGGTTATCATGCTGGCGACACATGATATTCGTCCTCTGAAACGCGATGTCCTGGCAGACGGGGCGGATGGTTACTTGACTAGGCCGTTCAATAATCTTGAATTTTTCAATCTGGTTCGATATTTATTAATGGACAACAAGACCAAGAAACAACCGGCCTACACTCGCTTGGCCAGGTAAGTGCCAAGTTCGCCTGCGTCTTCAGACGCAGGATTCCTCAATTCAGGTCATCCACACGACAGCCAGGCTTCGTCTGTCTTCGGTTCGGCCTTCGGCCTCACACCAGAGACTGGACATCTGCACGACAGTGGAAAAGGGGACGATGTCCCCACGCGTAAGCCAAAAACAGGCTCTGCCTGTGGGTGGGTTCCGTGATATTTTAGTATCTACCAAGGATACGAGAATATTACGAGAATAATTATAACTTGACATATTACAAAATAGGACTTATATTATCTTCGATACTGAGGGCACGCGGTATCGTTTGACAACAGTTTTGAATCTGACTTTACATCAGGACCGACACCGGAATGTCATGCGCCGGGAGGAAGAATCCATAATCGCCGTGCTAACCAATCTTCGATAAAAAAGAAAATTCCAGATATACCTTTTGGGGTAGTTTGGGCTTAGGAGGAATCCATGCGTTCATCACAGTTCACTTTCATCCTTGTTGCACTGATAATGTTCAGTGGAGTATTAGCCGAGGTGCCGCAAATCATTACCTATATGGGCCAACTGAATAATTCCGACGGTGAACCGCTCACCGGTGATTATCAGATTACGTTTACAGTCTGGAACGATCCGACGGCATCCGATCCGGGAACAAACCGTGTCTGGACCAGCGGTGAACAGACTGTAGCGGTAGCCGGAGGTTTGTTCTCATATGATCTCGGTTCGGCGGTGCAGTTACCGCATGATGTCGCCACCGATACTCTGCGCTGGTTGGGGATAAAAGTAGGAGCGGATTCGGAAATTACGCCGCGTACCAAACTGGCTTCGGTTTTCTATTCATATCATGCTCTGCGGGCCGATTCGGTCTTGTCGATAGATGGGGCGACATTTGATGAGATTTCGGGTGGAGGTGTTATCGCCGGATTTGTCGCTGGCGGAACGATTGACGCTGGCGAATTCATATTGTCAACCGGTGCTGTCAACGGGCATGTTCTCACTTCGAACGCCAGCGGCATGGGCACCTGGCAGGCCGCAACAGGTGGTAGCAACGGTTGGACTGATGATGGCGATGTTGTTCGACTGGATAATTCTTCTGACTCGGTCGGAATCGGTACTACCAGCCCCTCGACAAAACTGGAAATTATCGGTGATTTAAAGGTTGAGGGCAAAGCCAATATCGGATCGGGGAACACCAACAGCGGTGACTATGCTTTCGTGGCCGGATTGAACAATACGGCCAGCGGGGAGGGATCCTTTGTAGGCGGAGGACTCTATAATTATGCCCGTGGTGATTATTCGGTCGTTGTCGGCGGAGGATATAGTTCTCAGAGTGATTCCAATTCAGCCGGGGGAGCAAGATCCTTCATCGGTAGCGGTTTTCAGAATATCATCGAATCGACCGCAGGAAACTCAGTGATTACGGGTGGTGGTATTAACAAAATTGTTGGAGCAACATCCGGTTATTCAACAATTGGCGGCGGTGGGAGCAATACGGCAACCGGTGGTTTTTCTACAATAGCCGGCGGTCGAATGAATGTTGCCGGAAGCAACAGGGCTGCCGTTGGCGGTGGTGAACAGAATGCAGCTAATGGAATATACAGCATTATTGGGGGTGGATACCAGAATAAGATTGATACCGGGGCCAATTACTCGGCCATTCTGGGAGGTTACAAGAACAAGATCGAGGCTTCAGGTGTCTTTTCCATTTTGTTCGGTCTTAACAGTACGCTGACCGAGGATTCCACTTTCATGATCGATCTTCCACATATCCGTTTCGGTGATGAAGTCGATGGTTACGAATTCCCGGAGAGTGATGGCACATTGGGCCAGGTTATGCAAACCGATGGTGGTGGGCAATTAAGCTGGATTAATCCATCTGGCGCAAGTGGATGGATTGATGACGGCAATGTAATCAGGCTCAACACCGATACTGATTCCATCGGAATTGGGACGGTCACTCCATCGGCCAAACTGGAGGTCGTCGATAGTGATGGTGACAACGCCCTGCTCGGCGATGACGATGCCGCTGTAACCGGTATTAACAAAAACGGACATTATGGACAGCTGGGAAATGATACTGTGGGTGTTTTTGGCTCGTGTGCTATTAACAATAACTATGGATATATCGGCTCTGAAAATCACGCCGCATATTTCAAGGATTACTATGGTAATACGGCCTATATCGGCGGTTATGGAATGCAGGTCATGCAAGTGAATTATACCGATGCAATGGAAGTCAATATCGGCGGTAATTCTTTTGGGGTATGGGCTCAGACAAAACCGACAATGGATTTTTCAGGTGCTCTTGTAAGTCCAGATGATGATGGAAGTGGAGTATCGGGCTCTTGTTATTTGAGTGGAATCACTACTGGAAAATTGGGCACGCCAGATGCCGGCGTTTATGGACAATCAGCCTCAGAATGGGCAGGTTATTTCGATGGAGACGTGGTTGTGGAATCCGGTTTGGTGGGAATTGGAGAAACGAGCCCAACCGCTTTGCTTCACCTGGGAGGTACACCCGGAGTTGATGGAATCAAATTCCCTGACGGGACATTACAGACGACGGCTGGAGATTCCAAATGGACTGTGGCTGACTCAATTTTATATACAGAGAATTACTTAGGGATTTCCAAAGGCGGCGCAGATAATTTTTATTCCGGCGATTCAGCGCAAACTATAGTAAACCTGGGAGTGGCCTGTACATCCTTAACCAACTACTTCTCGACAATTAGTGGCGGCCGTCGTAACAAAATCGATGGAT
>JAAEQF010000928.1 GCA_024231695.1 FCB group bacterium
GGATTGGATAGAGTTTGCATCAATTGACGAAAAATCACCGATTGAGGTAAATGGCGCGACTATCAGGCCTATACCGAACAGCCATCTGAAAAACGAAATCAATGAAAAGTATATATCCGAGAATGGTCTGACCAATCGGATGGAATGTTATTCCTATCTGATTGAAGTTGATGGGAAGAAGGTTTTGTATTCGGCTGATTTGGGATCGGAGAAAGACCTTTTTAACCATCTCGCCGGAATTGATTTTTTGGTTGTGGAATCGATGCATATCGATGTCGGCAGTCTGTTCGAGGCGGTTAAGGAAAATAACGTCAGGCGAGTGGTATTGACTCATTTAGATGAGAACTTCGATACTCATGAGGTGTTTACGCAGGCGGAAAAAGCCGGGGTGAAAAATCTTTTCTTTGGCTCTGATGGCTTGCGTTTGGAGTTTTGAATCTTTTAGGATTTAATCATGTCCGATGATAAAGAGTTAATACAGCATCAAATAGAATACTATCGGGCGCGGGCGGCGGAGTATGACCAGTGGGTTAATCGCGAATTCCGCTATGACCGGGGAGAGGAACAAAAAAAACGATGGATGGCGGCGAGGAAAGATATGGAAAAGGCCCTGGCCGATGTGCATCCTTCCGGAGATATCCTGGAACTGGCTTGCGGCACCGGTTTTTGGACGGTGCATCTCATCCCCTTTGCAACCAGACTAACGGCTGTCGATGTTTCACCCGAGATGATAGAAATCAATCGACAAAAATTCAAAGATACGCAGATTGAATATATCGAGGCCGACCTGTTTTCGTGGCGGCCGTCGAGTAAATTTGATTTTATATTCTTCAGTTTTTGGCTGTCGCATGTCCCGGCTTCGCATTTCGATAGTTTTTGGGAGATGGTGAGAGGGGCGTTGAAACCTGGCGGGAGAGCTTTCTTTATTGACAGCCTGATGACGCAGGAATCGACGGCAATAAATCATGCTCAGTTGGAAAAAGACGGCAAAGCCAAGCGAAAATTAAACGACGGCAGTGAGTATGAGATCGTCAAGCATTTCTATGATCCGGCGAAGCTTGAGCAAAGATTGCAGGGGAGGGGCTGGACCGGCCATGTAAAAACCACCGGTGAGTTTTTTCTGTATGGGTGTTTGAGTGATTCGAAAAAATGACAAAAGCGGCAGGTCACAACTCGCCTGCGGCGAGCCAAGACCTGCCGGAACGGTATTCTACCTTACTCGAGTGGTGTTTGTCCCATCTGCTTCTGCCTTTTTCGGGCATCCAATTTTCGCATCAGTTTCATGAATGGATGAATGATGGAAGTGTTCGTACTGGCCAGATAGTGTAACTGTCCATATTGGTATCTCACTAATTTTAGACCCCAATCATCGGCAACATCTTCACACTCTCGGAATTCCGGTTTCATTGTAAAGTGAATATGGTGTCCGATCTCATGGCAAAGCATACAACCGATTACCCAATTCCGCCAGAATGGAAGCCGCCAAGCACATGGAGGTTGGTTCACAAAAGTGTTATCAATGAATAATTCTATCCAGGCCGGTTTACCCTTATGGGCATGATGATAAAAGCCGCCGATAGCTTCAAGGGACAACGATCGCTTGCGGGATCGAGATTTTTCTCTTCGTCTTACCCGGTTAAGGCCACTGGCATTCGTTAAAACGACCGTACCAATTCCAACAAGCTTATCCGGCGGCAACACCTTCAGTATTCGCTCTACTACGCGTTTAAGGCGAACGGGTGGTTCCCAGTTTTTATATTCTTCAATTACTTCAACTGGCAATTTACTTTTCATAATAATCCACAAAACGACGTCATGTGCTATATTATTTATTGATTAATAGTATAAACCTTAAGATGTGGTTTGTCAATTGCTGGAGCGGTCGCTAATCTCATCAATAAAAAAAGGCGGGGGAGGATCCCCCGCCTTTGAAGTAATACAGTCAATTGAGTGGGGCTACCTGCTCAATTGCACTTAATGACTACGGCAAAAATGTCGCGCAACGATTAATAGTTGTCGGCGACAAACTTCTTGAGCCATTCGGTCGTGCTTGATTTCGGACGCTCAATCGGCTCGCCCCAGGCGCGCGAGACGATCAACTGCGAACACATGCCCATGGCACGTGAGACCGAGAAGAGAACCGTGTAATATTCAAATTCCTTCAGGCCGAATTTGTACAGCAGAGCACCGGAACCGGCATCGACATTGGGCCATGGATCGGCGATCTTTTTGATCTGTCTCAAGACACCGGGAACGGTATCAAAGACGTTGGAGACGGTCTGGAAGACCGGATCGTCGGCACAATATTTTTTGCCAAAGGCCAGGAAAGCGTCGAAACGCGGGTCGGTGATACGCAGGACGGCATGGCCGTAACCGGGGACAACTTTGCCGGCTTTAAGCGTATCCCAGGCGAACTTTTCGAGTTGTTCTTTGGTTGGGGCGCCACCAAACTTGTCCATGACTTCGATAACCCATTTCAGGCATTCCTGGTTAGCCAGACCATGCAGAGGGCCAGCGAGACCGTTGAGACCGCCGGAAACGGCATAGTACGGATCGGACAGAGCGGAACCGATGCAATGGCAGGCGTGAGCCGAAACGTTTCCACCTTCATGGTCGCAGTGCAGGGTCAGATACATGCGCATCAGTTTGGCGAAAATGCCATCGGGATCTTTGAGACCGAGCATCTGGGCATAGCTTGCGCCCCAGTCCAGATTCGGATCGGGAGCAATCCGCGGGCCTTTATTGTAACGAAGGCGATAGATTCCGGCCGCCAGTTCGGGCAGAATGGCCAGAATACGCATGCAGTCTTCCATGGTCGGTTCCCAGTAATCCTCTTTCTTCATACCTTCGGCATAACGAGCGCGATACTTGGATTCACCTTCCATAGCCAGAATGGCAGTGTCGAGCATGCACATCGGATGCGAATCTTTGGGCATGGCTTCGAGGACTTTCCAGACATAATCCGGAACGCCGGCATATTTCTTGTATTCATCCTGCAAATCTTTGCGTTCGTCGTCGCTGGGCAGTTCGCCGGTGCAAAGCAGCCAGAAAATGTCTTCCGGCCAGGTATCAAACAGCTCTTTTAACGGAATACCGCGTACAACCAGACCTTTATCCGGAGGGACGTTGGAGGTGTCGCAGACCATGGCGCGGACACCGCGCATGCCGCCGTACACCTGTTTGACGTTGACTGTGCTGACCTGCTTGTCGCCGTGTTCTTTTATGAACGCACGAATATCATCGCGCATCGGCTGGATCAGACCGGTAAATTTATCTTTTAGTTTGGACATGTAAAAACCTCCCAAGAATTGATGGGGTTATATTAACTCATACTGATTTTTTATATTAAAAAGTGCTAAACCAAATTACCTGCCCATTGTGAAAAGATTCACATTAATTGCTCAATAAATGGTAATTATTGTCATTTGTCAATATCTTGCTGCGAAATTATCAAAAAGAATGTGAAGCGTTTACGGGAAAATCTTGCCGGGATTGACGAGGTTTTCAGGATCGAGGCATTTTTTCAGTCGGTGCATACATCGCATCGTAGATGGGCTAAACTCACGGCCCATATAGTCTTTTTTGGTTATCCCGATGCCATGTTCACCGGTTAGCGTGCCTTCAAGGGCCAGAGTCTTATCAAACAGGCGTTCGACGCCTTCGGTAATTGCCTGGTTTTCCTTTTTATCACCGATTTGCCCCAGAAAGTTGACATGCAGATTGCCGTCGCCGGCATGGCCGTAGCAGTTTACGCGAATGGGAAGTTTTTTAGCCAGTCTGCTCACATAGGCAACCAATTGGGGCAGACGCGAGGGAGGGACGCAGACATCTTCTGAGATTTTGCTTTTATAGGCGCTTTTGACCGCTTTTGACAGATTGCGTCGGGTTTGCCACAGATTTTCCCGGGTTTCTGAGTCGTCGGCCAGACGCAGGGCGGTCGCTGCGTATTTTTCACAGACTGCCTTTATGGCGGCGGTTTCATTATCGGCTGCGGCGCCGTCGGTTTCGAACAAAAGCATGGCTGCGCCTTCCTCAATGCGATGATCCGGATCGTAGCGATTGGAGCAGGCGATGGCGTCGCCGTCCATGAATTCCATGATACAGGGCACGATTCCCGCCGCGGTGACCTCGGCCACTACCGAAGCGGCGTCAACGGTATCGTCGAACACGGCCTGAATGGTGTTACCCGGCCGGGGAAGATCGAGCAAACGCAGAGTTATTTCGGAAAAGACAAAAAGGGTTCCTTCTGAGCCGATCATCAGGTCGAGCAGCCCAAATGGGGAAGAATGGTCGATTTCGATGATTTTGCCTTCGGCATCTATTCCACGGCAGGCGAGAACATAGTCCTTGGTGACGCCGTACTTTTTGCAGCGTAAGCCCCCGGCGTTTTCGGCCAGATTTCCGCCGATACAGGATTCCTTGAAGCTGGCCGGATCGGGCGGATAGAAGAGATTTTCCTTCTCGGCTGCTTTCATAATATCGCCGGTAATTGCTCCGGGGCCGACGACGGCTGTTTTGGTCCGGGTATCGATTTTGATTTCATCAATATTTTCGATCGAAACCAGCAGGCCGCCTTGGACAGCGAGGGCTCCGCCGGAATAACCGGTTCCGGCGCCACGGATGATCAGCGGCAATTCGATCTGTCGGCAGAGACGGACAGCCTGTACCAGTTCTTCCTCGGTTTCGGCCATAAAGAGCGCATCGGGCGGGAAGATCATTTCGGTGGCGTCTTTGGTATATTCGGAGCGGTCGGAAAAATCAAAAAAGACCCTTTCGGATGGAAGGGTCTTTTGGATGACACTTTTCTGTTGGGCGTTTAAGGCCATAACTCAACTGCTTTATGTTTTTTTCTTATCCGCTTTCTTGTCCGCTTTTTTGGTTCCGGATGATGAGGGAGGCGTCGGGATATCTTTGCGAGCGGCCGCCTTGTAAGATTCGGAGCGATAATCGGTGGCGTAGAAACCGGAACCTTTGAGTATGAATCCGGCTCCGCCGGTGATAATTCGGCGCGGTTTACCACCGCATTGCGGGCATTTGGACAGCGGTTGTTCGGTTATATTCTGAAACTCTTCGAACTCGTTGTCGCATTCGGGACATTTATATTGATATGTGGGCACGACTTCATCCAACTCCGTTGTTAATCTGTAAGTTTCCATCGACCCCGATGTTTTAGCATCGAGGCCGATGCTTATTCAATTTTAACCCTCAAACCGAAACCAACGTTCCGCCCGGTTCGACGATTTTATTAATTTATTACTCCGGCCTGATCGGCCCGGCCGCGGCTATTTCCGGCGGAGTTCCTTCGGCGAACTTTTTAAAGTTCTCGATAAAGAGCAGAGCCAGTTGTTTGCGTTTATCCCGATAAGCGTCCGGATCTTCCCAGGTCATTTCGGGATATAGAACTTTTTCCGGTACGCCTTCACAGATTTTCGGCACCTCGAATCCAAAGACCGGATCGGTGTAATATTCGACATTGACCAGCGAACCGTCGAGAGCCGCATTGAGCAGGGTTCGGGTATGATGAATACTCATGCGCTTACCGATTCCGTAGGGGCCGCCGGTCCAGCCGGTATTGATCAACCAGCAATGAGCGTTATGCTTGAGCATTTTGTTTTTAAGCATTTCGGCGTACTTGTATGGATGATGAACCATAAAGGGCGCTCCAAAGCAGGCGCTGAAGGTGATCTCCGGTTCTTTGCCCAGATCGATTTCGGTTCCGGCCACTTTCGAGGTATAACCGGAAATGAAATAGTACATGGCCTGTTCCGGGGTCAATCGGGCGATTGGCGGCATCACGGCCGAGGCGTCACAGGTGAGCATGATTATGTTTTTAGGATGGCCGCCCATGGCTTCCGGTACGGCGTTGTCGATATAGTTCAGGGGATAGGCGGCGCGAGTGTTTTCGGTCATGATATTATCATCAAGATCAAGAGTTCGGGTTATCGGATCATAAACGACGTTTTCCAGAACCGTTCCAAAACGGCGAGTACAGGAATAAATCTGCGGTTCGGCGGTGGGGGAGAGAGCGATAACCTTGGCATAACAGCCGCCCTCGAAATTGAAAATACCGTCGTCGCTCCAGCCATGTTCATCATCGCCGATGAGACCTCGTTTGGGATCGGCCGAAAGAGTGGTTTTACCGGTGCCGGAGAGGCCGAAGAAGAGGGCCGAATCGCCGTCGGGCCCGACATTGGCTGAACAGTGCATGGTCAGGATATTTTGCAGGGGGAGGAGGTAATTCAAAACGCAGAAAACCGATTTTTTAATTTCGCCGCCGTAACCGGAATTACCGATTAGGCAGATTTTCTGGTCGAAATTAATCAGGATGAAGGTTTTGGACAGCGTTCCATCGATTTCCGGCACACCTTTGAACGAGGGGATGCTGACGACGGTGAATTCGGGAACGAATTTGCGCATCTCGTCATGCGTTTCAGGCTGAATGAGCATATTGCGGGCGAAAAGGCTGTGCCAGGCGTGTTCGGTGATAATGCGCACGGGCAGGCGGTAGTTGGGGTCGGCCCCGCCGTAACAATCCTGCACGAAAAGGTCGCGGCCCTGCAGATAACCCTGCATCCGCTGCCAGATGGCGTTGAATTTTTCTTCGCTGAAAGGACGGTTGTATTCGCCCCACCAAATTTTGTCCTCGGTGGAGGCTTCCCGCACGGCAAATTTATCGTTGGCCGAACGGGCGGTTTTTTTGCCGGTTTCGACGACAATCGGCCCCATATGAGTAATGCGTCCCTCGGAGCGGAAGATGATTTCCTCGTAAAGCGATTCGGTGGGGAGGTTCCAATAGACGGTATTCAAAAGGGTCAGGCCGTGATTTTTGAGACCGTATTCGCTTTTGACAGCACCGGCTTGATTCTGAGCGGGTGTTTCTATTTTCAGCAGATTATTGTTCATAGCCAGTCTCTCCTCAGTTTACGATCACCGATGTAGATTTCATTCGGGGAGTCGGGGTCAAGAGCCCATTTGATGCGGGCCACGCCCTCTTTGATATCCTTGACCGTGCCACAGAAACTCAGACGGAGATGACCTTCCATCCCGAATTCGCCGCCGGGTACGGTAACGACCTGTGCCTTTTTCAGAAGGAAATTCGACAGTTTAACCGAATCCTTTTCATAGGCCGAAAAATCGGGCAGGCAATAGAAAGTGCCGTCGGGGCGAATTGTCTTAACACCGGTGAAGGAATTCAATTCATTCATCATGATGCTGAGGTTGTTTTCAAGCATCAAGCGCAGGTTTTCGACGCCGCTTTGGATGCCGTTTAAGGCCCCGGCGGCGGCGGCCTGCTGGATAACCGACGGGCAGGAAGTATTCTGCGCGGCCACGTTGATCAATACTTTTGAAATCTTTGGGTTGGCAACGGTCCAACCGATGCGGAAGCCGGTCATGGCGTACATTTTGGAAACGCCGTTGATGATGACCAACCGTGAGGAATCGGAATTGTCTTTGGCGTATTTGTAGGGGGAAGCCGGGACTTTGTTGCCGAAGACGAGTTTCTGATAGATGTCGTCCATGATCAGGTAAATACCCTTCTTCTCGCAGTACTGGACGATCTCTTCGATGAATTCGGCCGAATACATAACGCCAGAAGGATTGTTGGGGCTGTTGACGACAATGGCTTTGGTGTAGGAGCCAACGACCTTTTCGATATCCTGCATACGGGGATGGAAACGGCCGTCTTCGGGCTTGACCACAACCGGGATACCATAAAGCATTTTGACGATTTCCGGATAGCTGACCCAGTAGGGGGCCAAAAGGATAACTTCGTCCTGCGGGTTTAGCAGGGTCATCATCAGGTTATAAAAAGCCTGTTTGGCTCCGGCGGCCACGACCACATTTTCCGGGCCGACTGTTTTACCGTAATTATCCTCGGTGTAGCGAATGATCGCTTTGACCAACGTGGGAATACCCTCGGTCGGGGTATAGCGGACTTCGGCCGAAGTCAGTTTGGAGGCGCAACTGAGGATGGCATCGATAGGCACTTTGCTTTTCGGTTCCCCGGCTCCGAGATGAATAACCGGATCACCTTTTTCTTTGAGCAGGCGGGCCTTTTCATTTAGTGCCAGAGTCGGCGACTCCTTTATTTCCTGAGCGAGTTGGCTGATACTCATGGTTTATCCTTTCATCAGTACCGCAATGGCGGAGACATCGACAATATCGTCGGCACTGCATCCGCGTGATAGATCATTGGCCGGAGCGGCCAAGCCTTGTATAATAGGCCCGGTGGCAATGGCGCCGGCCAGGCGTTGCGTCAATTTGTAGCCGATATTACCGGCGTCAAGATCGGGGAAAATCAGCACATTGGCTTTGCCGGCTACCGGCGAACCGGGAGCCTTTTTTTCGCCGATTTTGCCGATTAAAGCGGCGTCGAGCTGAAGTTCGCCATCGGCGGCGATATCAGCATGCGTTTCTTTAAATATCTTCAATGCCTGCGTGACTTTGTTCACGTCGGGGTGCGAAGCCGAACCTTTGGTGGAAAAAGAGAGAAAGGCCAGGCGAGGTTCTTCGCCGACAAGTTTTTTCATGGTGTCGGCGGTCGAGGCGGCAATCGAGGCCAACTGTTGGCTATCCGGGTTGGGCATGACAGCACAATCGGCGTAAAGCAGGACTTTGTTTTTCTCGCCCATAAATTCCGGCAGAGTCATCATAAACGACGATGACAGAGTGCTGATGCCGGGCGCCAGTCCGATGACATGCAGGGCGGCGCGCAAGACTTTGCCAGTAGTGTTGACCGATCCGGCCACTGAGGCGTCGGCCAGGCCGGTTTTGACCAGAGCCGCTCCAAAATAGAGCGTGCTACTCATCAGTCCGGCGGCTTGCTGGCGAGTCATCCCTTTGGCCTTACGGCGTTCAAGGAGGAGGTCGACGAAATTTTCGAAGTGAGCCGACGTTGCCGGGTTGATGATTTCGACGGTTCCTGTATCCAGGCCGTGCCGGCCAGCCAGATCGGCTATTTCTTTTTCATCACCGAGCAGGATCACTTTGGCGATTTTCTGTTCAACCAGTGACCGGGCGGCGATGATGACGCGTTCTTCCGTACCTTCAGGAAGAACCACCGTGCGACCCAGTTTTGCGGCTTTTTCTTTTATGACACTGAGAATATCCATTTTTCTATTTCCTGAAAAGCTTCACTAACTCTGTTTAATGTTCAGCCTGCCCATGAGTCAGGAAGGCGTTGATAAAAAGTTCCAGATCGCCGTCCATAACCCTTTGGATGTCAGAAGTCTGGGCCTCGGTGCGATGATCTTTGACTTTGGTGTAGGGGTGGAAGATATAGCTGCGTATCTGTGATCCCCATTCTATTTTCTTTTTCGATTGTTCGTATTTTTGCATCTCTTTTTGCTGTTCCTCGCGGGCCTGTTGATAAAGGCGGGAACGCAGCACGCGCATGGCTGAATCGCGGTTTTTATGCTGGCTCCGTTCGGACTGGCACTGGACAACGATGCCACTCGGTGCGTGGGTGAGGCGAACGGCGGAAGAGGTTTTGTTGACATGCTGGCCGCCGGCGCCGGAAGCGCGATAGGTGTCCACGCGAATATCTTCTTCGTTGATTTCTATTTCGATATTGTCATCGATTTCAGGACTGACATGGACGGACACAAATGAGGTGTGGCGGCGGCTGTTGGCGTCGAAAGGGGAGATACGCACCAGGCGATGTACGCCCGATTCGGACTTGAGGTAGCCATAGGCGTATTCGCCGCGAATGGTTATTGTGGCCGATTTGAGACCGGCTTCATCACCGGCCTGATAGTCGATCAGGTTGGCGGTGAAATTTTGTTTTTCGGCCCAGCGATTGAACATGCGAAAGAGCATATCGGCCCAGTCCTGTGATTCGGTGCCGCCGGCTCCGGGATGAATGGTCAGGATAGCATTGCGGATATCGTCTTCACCGGAGAGATAAGTGGCCACTTCGAATTTGTCAATAGTCGCCAAAAACTCATCGAGACTCTTGCGAACATCCGCAAAATCTTCGGGACTATCCTCGGTCAGTTCGCCCAATTCAATCAGGTCGTTCAGTTCGGTCTCGAGATTTTGAAAACCCTCGACCCATCTTTTATGGCCGGCCATTTTGCGCATAGTTGATTGTGCCGTTTCCTGACTATCCCAGAATCCGGGTTCGGCGCTCTTTAGTTCGAGCTTGTTAATTTTTTCACGACGAGTAGCGAGGTCAAAGAAACCTCCCGATCTTGGAAAGCCTTGACTTCAAATTATTTACGATTTCGAGCGCTTCGTTATCCATTTTCCTCACCTCATAAAGTATAGGGCTATTATATTACAAAATTTGCCGGCCAAGGTCAATAAGTAGTCAATAAAAATCTGCCGAAAAAGCGGATCAAAAACCGGTAAATTTATAACCTTTTACGCGATTTGTCTTCCAGCGATGATCAATTTCGCACAAGTGACTTTTTGGGTTGCGAATCGGCTGTTTAAACGTAATTATAGATAAACTATTTGCAACCTGGAGAGGAAATGAAATTAGAAATACTCGCCCTCGGTATCTATCAAACCAATTGCTATCTGCTTTATGACGAAGAATCCAAAGAAGGAGCCATAATCGATCCCGGCGATGAGGCCGAACGGATTATCGACCGGGTCGATAATTTGGGTTTTACTCCGCAGATGATTCTTCTAACCCATGGCCATATCGATCATATCGGGGCGGTCAATGATGTTAAGGCCCATTACGATATCCCAATATTTGCCGGAAAAGGCGAGGAAAAGCTTTTGGCCTCGGCAGCCGACAATATGTCGGCCGCCTTCGGTTCACCGGTCACCTGTCCGCCGCCGGACAAAATTCTGGCCGAGGGGGAGGAGGTCAATATCGGATCGATCAAGCTGACCGTAATTCCGACGCCGGGTCATTCGCCGGGGGGAGTCTGCTTTTATAGCGGCAAAATTCTCATTTGCGGTGATACTCTTTTTTATGGTTCGGTCGGGCGGACGGATTTTCCGGGCTGCAGTCATGAGAAGTTGATCTCTTCGATTATAGAAAAACTGCTGGTTTTACCTAATGATACCGTTTGTTATCCGGGACACGGTCCGGCGACGACAATCGGGCAGGAAAAGGCAAATAATCCGTTTCTGACCGGGAGTCATTTTGTTTGAGCTGCCCCGTCTTCAACAGCAGGCGGTGGGTGACTTTCATATTCATCCGGGCTATTCCATTGACGCTGAGGGAACCCTCGACGAATTCTGTCTGGCTGCTTTAAGTGTTGGCCTGTCTGAAATCTGTTTCACGACTCATTACGATGCCGACCCCCAGAATTTTGATCGGGACGGTATTATGGTCATCGACGGGCAGAAGGAAAAGCTGTCCGATGACGCTGTCAAACATTATCTGGATGATATAACCCGAGTGCATCAGGAGTATGGACTGATGGGGTTGATGATCCGACCGGGGCTGGAATTCAGTTATTATGAGGGGTGCGAGAAACATTTTGCCGAATTGCAGGCCAAGTTCAAATTATATTTCCGCCTGGGAGCGGCGCATAATATCGACGGCCTTTGTATAAACGACAAGGAAGATTCGACCAAATTGTTTGCCAAATACAATGTAGAACAGATTGCCGATCGATATTTCGAACAACTGGACAAATTGGCCTCATCGGGGCTGATAGATTGTCTGGCTCATCTGGATGTCTATCGCCGCTTCGGGACGGAGTTTTACGGCGATGAGATAAACAGCATTCACCGCGGGCGGATCGAAAGGCTTTTTGAAACCATGAAGGCCAACGATGTTGGGTATGAATTGAATACTTCGGCCATCCGCCACGGCCACTTTGAATATTATCCGACGATGGAAATCGTCAATGCCGCCCGGGAAGCGGGTGTGCGCCTGATTACGCTCGGTTCGGACGCTCATTGCGTAAATCAGCTGGCCCTTGATTTCGACATGGCCGCCACGGTGGCGCATGAGCTGTTTCCTTACGTTGACGAGTAATTATCCATGGAAATTCTCGGACAAAAACTGACGCGGGATTTTTATCTTCGGCCGACTTTGACCGTTGCCCCGGATCTGTTGGGCAAGACCATCGTTTATAATCATCCGCAGAGGCAATTGGCGGCGGATATCGTTGAGGTGGAGGCATACGTTGGTGAGGATGATCCGGCCTGCCATGCGGCTTCCGGCAAAACCGAGCGTAACAGGGTCATGTACGGCCGGGGCGGATACAGCTATTTGTATTTTATCTACGGCATGTATCATTGTTTCAATATTGTTACTGAACGGGATGGGTTTCCGGCGGCGGTTCTGATCAGGGGTGTCGAGCCTTTCATAGGCAAGGATATTATGAGCCGTCTGTTGCCTCCGGGAAAAAGTCCGAATTGGTTGATCAGCGACGGACCGGGTAAATTCTGTCGGGCTTTTGGGCTGACCCGAAAGCAGAACGGCCTCGATTTGACCGGTTCGGAATTATTTCTGATCGACCGCGGGAACGAAAAACCGCATGTTGGGGTTTCTCCAAGAGTAGGGATAAAGAAAGCGACAAAGAGGGAATGGCGGTTTTTTGACATAAATTCCCGATATGTTTCGGGGAATAGAACCGTATAAATTTCAACGCAATAAAGGCAAATAAACACGGGGGAATTTCATGGCAGAGCCCAAATCTGCAACCATACCGGTTTCCATATACGAATACGTTTTGGAGTATCTCGATATAGCGGCAAAAAAGATCAGCCTTGATCCCAATCTACTCAAAATAATCGAACAACCGCGCAAAGTGACGATCGTCAAACTGCCGATTCAGATGGATGACGGCTCTTTTCAGGTGTTCACCGGCTACCGGGTGCAACATTCGACCGTTCGCGGTCCGGGCAAGGGCGGGATCAGGTATCATCCCAAAGTAAACCTCGACGAAGTTTCGGCTTTGGCGGCTTGGATGACCTGGAAAAGCGCCATTATGGGTATTCCTTTTGGCGGTGCCAAGGGCGGGATCACCTGCGATCCCAAAAAGTTGTCGATGGGTGAACTGGAAAGACTGACGCGCAGGTACACGGCCGATCTGGCGGATATTTTGGGTCCGGAAAAAGACATTCCGGCGCCGGATGTAAATACCAACGCGCAGACGATGGCCTGGATAATGGATACCTACAGCATGCATACCGGTGAATATAAATCATCGGTTGTGACCGGCAAGCCGGTCGTTTTGGGGGGGTCCCGGGGCAGGCATGACGCCACCGGCAATGGTGTGGGAATAACCGTCCGCGAGGCAGCCAAGGCCAAAGGCTTAAAACTGGAAGAGTGTACGGCGGCGATTCAGGGTTTCGGCAATGTCGGTTCGATAGCGGCTTTGTCGCTGGTGAAAATGGGGATCAAAGTCGTTGCTGTCAGCGATGTCAACGGTGCTCTTGAAAACAAAGGCGGAATCCCGATCAAAGTATTGATCGATTATGCCAAAGAGAACAATGGGTCGATAGTCGGCTTTCCCGATGCCAAAGTGATAGAGGCGGATAAGATCCTGACCTACCCCTGCGATATCCTGATCCCGGCCGCATTGGAGAACGTCATTACCAAGGAGAATGCCGCCGATATCAAGGCCAATATAATTGGCGAGGGAGCCAACGGTCCGACCACGCCTGAGGCCGATAAAATTCTTTATGATAAGGGTCTCACCGTTATACCGGATATTCTATGTAATGCCGGGGGAGTGACAGTTTCCTATTTCGAATGGGTGCAGGATCGACTGGGGTATTTCTGGACCGAGGATGATGTCAATAATCGCCTTGAGGAACATATGGTACGGGCTTTCAGGCATGTTCATGATGTTTCCGAGGAATTCGACTGTTCCTTGAGGATTGCATCGTATATACTGGCCGTTAAGCGAGTTACGGATGTTCTTCTGTTGCGCGGCGTGTATGCCTGAACCTGCCCCGTAGGGGAAAGAGTTATCGGCGATACTTTCGCAATTTCAGCCCGATCAAACTCAGTCCGAATAGTATGAATGTACCCGGTTCGGGAATTGCCGCCGTGCTGGGTCGATCATACATCAGCGTTGATATTCCGGCATGACCACTCCGTTGAAATACAAGGGAATGAATACCTACCGCATCGATACGCCCCAGACCTTTTCCACTTCCGATGAATGAGCCAATGATGTTGTCGCTAATATCTCGGGCAGTAATTTCAATACTCGTTTCGGTGACGGTATTGTAGTAGTCGAATTCGACAAAATCGGTCAGAGTAGAGAAAAGAATGACCGGATCGGGAGGCGGGGGAGGTGGATCTTTAACTGGATCAGGTATTTCAATACTCGGAAGATATATGTTGCTCAGCTCTCCGGTTGTAATACCAAACTCGTCAAAAGAGTCAAGCTTTCCATGATAACGGTAGATATTTGAAAAAGTGAGACCGAAGCCGGAATATTGAGTGGACAAGCCGGTATATACATCCGAACCCAAGTCCAGAGTGGCATTAGTAAAGTCCATTGTATGCAGTGCGGCCTGAGCCGATCCGACTATCAGTAGAACGGTAAAAACGATTAGTACAACCATCAATTTCATGGTTACATCCTGATTAAAATGATGGAGAACAATTATTAACGGATGCGAATTGAAAAGAGACAATCCATTTATTATCTAGCAATATTTATGCCGGTTAAACAGTGGGTTCTAAGATGCTATTTAACAACTGGTTAGTAGTAGGGGTGCTGTATCACATTTTAAAGTATGTCAAGTATATTTACATATGGAATACGGCAAATTCGGAATGCGGGATGTAATTAACTGCGGGGGAGTAACTTGAGTTTCTGGAGTTGACTGTCCAGTAATTGAACATAATAGATTTCAAAGTGGGCAGTGTTAGCTTGTAAAGAGGCTGTGGCGTGTGACCGATGCAGGTGACGATATCGCATTTTGCTGAATTTAAAGATCGGCCGGGTCATTTTCACCTGCGAGGATCATGACCCGGTCGATTGGACGAAAGAGGTTTATTGTAGTTTTTTTATCCGCGGCCTTTACCGGAACCTCGGCCGCCGCGATTGCTATCGGGGCGCCTTTCTCGACGGTTATTCATACTTTTTTCAAACTTCTCCTTTTGCTCGTCAGTCAATATCTCCTTGATCTGTTCATGGACTTTATCCATTTCCGTACGCATTTCAGTCCCAATAGATCGCCTTGATTCGCGATCATCGGCGTTTTCCATCCGGTCCATAATATCAGGTATTTCGGATTCATTGTAGATATCGGTTACCTGTTCCACTTGCTCGTCGGTCAGTTCGAGTTGTTCGGTCATTCTTTCGATCCGATCCTCGATTGTAATTCCTTTTGGCGCCGCCAATGCGGAAATTGAGAAAGCGAAGGCGAGTACGGTCAGATAGAGGATTGTCTTTTTCATCAGTCTATCCTTTCTATGTTGTCAGTCCGAGGCAATTTGGTTTTCACATCCTTTGTTTCCTCTTAGACAGCCAGCATTCAGAAACGACCAAAAGGAAATTAAAAACGAATCGTCGAAGTTTGATAATCACGAACGCGGCTATTGCCCGCGGGTAAAAAGGTTTTGACTTTGGGCCCGGGGGGCCGTATGTATGGTTAACCTGTAACGATTGGAAGAGAAGAGACATGGACGTAAAAACAGCTATCCTGGCCGCTCCCGTAATTATATTTTCATTGACCGTGCACGAATATTTTCATGCCTGGACAGCCAACAAGTTCGGTGATTCGACGGCCAAGGATATGGGGCGATTGACCCTCAATCCTCTGGCTCATCTCGATGTGTTCGGGACGCTGATGCTGTTTATGTCCAATTTCCGGTTTGGCTGGGCCAAGCCGGTGCCGGTCAACCCTTACAATCTGCGCAATTTGCGCCATGACGATTTATGGATTTCGGCCGCCGGACCGCTTAGCAATCTGGGTATGGCTCTGATCGCCGGAACGATAATCAGGATATTGAACGGCCTGGGGATATTTTATCAATATGAGGCGCTGAGCATGATCCTGTTTTATATGGTTATGATCAATGTCTCGCTGGCCTTTTTCAATCTCCTGCCGATTTATCCGCTCGACGGTTCGCATATTTTCCGCAATATACTGCCGGAAAGATATGGCCCGACGATTGATCAGATCGAACGAGTTTCGCCGATGATCTTGATGTTTTTAATCCTCAGCGGATTTATGTTCGGTTTTTCGGTGCTCTGGCTGATTCTGGGACCGTTTATCAAGTTATTTGTATTACTTTTTTCAGGCATCACTTTATGAAATCGATGTTTGTCGCCGGACTGTTTTTCATTGGCTTAATCCTGACGGCCTGTGGGCCTCCACCTCCGGCGATCAGCGAGGAAACGGTCAACCGTTACTATATTCTGGCGAAAACTCGCGCTGACGAATACAGGTCGGCGGCATATTTGATTGATCTGCGCATTAACGACGCCGGTAATAAGTTTTCAACTACGACCGAGCTGTATTTTGCCGGTGATTCGGTCGGGTTTTACGGCCGAGGGTATCTGGGCAAGGGGGCTTTCAAGGGAAGTATTATCGATGATTTGGTGACTATTTATTTCAAGAGCCAAAATGAATACTTCTCGGCGTTTTTATCCGATATTCGGAATCATGGCGAATGCCCCGGCCCGGGGGAGATTCTGTTGCTTATGCTTTCGCGGTTGAGTTTTAAAGATGTCCCCGGGACACCCGAAGAATCGGTGCGGATGTCGCGGCGGGAGTTTTTTAATAATTTTGGTCGTTTCGACCACATGGTTCGGTTGCAGGGGAAAGGCGGGAGTTATCCCAAACTGACCAAACTCACCAATCCGATTTGCGGCGATTCGATCATAATCCGGTATGATTCCTTCAGTAATGATTTTCCTTATTATCAACCGGTCAGTCTGCTCTATCACAACAGCCAGATTGATTTTCGGGCGCGGGGATTTATGCGCGAACGACGGTACAATATCCCTATCGGTAACAAGAAGTTTGCACTCAATATCCCGGCCTCAGCCGTCCGTATTGAATCCTTTTAATCTCTCCGGCAACAGGTTGACCGGCCAATCATATTGTATTATCTTTTGGGCTTATGGGTAATTTGTATCTGAAAACGTTTCGGTTGATTAAGCCCTATTGGAAGAGGCTGGTTGTAGCTTCTCTGTCGGCCATGATGTATTCGGCTATGGCCGGGGCCTTTATCTGGATGATCGGCCCGCTTTTGGGGACGATCTTCACGCCCGAAGGGGGATTTTCCGATCTGGCCAAATTGGGCGCGCCGCCGGCGCAGGTGGAGCGGATTAAGCTTCCCGAAGGCGAAAAAAGTTTTCTGGAAAAGATAGTCGAAACACCGGATAAAATAAAGATCTGGATCAAAAGCAATGTCGATAAAGCAATTGTCCGGGACAGTAAACAGGAGACGCTGATTCGAATCTGCTGGGCGGGGATATTACTGGCCTTTCTCAAGAACCTGTTTTTGTACATTCAGGGTTTCTTTATGGCCTTTGTTCAACAGTCGTTTATTCGCGATATCCGCAATCGGCTGTTTGAGCAGTATCAAAAATTGTCGTTGGCCTATTTTCATAAAACCCGTACCGGCCATCTGATCTCCCGCGTTACCAACGACGTAGTGATTCTCAATGAAACCATCGACATCGGCTTCAATCATTTGGTCGCCAACGTTCTGGCGGTTTTTATCTTTACCTCGTTTTTGATTATCCTCAGTTGGAAACTGACTCTTCTGGCGATTCTGGTTCTGCCGGTTATTTTCCTGTTTATTTATAAGGTCGGGAAAAAGCTAAAAAAATATTCGTATCGGTCGCAGGAGCGGATGGCTGACGTTAATGCCGTATTGGAAGAGACGGTTTCCAATATCCGCATCGTCAAGGCCTTTGCCATGGACAAATTCGAGATCGGCAAATTCTCGGTGGCGACGAAACGGTTTTTTAAAGCCCTGTTGCGGATGACGCGAATACGGATGCTGGCCACGCCGATCAATGACATGATGGCCACGACAGCCGGGATATTTATTCTGTGGTATGCCGGGACGAAAATTTTGTCGGCCGAATCGGGTCTGCCGGCCGAGGATTTTATCCTGTTTATTTTTTCCATGTTTTCACTGATCAAGCCGGTTAAATCGCTGTCCAATATCCATATCAAATTGCAGGAGGGGATGGCGGCGGCAGGAAGGATTTTCGAAGTCTTGGAAACACCGCCGCGGGTTTTGGAACCGGAAAACCCCCAGCCCTTACCCGAGTTTGAGAAATCGATCAAATTCAACGATATAGTATTCGCCTACGACGGCACCGAAAAAGTAATTGACCATGTTTCGTTCGAAGTTAATAAAGGGGAGATACTGGCTCTGGTCGGTCCCAGCGGAGCGGGTAAGTCGACGCTCTTCGATCTTCTGCCCCGGTTTTACGATCCTCAGCAGGGTAATATCGAAATCGACGGCGTCGATATCAGGACAGTGAGTTTTGAGGATCTGCGGGCACAGATGGGAATCGTCACGCAGGAGACCTACCTTTTCAACGATACTGTTCGGCACAATATCGCCTACGGCATGAACGGTCTGCCCGAAGAAACGCTGGACAACGTCGCCCGTATGGCCAATGCCTACGATTTTATCCGGCAGATGCCCGAGGGGTACGATACGGTGATCGGCAATCGGGGAGTGATGCTTTCCGGGGGGCAAAGGCAGAGGCTGGCCATCGCCCGCGCGCTACTCAAGAATCCGCAGATATTGATTTTCGACGAAGCCACCTCGGCCTTGGATACCGAATCGGAACAACAGGTGCAGGAGGCGATCAACCGGCTGATGGAAGGCAGAACCACGCTGGTCATCGCTCACCGCCTGTCAACTATCACCTCGGCCGATAAAATCCTGGTTATGGATCAGGGGGCAATCGTCGGCCAGGGAACGCATGACTCGCTTCTGGCCCAGGGCGGTCTCTATGCCCGGCTGTACCAGATGCAATTCCAGAATGGCCATGGACCGTCAAAAGCTTAAAATTCTGTTTCTCAATTCCATCGGGGCCGGCATTTGGGGCGGTCTGGAAAACTGGATGGAAATGTGCGGCGTCGGTCTGGCCCGGCGTTCTCATCAGGTCTGTTTTGCCGGACGAACCGATTCAGAATTCTTACGGCGCGTTTCTTCTCATCCCGACGTTGAAATTCTTCCACTCGATATCTCCGGCGATTTCTGTCCCAAGACTATTCGACAACTGAGTGACTATCTGCGCAAAAACCAGATCGATGTTGTTCTCTGCAATTTCGTCAAGGACGTCCGCCTGGCCGGAATGGCCCAAAAATTCGGAGGTGGTTGCCGCATTGTATGGACGCCCGGGGTTAACCTGGCCAAGAAATCGTTTTCGCATCGAATCCTTTTTTCCGGATATGTGGCTAAGGTGATTGTTCCTTCGGCTTCGTTGCGTGATGAGATCGTAGCTTCGGGGTTTATAGAGCCGTCAAAATTCGAAGTCATCCCAATCGGCATCGATCCGTTACACTGGCAGGGGAGCCGCAAGAGCGGACGAGAGTTTATAATAGAAAAATATAATCTTCCCGAAGATGCTTTCATCTGTTTGACTTCGGGCCGCTTTGTACGACAAAAAGGTCATCGCTATCTGGTTGAGGCCGCCTCGACTCTGGCGGAAAAGTACAACAATATTTACTTTTTATGGCTCGGCGATGGACCCATGCAAGTCACATTACAGGAACAGATTAAGGATCATGACTTAAACAAACACTTTATATTCTGCGGTTTACTTGAAAGCCATCAACAAGTAGTATTCGGAGCCGATTTATATGTTCATCCGGCTATAGTCGAACCGTTTGGGATCGTTTTGGTCGAGGCGATGGCGGCCTCTTTGCCGGTAGTGGCCTCTTGTATCGGTGGGATCCCGGAAGTTGTAGCTGATACAGAAACGGCAATTTTGGTTGAACCCCGGCAGCCGTCGCAGTTGACAAAAGCGATTGAACAATTTTATAATAATAGAGTGATGGGAGACAAGTTCGGGCAGGCGGGGTATGATCGTTTTAAACAGAATTTTCGATTGGAAACAATGATTGACCGCGTGGAAAAATCTTTAATCGAGGCTGCTCAAGCATGAGCCGTTCGTTTTTGAAAATGCTGGAGCATGGTTTTAAGCGAGTCTTTTTTGCTCTGGTCAGTTTTTTTCTCAAAAAGGGCCGGGAAGAATTCGCGATAATCGACCCGATGATGATTAAGCGGGTGCTTTTTATCCGACCGGAAAAACTGGGCGATATGGTTATCTCCCTACCGGTTTTTCATAATCTCAAAAGGCTTTATCCGCATTTGGAATTGTACACAATCAGTTCGCCGCGTAACATTGCCGTTATCTGTGAGGATGAACGGATATGTTCCAATTTCCTCTATACCAAGAAAATATTTCGCGATATCGCCACCGTACGCAAAATCAGGCGGCTGGGAATCGACGCCGTGGTCGATATGGTCTGCGACGATTCGGTGACGGCTCTGCTATTGACTCAATGGTCGTCGGCTGCGGCCTGGCGTATAGGGGTCGGCAAGAACCACCATAAAAGATATTATGATTTCAATTATCTGTATCGCACCGGGGATGAGTCTCATGTAGTGGAGAATACGCTGAAACTCTTGACTGCCTTCGGGATCGAGACCGATAATCTGGAGGGACATATTCCGCCGACTATTCGGCCGGAACATAAGGATTTGGCCGCGCGGTTTGTGGCTTCCTTAAATGGAACGATGTTGGCGGAGGTGATCGGCGTCAATATCTCCGCCGGTCGTCCGACCCGTGTCTGGCCGGATGAAAAAAACGAAGAGTTGATTGGCCGCTTGCTGGATAGATTCAAATCCTGCCGGATTGTCATCTCCTCCGATCCCCGTGAGCGGGAACGGGCGGTAGCTTTGGCCGGTCGCTTTCAATCAAGAGTCGATCCACTGCCCGAAGGTCTGAATTTGCTTGAAGTCTCAGCCGTGATCAGCCGGATGAATATTTTAATCACGCCGGATACTTCGCTGGTTCATATCGCCCGAGCGTTTATGGTTCCAGTTGTCGGCCTGTACACTCGTTTCGGCCAGAATTTCATGCTCTGGAAGCCTTATAATCAGGATGGCGGGGCAGTCATTTCTGGAAACGATTATAATATTTTTGATATAGAAGTTGACGAAGTGTTCGAAGCGGCCGTTGCCCTGATGCCGGCGGAGAAGCCATGAATAAGCTATCGGCGATTATTATCACCAAGAACGAGGAAGCCAACCTGGAGCGTTGTCTGCGTTCGGTCTCCTGGGTGGATGAAATCATCGTTGTGGACAGCGAATCGACCGATCGTACGGTGGAGATCGCCAAAAGTTTCAAAGCCAAGGTTTTCTGCCCGGAATGGAAGGGGTTCGGCCCGACCAAGCAGTATGCCCTCGATCAGGCCGGAGGAGATTGGATTTTATCCATCGACGCCGACGAGGAAGTTTCATTTACGCTGAAAAACGAGATAAAACAACTGCTGGAGAATGAACCGGGCTGTGATGGCTACCGTATTCCACGCAAAACTCAACTTTTGGGACGCTGGATTCTTCACTCGGGATGGTATCCCGATTATGTTCTTCGCCTGATTAAAAAAGATGCGGGCCGTTTTACTCAAGTTCTGGTTCACGAGAAAATCGAGGTCGAGGGCAAAATCGGAAATCTGCATAATCCGCTCATGCATTATTCCTATCCGACGCTGGAGGATTATCTGCGCAAACTGGATCAATACTCGACTTTGGGAGCCGAAGAGCTGTTTGCGGCCGGGAAGAAATTTTCACCCATGCAAATGATTTTCAAACCGCCGATATCCTTTATAAGGAAATTTGTCATTCAACGCGGTTGGCGTGATGGTTGGGAAGGTTTCTTGATTGCCTATTTGACATCAACCGGTACGCTTCTGAGATACGCCAAACTGCGCTCTCTGTATCTTGAATCGAGGAAAACCGGGTAAAAGGCGAAGGAGGGGTAATGAGTGCGGCTCAAATTCCGAAGATCTTACACATCGACACTGGGAGTAAATACCGCGGTGGGCAACGGCAGGTCCATTTGCTGGCCCGTCATATGGCCCGGGTCGGAATCGAACAGGCCATTGCCTGTCCATCCGGATGCGAACTGAGCCGGCGGGTTGATAATATTCCTCTGGTTGAGTTGTCAGCCGGATCACTGGCCCGAAAGCTGCGCCTGCGGCCTCTGCGGGAAGCCATCCTTAAATATAGCATCAACATCGTTCACGCGCATGATTCGGAAGCGCACACGATCGGTCTGCTCCTGAAAGCAAGGAATCCTTCGCTCAAACTGATCGTTCATCGCCGGGTAGTTTTTCCGCCATCAAGCCGGTTCAGCGGTCATCTGAAATATCGCGGTAACGTCGATTGCTATATTGCTATCAGTCAGGCCGTGGCCCAATCGCTTTTGGCTGCCGAAGTCAATGAAGAAATTATTGAAGTCATATCGTCGGGGCTTGATCTGGAGGAGATCAGACGTAATTCCGGCGATGGGTTTGACCCGGGCGACAGGATTCGCAAATTTAAATATCTGATAGTTTCCACCGGATCGCTGACCAAAGAAAAGGACTTTCCTACCGCAATCCGGACCATGGAACGAGTGTCGGGCGAAATACCCGAGGCGGCCCTTTTGATTCTGGGCGAGGGACCGATGGACAAGAAGCTGGTGGAAATGATCGTCGGGAGGCAGTTAACCAATGTTCATCTTTTGGGTCACCGCGAAACACCGGCTCCCATATATGCTGCCGCCGATCTGTTTCTTGTAACTTCGACCAGCGAAGGACTTAACAGTTCGGCCATTGAGGCCGCCGCTTGCGGCCTGCCACTGATTGCCTCCAAGGTCGGTGGTCTCCCGGAAATAGCCGAGCAGAATTTCAACGGGACGCTTTGTTATCCGGGCCAGCCCGAATCGTTCGCCGAGGCCATTATCGACCTTCTACGGGATAAGGAGAAGCGTAAACGGATGTCGGCCAACTCAATTAAAAAATCAGCCTTCTTTGATATCGACCGAACCGGAAAAAAAACCATTGATCTCTATCATAGTTTGCTCGTAGATTAGGAAAAGGATATGACGGAGCAATGATTAATCTCGCCCAATTTATAATTCAGATAGAATCGTTTAACGCCAACGTCAATATTCCACTTATTCGTAGGGCTTATGAATTTTCAGATCGTTCCCATGCTGGTCAGAAAAGAGATTCGGGCGAACCGTATGTGACTCATTGCTTGGAAGTGGCTTTTATTCTGGCCGAGCAGCATCTTGATTCGACCACGATCGCCGCCGGGCTAATCCATGACGTGGTCGAAGACACTGATGTTACTATCGATGAGATCCATAAGGAATTTGGCGAGGAAATCTCCCTGTTAGTCAGCGGAGTGACAAAGCTGGGTCAGGTAAAATTCAAGTCCCGCGAAGAAGAGCAAGTCGAATATTTCCGTAAAATGCTAATCTCCATGGCCCGCGATATCCGCGTTATCCTGATAAAACTGGCCGACCGTCTACACAATATGCGAACCTTGGAATTTATCAATCCGGAAAGACAGATACGGATAGCGTCTGAGACCAAAGAAGTGTATGCTCCGTTGGCGCATCGTTTCGGAATCGCCCGGCTGAAGACTGAGCTTGAGGATTTGTCCTTTAAGTATCTGCAGCCCAGTGAATTTAAAGAAATCGCCAGACAAATCGAAATGACCAAGCAGGAGCGAGAAGAATATATCGGGGCGATTACTCGGCCAATGAAGAAAGCTTTGGTGGATGAGGGTATTAAGGTTTCTGTTTCTGGACGGGCTAAACATTTCGACAGCATTTACCGGAAAATGAAACTGCGTAATTTGCCACTGGAAGAGATTTATGATCTGCTGGCCATTCGCATGATGGTTTCGACCAAACGCGAATGTTATCAGGTATTGGGCGTCATCCATACCCTTTGGAAACCGGTTCCCAATCGCTTTCATGATTATATTGCCAACCCCAAACCGAATGGCTATCGATCATTGCATACGACTGTTTTTGGTCCCGGCGACCGGATGCTGGAGATACAGATTCGCACCAGTTCCATGCATCACGTAGCTGAATATGGTATCGCCGCGCATTGGCTGTACAAGGAAGGTCGCCAGCAGATGGACAAGGCCGACAAGCAGATGAGTTGGCTGAGGGAAGTGCTCGACTGGCAAAAAGACATGACCAATCCGGCCGAGTTTTTGGAGTATCTGAAAATCGACCTGTTTCAGGAAGATGTGTATGTTTTTACTCCTCGCGGCGATTTGATTCATCTGCCGGCCGGCTCGACCATTCTCGATTTTGCCTTTGGCGTTCATACCGATGTCGGTTTGCACACCTCGGGCGGCAAGATCAACGGCAAGATCGTCCCCCTGCATACCAAGCTGCATTCGGGTAACGAAGTGGCCATTATTACTTCGCCCAATCGCAAGCCCTCCCATGACTGGCTGAAAATGGTTCATACATCCAAAGCCCGGTCAAAAATCAAACGCTGGCTCAAGCAGCAGGGCTATGAACAGTCTCTCAGTCTGGGGCAGGAAATCCTGGAACGGGAATTGAAAAAGAATCGGCTGGACAATCCGCCGTCGGCTAC
>JAAEQF010000929.1 GCA_024231695.1 FCB group bacterium
ATGATCGTCAATCGATGCTTATCCCGGATCGTATTTAAATTGTTGATATGGGCGGCCGAGGGACTGCAGTTACTCGCATGGTATTTGTTGGGGTTATGAATTGCACCGTACATGTTTTTCAAACCGGCCGACAACCCGGCGATGGAATGATCCTTTAAAATCGGTAGATTGATACTATGATCAACCATACGGGTCAATATGCGAGTCACCAGTGAATTGACGTTGCCCGAACTTTGGAAGTCATCATCATATCCCACGCCGTTAGCGTCGGTACCAAGACAACGCCGCCCGAAAGCTGAGGCGTTAAGTTCATGCCCGGCTCGTTTCAATTCCCGGCTGGTGCGTTCCCAGAGGACAATATTATTATCATCGATACCAACCGCTCCAATCAAAATATCTGCCAGAGCTTTGACGATAGGTATAAGTGTTGGATTCCAGGCAGCCAGACAGTTGGCCTTTAGTCCAATTGTACCCTTGGGGATCAACCGTTTGAGGAAACCAACATGACCCCGATCCTCGGCCAGAAGGTTCAATCCGGAACACAACAGCATTTCGTACTCTTCCTTCTTAAGAAAAGACCGAGAGCGAGACGTATATTTGACCACCGCTACCCTGCTCATATACTTATTATACTATGCGGACTGTCCGATCTGCCAGTCCTTTTTGACCTTGACGGATTCAGCTTGGAGGCGTATTGTGAATAAGAGGTGATAATCATGAAAAAAATTCTGCTACTTTCAGCAATACTAATATTCTCTGCCGCCATTATAACAGCAGCAGCCGAAGCGCGGCATCCGGCCGTGGCCGGAAGGTTTTATCCGAATGATCCCGATGAATTGAAGCAAATGGTCAAAGGCCATTTGGACAAGGTCGAGAACCTACCGGAAATCGACGGTCAAATCATTGCCCTGATTTCTCCTCATGCCGGGCTTGTCTATTCGGGTCAGATCGCCGCCTACGGCTATAAACTGCTCGAAAACTCCGGTATCGATAAAGTCATCCTCGTCGGCCCCTCGCATCAATATCCATTCGAGGGCGTTTCGGTCTATGGTCCCGGCGTAACCTGGAGTACGCCACTGGGGGATGTTTCCTGCAATACCAAGCTTTGCCAGAAGCTTATCGATTCCGGCCGGGAGATCAAAGCAATCGAGGCGGCACACAAGCGCGAACATTGCCTTGAGGTCCAACTGCCGTATCTTCAAACCGTGCTCAGTAATTTTACAATCGTACCGGCTGTCATGGGCAGACCGGATATGAAAACGGTCGAAGCACTGACCGAGGCATTGGGCAAAATTGAGATGGATAACCAGACAGTGATCATATCCTCGACCGATTGGCAGCATTATCAACCGGCCGCAGTCGGCAAGCCGCAGGATTCTCTGGGACTTAAATGTATCACCGATCTCGATCCTGACCTGCTGGCCCGTTATCTGGCCGCGGAGAAGACTTCCGCCTGCGGCGGCGCACCAATGGTGGCCGTGGTTAAGGCGGCGATTGCCCACGGAGCCGATCGAGCGTTGATCCTTAAGTACGGCGATTCCGGTGACCTGACCGGCGATAAAAGTTCGGTCGTGGGCTATGCCTCGGTGGTGTTGTATAAAGCAAACGGAACGAAAGACAAGAAACCCGCCGAAGAACATCTTTCCAAGGAAGACAAAAAGCTGCTGTTGGAAATAGCTCGCAAGACAGTCGAAACCTTTGTTAAAACCGGCCGGGCACCGTCATTCGAAGTCCCCGATAATTTGAAAGAATCGGGTGCGGCTTTCGTGACGCTTGAAAAAAACGGCCGTCTGCGCGGTTGTATCGGTCATACGGTAGCTCAGTTGCCATTGTATAAGACGGTAATCAATTGCGCTGTTTCGGCGGCTACCAAAGATCCGCGTTTCCGTCCGGTTACTCCCAATGAACTGGATGATCTGCATATCGAAATATCAGTCCTGACGCCACTGGTTAAAATCGAGTCGCTCGACGAAATCAAAGTCGGACGTGATGGTTTGATGATTTTCAAAGGGCGCAATCGAGGACTGTTGTTACCTCAGGTCGCGACTGATTATGGTTGGACGCGGACCGAATTTTTGGAACATACCTGCCAGAAAGCCGGCATTGATATTAACGCCTACAAATCCAAGGACGCCGAAATCTACAAATTCCAGGCATTGATCTTCGCGGAGTAGGACACGCGTTGATCTGGCATTTATGAGTAGGGCAGGTGTCGAAGACATTCATGTCGAAGACACCTGCCAATGGAGATTATAAATGGCAGGAGGTTCGGGCCTATCGGCCCCTCAGCTCCTGCCCTACTCGGTTGATCTTCTCGGTACTATTTTGTATAATATGTATTAGTAATATTTGTAAATAGGAATTGTGAAATGAAAGCATTTATTCTTGCGATATTACTTATCCTAATCTGTCTATCCATGGTTTATTGTGATTGGCCATACCCAAGATCTGAACCTATTGGAAAAGATGATATATGCGGACGGTATATTGCAAATTTCGGTGAGACCGATACCAATTATTTTGATCTTATGCCAGACTCGCTATATGTGTCTTATTACAAAACAGAATTGGGGCATTTGTTTATTGATACAGGCGCTTGGTTCGTTTCAAAAGGGATAGGCCATGAGTGGCAATTGACAATACATCAATATTACAGACGTCATCCTGAACGATGTGCCTATTCCACTTTGAGTGAAGAGGAAATGAAGAGGTTTAATGTAGACACAACCAGAGTAGCATTTTATCTATACAAGAAGGACACAAGTATGATAGCGCGGTATTGTCCCTCAAGAGGTTGGTATTACAAGAAAATCGCGGAGTAGATGAGTAGGGCAGGTGTCGCAGACATTCATGTCGGAGACACCTGCCAATGAAAATATGTCAAAATTATTGCGTTATCATAAAAACAGCGACATCTGTTTTGTCACCTCGGTGACATATTCACGGAAACCTATTCTGGTTGATAATTCGGATCTCTTAATTTCCGCTTTAAATAAATATCAAGAGATATTAAAATATGATCTTCTGGCCTATGTGATAATGCCCGATCACATTCATCTGCTGATTGATTGCAAGGGGAATAATCTCTCGACAATTATGCAGAGAATCAAATTGTCCTTTTCCAGACGATATCGGGATCGTCTAAGCATAAAGAGCCAGCGCGTCTGGCAACCGCGGTTTTGGGACCATATAATCAGAGATCAGAGCGACATGAATCGACATATCGATTATATTCATTTTAATCCGGTGAAACATGCATTGGCAGATAGTCCTTTCGAGTGGGAATTTTCAACAATACATAAATTTCGCCAACATGGATATTATGAGAATCGAGATTGGGGAAAGCGAGAGAAAGAATTCTTGGGAGATTATGGAGAATGAAATTGTGGCAGGTGTCTTCGACACCTGCCCTA
>JAAEQF010000930.1 GCA_024231695.1 FCB group bacterium
AAATGTACTGCCGGACGATGATAAAATCATAAAGCAGTTAAAAGAAATCGGCATCCTGAATACCAAAGGCAAAGAACACTTTTACGGCTGTGCTACGTTCCCTTTGTTTGACATGGACGGCAATCCTTTGGGGATGTACGGCAGACGCATTGACGGCATGACAAAGGGAGCTGATCATTTGTATCTGCCAGGAGGCCGTGAAGGTGTTTTTAACCGTCAGGCTGTTAAACATCATAAAGACATCATCCTGACAGAATCCATCCTGGACAGCCTGACCCTGATCAACTTTGGGCTTAAAAACACTATTCCCTGCTACGGCACCAACGGTCTTACAGAATCTCACATCAAGCTTTTCTCTCAAAATAAGGTTGAGATTGTATATATCTGCTTTGATGCAGATGAGGCAGGGAGAACAGCTTCAAAAATCATCCAACAGACCTTAGAGAAGAATCACCAAAAGCCCCACTGTGTGGCCTTGCCTGAAGGCCAGGATATCAATGATTTTTTTCTTTTAACTGCCCATCCCAAACAGGAGTTTGAGGCTCTTATTGCCATGGCAAACCCGGCAGTTAAAAAAGAAAACAGACCAAAGGTCACAAAAACAGATTACGGCTTTATCATGACCCTGGATGACCGCA
>JAAEQF010000931.1 GCA_024231695.1 FCB group bacterium
AGCACTCATTCTTTAATACTATTCTATAATTTAATTAGTTATGCAAGCCTTTCAATCGAGAATTATTAGTAATTAAAGTAGATTAAAGGGAGGGATTTGAAAATTGATAAGAGAAGAAGTAGAATTTATAAAAGTAGGGTTGAATTTCTTAGCAATCGATCAAGTCTGAATTCCTACTCGCTACTCAGCGGTCTTGGGGAACTACCCTACTTAAGAAAGTACTAATTTCGTTGAAATTGGAGGAATTCGAATTCGAACCTAAAATTGAGTATGACTGCATCTCAACTTCTTTCATTGTGCAAGCGAGTGAGATCTGAAGTTCCTCTCCAGGCATTTGCTTTGAATTGTTGTGTCCCTGAAACTCTTTCCAAAGTAGTTCTGGGATCGGTCTCCTCTACGATGGCCTCCGTAACCGACAACAGGCACGATCAATTTGCGATCTTTCTTGTCGTCGGCGAAAATGCGTTTGAAGCCATCACTCAAGTTGTAGAACTCCTTACTCTCAGAAACCTTCGACTCGAGGACGCGAGGCTTAACTGCGGGCGTCTGAGACCCG
>JAAEQF010000932.1 GCA_024231695.1 FCB group bacterium
AACAGGCAGAGCCTGTTTTTGGTTCGGGCTTGGCCCTCACACACTCGTGTGTTTTGGTTTTCCAAATTCAGGTCATACACGCGTAAGCGAAAAAGTGGCAATGCCACCTGTTAAGAACACTAAATTTTCGGCAGGTGTATGACTCCCATATTGGGCTATTACATTTGTACCCCACCCGCAGGGTGGGTTTATGCTTTGGTCCTGAGATGTCAATAATTGAAAATATAGTCAAATGGTCTTTCAGAAATCAAACGTCTCAGAATAAAATAGCTTCGCCCACCCTTCGCTCACCTGCGGCGCGCTACGGGTGGGGTACAAATTCGGAAAAAAACGAACGAAGTTCAAACGAACCCATTTGGGTCACAAGGTACTTGCGGGCATGCAGTTATGACTTTTCAAACGATCCTCAAAATGGTCAAAATCAGGGGGGGCCTAAAAATGATCGAACAAGCCAAAATTCCGGATAAGCCTATGACAGCCAATGAATATGGTCATCCACACGACAGTCAAAAAGCGGCGATGCCGCTCAAAAAAGCGAGCGAACCCAAACCGAACCCAAAGCCCTACTCAATACACAGTTATCACTTACAAGAAATTTGGCTTTTTTGGCTTTTTGAAACAAACCCACGGCCGAAGGTCGTTTTTGGCGGCCTTCGCCCGCACAGGCGGAGCCTGTTTCTGGCTATCGCGTGGATAGCCTGGATTGTTTTATTATGTACGGATCAGTTCTTGTAGGTCGGCGTTCCGAGCGTAGATCCGAAGGATCGCAGTGAGAAACCCGACAAGTTTGCCCCGCCGTCAGGAATCCGTTCCTGATGGGCAACGCGATTCGTTTTTATGTGTAGGGCAGGTGTCACCGACACCTGCCTATGAGAGTATCTGAAAATGGTAGAAGCCAGAGAATTTTGCCCTACCAACTGATTTCAAGGGCAGCAGGTTGTTACCGGCGATGGGCCACCTTTGAAAACATAATTTATCATATACACCGCGTCACCGACATTGATTGCGCCATCACCGTTGGCATCGCCGATGCAAAGGGGAATCGGGGTTGGCCCGTTTTTGAAGATATAATTTATCAAATAGACGGCATCGCCAACATTCAAAGTACCATCAGCATTGGCGTCACCACACAGATAATCCGTGGGACAGACCGGATATGGATTGCAGTTGTCAATCATCTCATAGATATAGGCCCGGCCATTTTGCGTCGAAACCGGAGCTGCCGCCTGCGGAGAGCCGACGAGGATATCGGCAAAGCAATCGGCATTAATATCTCCGATACCGGCCACTGCTTCACCGTAAGCAGCGTTATCAGGCACGGAAGCGCTCGATCCATATAGAATTCGAAGAGCTACTCCATCCAATCCGGAGTAAATATAGACTGCGCCCTGACCGCTTCCGCCGCCGTCATGGCCGCTGGCACCGACCATGATATCACTATATCCGTCGCCGTTGACATCTCCAGCATCGGCAACGGCGATCCCCAACCGGTCGCCTCCGCTTTCACCGGTAAACTCAAAAATACTACTCCCGGTCGCCCCGGAAAACACATACGCTCGACCGGCATCCATTCCTCCGGCATCGTTATAGGGAGCGCCGATTACATAATCATCTACCTCGTCACCATCAATATCACCTAATCCGGCAACGCATGTACCCAAATAATCTGACATGGCCTGACCATAGTGGTACCTGATGGTTTCCCCAGTGGCTCCTGATACCACACGTGCTCTACCTCGCCAGGCGTAAACTGATGTGTAACTCGGCGCCCCAACTATGAAATCCGGGACGTCATCGGTATCCACATCGCCCAGCCCGGCAACCGACGAACCAAATTTAACTTTATTGGAACTACCATACAGGGCACGAATTATCTCCCCATCCGCACCAGACAAAACAAAAACTGCTCCAGCGTCGGCCGTGGAGTTTTCCGGCCCATCGTCACGGGGAGCGCCGACAAGGATATCGGAAATACCGTCACCATCAATGTCACCGACGACACCCAGAGAGTAGCCTATTTGATCCCCATCATCACCAAGATCCAGGTAGAATATCGGCGACCAATCATCGCCTTTTAAGACGATAACCATTCCCGGGCGATATCCGAGGGAGGGATGATATCTGTTAGGCATACCAATAATAACCTCTGCTATTCCATCACCGCTCAAATCAGGTGCCAGGGCCACGGCCTGGCCCAAATTATCTTCTTCAGACTCTCCCCAATAAGTTCTAATGAGACTTCCATCAATTCCACTGTACATATAGACTTGCCCCCGATTATTGAGGACATTATCATAGAAAGGCGCTCCAACTATGTAATCCGGTACACCGTCACCGTCAATATCCTCGCCACCTGCTACAGAAAAACCATACTCGTCGTTTTCATACTCTCCGTCAAGTGTCGTTTTACCTGCATCTTGACAGGAGACAATCGTAAAACAGTGCGGCCCATCCCAGTCGGGAGGAATGAGACCTGAGCCTTCATAACCCCAAGCCCATATACCGGCGGGCGGATAATACGTAGAATCAATGCAGATTGTTTTCCCATGATTCGATGGATCTATTGGGCCAATCGTAATGCTCCATAATACTCCCAAATATCCGTCGGGAATGCCGTCGGTAAGAAGATAAGTACCACCAACTCCAAGGGTATCCGGACTTATGCCGTCCACATCCACAGGCTCTATTACCGCTGTCCCCATAAAATATTCGTACTCCGGTCTAAACTCTCCGGAAGTCATCCCCCACGAAGCACCATCCGGGGAGTAGATTCTGCAACCAGTTGTCTGATATATGATATTGTGCTCGTAGCGATTAGCCAATCGGAAGGTGAATGTAATCGGTTGACCGGCCCATATTGAATCGACACTGTTGCCTACGCGTTCGGTTACGTCATCGAGATACACCCCGCTCGAATCTTCGCAAACGTCCCCAATACCGTCATCATCAGTATCGGTTTGTAAAGGATTGTATCCCCAGCAGTTATCCTGATCATCGCCTATCCCATCGCCATCTAAATCGGGCCCTGGATCTTCACACGGTATAAACAGTAATTCTCCGCCCGTGATATCCGCCAGGTATTGAAAATACACGAGATCGGGGTAAAACTGTT
The DNA here is from genome assembly GCA_024231695.1 of FCB group bacterium. GTDB lineage: Bacteria > Zixibacteria > MSB-5A5 > GN15 > JAAZOE01 > JAAEQF01. The sequence continues at coordinate 3,113 of JAAEQF010000932.1, forward strand.
GGTTGGGGCTCCTTGAGGGGGATGATAATTCCCCGGAAGTCTCAATGACCTCTCGATAATGCCGGCTTGTATCCGCATTACCAAAAAAGCGAAAGCTGAAGATTCCTGCGCCGCTCAATCGATCAAACAGGCAATTTTGCCATTCACTACATAGTGGATCGTTATCAGCCGGGTCGCAATCCGTATACCAGACTCCTATCTGAGGATCGCACAGGTCACAAAAATTCTCTTGGCCACCATAACTGGCGTTTTCATTACCATCGGTGTACATGAAAATATACTCATTGGTTCCGTCAACCTCATTAAGCCTTTGAGCGGCGAAACACAAAGCATCAGCTATTGGAGTCATAGATCCTGGTGCTGGGATGGCATCAATCGCATAGATCGCCGACGCTTTATTAGTGGTCCAGTCCTGATGGACAGTAATCGCTTCGCTGTCAAATGAAATAACCGAAACTTGTGCTCCCTGCGGAATAATGATATTGATATCCTGTTTGGCAACTGACTTGGCTTCATCCAACCAATTATGCCCAATTGTATTGCATCCCGCTAACATGGAACCCGTACGGTCGATTAGTAAAACATAAAAATCTGTAGCCGATGCAGTTTTATTTGAACTAAAGAACAAGCAAGTTAACGCAAAAAGCAAGATGAGTAATTTAGGTGAGATTCCTCTTTGATAATGTCCCATTATTCACCCCTTTATAAAGGTAATCCCATATTATGCATTAATCTATCTGGACAGCGAGAAGCTTCATAGAAATAGGACAATGCTTATCCTCTTTCATAATACACATTACGGATTAATTTGTCAATTGCAAAATGTTGGGCCGTGTCTGTTCATTGAATTCACTTGACCGGGAATTTTAATATGCTATGATCTTGGAGGACTATGAATGGAGACGCATCATGCTTCTTAAAATGAAAGACGGAATTTTATACGGGCCGGTCAATTCGCGCCGGCTGGGAAAATCATTAGGCATAAATCTTTCGCCGGGAAAACAAAAACTCTGCAGTTTCAACTGCGTCTATTGCCATTACGGCTGGACCAAAAGGCTGACTACCAACCTGACGCCCTATGCCAATGAATTGCCGTCCGCCGATGACGTTATCTCTGCCATCGAGGGCGCTTTGAAATCCGATACCGAATTCGCCTATATAACCTTTTCCGGCAACGGCGAACCGACCCTTCATCCCGAATTCCCGCAACTGGTGGATCAGATTCTTAGGTTGAAAAATAAATACCGGCCCAAAGTCAAACTCGGTCTGCTTTCCAATTCAACTGCCCTGACTATCGATGCGGTAGACGAGGCCGTGAAATCAATTGACCGCCCGTTTTTAAAGCTCGATGCCGGAACTGAGGAAGTATTCAAAGCCATTAACCGCCCGGCCGAGGGTGTGCGTTTCGATAAAATCGTCGAACGGCTGATTACGCTTAACAATATCAGTATTCAAACAGTGATGATCGACGGTAATCCATCCAATGTAACCGATGATGAACTGTCCGCCTATTTCGATTTGATCCAAAAGATCGAACCGCGTGAGGTGCATCTTTATTCGATCGACCGTCCGGTACCCGGTCGCGACATTCGTCTGGTGCCGCCGGAAATATTAAAGCAAATC
>JAAEQF010000933.1 GCA_024231695.1 FCB group bacterium
ATCTCATTTTCTGTTTCTTCGGTAATCGTTAATCCTGTCTATCCTTCAATCACTAAAATCCTGTTCAAACGATTCTTTTTAAAATTTCCCGGGAGTCGTGAAAAAAAAGAGAGGACGAATAGTCAATAATCAATGGTCAATGGAAGCGGTGCCCTTCGGACGAATCGTTAACGCCTTCGGCGGAAAAAAAGAAAAGACGAGGGACGAGGGACGAAAAGAAAAAACTGTTGCGGGGAAAAGAAAAAACGAGGGACGAAAAGAAAAAACTGTTGCGGGTTGCGGGTTACGGGTTGCGGGGAAAAGAAAAAACGAGGGACGAGAGGACGAGGGCGAGGGACGATGAAGGATGTAGGGAACAGGCTTGCCTGTTCCGATATGCCAAAATGAAAAGCTGAAATACCGAAAAACGACGCATGTGTGCATCCGGGACACGCAAGGATGCACGTGAGGATTGCAGCGATGCACGTGGGGGTTGCGAGAATGCACTGGCGGATTGCAAGGGCGCACCAATGGGTTGCATAAGCACACCAGGCAGTTGCATAAGCACACCAGGCAGTTGCACAAGCACATCGGGCAATTGCATAAGCGCATTGGTCAGTTGCATAAGCACACCAGGCAGTTGCACAAGCACACCAGGCAATTGCATAA
>JAAEQF010000934.1 GCA_024231695.1 FCB group bacterium
AGGAGAAAGTCCAATCTACCTTTAACTACAACTTTGACGGCGACCAGATTAAGACAGTCACCGACTTCACCTACACCAATGACGCCTTAACTCAGTCTGATACCTACCGTAACAACGTGATTACCAGCGACATCGCTGTAGCTCAAAGAGATGTCTTAAGAAGCGTTAGCGTTTACACCGGCAACGAAGGTGAGGAGAAAGTCCAATCTACCTTTAACTATAACTTTGACGGCGACCAGATTAAGACAGTCACCGACTTCACCTACACCAATGACGCCTTAACTCAGTCCGATACCTACCGTAACAACATCGCAACAGGCGATATCGCTTTGGCTGAGCGTAACGTGTTAAGAAGCGTATCTGTTTACACAGGTAACGAAGGCGAAGAGAAGGTCCAGACAACCTATAACTACAACTTTGACGGCGACCAGATTAAGACAGTTACAGAGTTCACATATGAAGCAGACGCTCTTACTCAATCTGACACCTACAGAAATAACACCATCACCGCTGTGATTGGCGAAGCCACCAAGGACGTCTTAAGAAGCGTATCTGTTTACACCGGCAACGAAGGTGAGGAGAAAGTCCAATCTACCTTTAACTATAACTTTGACGGCGACCAGATTAAGACAGTCA
>JAAEQF010000935.1 GCA_024231695.1 FCB group bacterium
GACCACCGGCATAGCCGGTGGCCTGCGGTCGCCCTAAAAGGGCGTATTTACTAGCTGCCCCCTATAAAGAGGGCTGCACGGTTACTTTATTTTTCTTACTTATTACTCTTTATTTTATTCAGATATAAGTGACCTTAATTAACTGAGGTTACATTTCTTGCTTACAACTTATATCTTCCACCTATAGTTTCCTACTTTTACCGTATTTTCTTCTTCCTCTTCTCTGCTTTCCTGACTCCTTATATACTCCCTTATGACTTTTTCATCTTTACCTACCGTACCAACGCTGTAGCCTCTTGCCCAGAAACTCTGGCCTTTGAAATTTCTGCCCATGCCACTATACTTTTCGAATATTATAATGGCACTTCGTCCTTTCAAATACCCTACGATATCAGACACTGAATATTTAGGCGGTATTGATAGACATAAATGTACATGGTCTTCACACAATTTACCTTCTACTATTTCCACCTTTTTATATTCACACAACCGTTTTAATATGGTCCTTATTTCATGTTGCAACTTACCGTATAATACTTTTCTCCTTTTCTTCGGTATCCAAACAATATGATATTTGCATTCCCATAATGTGTGTGCTAAAGTATTCTTCATACTTAGCTCCTTTCTGTATTTTGTTAGGTCACTTATATCTGCCTAACATTCTAACAGAAGGAGCTTTTTTAATTCCCAATACTTCGGCATAGCCTTTGGTCTAACACACCGGCATAGCCGGTGGCGGCCTCTAATACCCTATTGTGAACGTACGCGTCACCGACCACCGGCATAGCCGGTGGCCTGCGGTCGCCCTAAAAGGGCGTATTTACTAGCTGCCCCCTATAAAGAGGGCTGCACGGTTACTTTATTTTTCTTACTTATTACTCTTTATTTTATTCAGATATAAGTGACCTTAATTA
>JAAEQF010000936.1 GCA_024231695.1 FCB group bacterium
GAAGAAGGACTTGACTACCTGATCGCTCCCATTGAAAGTGTCGAATATGCGTTTACCCATGAACTAATCGATTCGTTATGGGAAACCGTACGCAAAGCGCCTCATTCAATGGCTGCCAGGCGAAATGAATACATTGTACAAATGATCGATGAGTTCCAGTTTTTAAATGCCATGATCTTTTGGGACAAAGAGAAAAAGAACGTGGCCGATACCCTTGCCGGCGGTTACCTGAGCACAGCCGAGAGTAAAATCGCGCCGCTGCTGGTATCGGGCAGTTGGGTGGGCTGGTTGATGAACCTTTTGGCAATGATGCTGCCGGCGCGGTTCAGATACAAATTCCTTAAAAATATGCCTGAAGATGAAGCCATCGAAATGGTGTATAATTATTCCCGCTTCTTCGACCGGCCCGTCACCGGTGAAACGGCCTGGCTTATTGCCGCCCAGTGCGAAGGGAGTCCTTTTTATATCAGTTCCATTATGCGTTCCGAATACGAGGATATAGACCTTACCACC
>JAAEQF010000937.1 GCA_024231695.1 FCB group bacterium
ATGTTCATCGGCCGGGGTGTGGGTGCACTGCGCGGGGTGGCCCACAATCGCCCACGCCTGCCCGGACGAAACCAAAGGCGAGGCGGCCGCAGAGGGCACGGCGTCACACGACATAATACCACCCTTGGTCCGGATACACGCGATCGGAAATTCTCCGTCCGGCCGGCAGCGTCTCAGAGACCGCACGGTCGGGCAACCGGCCGCCAATGGTGTGATCGTAACCGATGAGATGTTCGACGCGGCCGAAGTGGCCGCCGACGACATCGGGGACATCATGCGTAAAACAGGGCAATTTAACCCGAAGATAGAATCCAGGATCGACGCGTCGTTACTCATACACCCGTACTCGTTTGGGACCGTAGACGCTTGGATCTATTGTGACCACACCGGAACGCTGTATATCACCGATTACAAATATGGGCATGCGGTTGTGGACGCGTTTGAGAACTGGCAGTGTATCAACTATTACGCGGGTATTACTGCCGATGAATCGATCCGGTTCCGTAGGAACTTGAGAGTTGTAATCACAATCATACAACCCCGCGCCAACCACAAGGACGGCATCGTCCGACGGTGGAAGACCACAGGGGATGAACTCGCCCCGTACGTCAAGCGTCTTCGAGAAGCCGCAAGAGCGGCGCTGTCGCCTTACGCCCAGTGTGTAACCGGAAGTCATTGTCGTTGGTGTCGGGCCCGCTCACGGTGCCCCGCGTTGGCTACAGCCACAGGGCACGCCCTAGACTACGTCGGGTGGCCGATACCCGATGAGCTAAATGGATCTGCTATCGGCCTTGAGTTGGACCACCTCAAGGGGGCGGAGGAGATTATTAAGTACCGCATGTCAGGCCTCGAACAACAGGCTGAGGCCATGGCCGCCAGGGGGCAGTACATCCAAGGCTACGGCCTACGGGACCACTATGGAAATAACACATGGATCGGGAAGCCTGCCGATGTAGTTAAACACGCCGATGAACTCGGCGTTGATGTAAGTAAACCCGGCGTCATGACGCCACCACAGGCCATCAAGGCCGGGCTCGATAAGGAGGAAGTAGAGAAAATGACACACAAGCCGCGTCGTGGGACACGGTTGGAGAAAATAACAGACAAGGACGCTCGAAGAATATTTGGGCGAGGGAGTGAGTAGGGATGAAGAAAAACGAAATTATTTTGAAAACAGTAGGTGGAGAAAAACATGAAGGCTTTGAAGGTGTAGAATGCGTTTGTTTTTCTTCAAAGTACTACATAACTATTAGATTTCTCGACGGTAAACACATAGTCATGCCTCGCGAGTTATTCGGGGGTCTCGAATCCGGATGTGGCGTAACCATTAAATAAGGGAGAGTGAGTAAAATGAGCAAAAAATATTATGACATCATGACACCGACATGGGGTCGCCTCGTAGGCGGATCGACGACAAAACCACAAACCAAGGACTACGAAGGTCAACCCTTGGTTTACAAATCCGGTGCGAAAGAAGGACAGCCCCGCAACGCGTATTTTATTCCTGTGGCCATCAATAAAAATGACCCCGAATTGGTAGCGATTAAGTCGATCATTCACGCCGCAGCGAAAGAAGGGTTCCCGGATCTGATCGGGGACGAGATAGATTTAGAGCTGGATTTCAGTTTCAAAATCACCGACGGTGACAGCGCCAAGAAAAACAAGCGCGGTCATAAACCCTGTGATAACGAGGGCTAC
>JAAEQF010000938.1 GCA_024231695.1 FCB group bacterium
TCCCGGTCGTGAATCAGATATTTCGCGTCACTGAGAAAACCGCCAAACGGATCGGTCAAGTTTCGCGCGATCTGCTTCATCCATGCACCGTATGGCTGATGAACAATACCAGCAATTTCGACGCGTCTTGAATCGAGGTCGATAACAAACAACACATAATATCGAACCAATCCAAACAATGTCAGCACCTCGACGGTGAAAAAATCAGTCGCCGCAATTGCTCCGAAATGCACTTTGAGAAATGTGCTCCACGGCATGCCCTTGCTTCTTATCGGCGCTGGTTCGATACCATTTTCGGCAAGGATACGACTAATTGTCGTTCGCCCGACTTTGTAGTCTAAATTTCGAAGCGCCCCTTTTATTCGAGTATAACCCCAACCGGGATTGTCCAAAGCCATCCTAATGACCAGATCGCGAATTACCTCTTTGACGCGGGGCCTTCCCGGTCCTCGTCGTTTGCTGCCGTCGTACTTTTGCGCAACAAGCTGCCGGTACCAACGCAACAGTGTATCTGGTGTCACGATGCAAGCGATTTCGCCGAGCGCTTTGCGGCCAAGCACCTTGGCCTTTATCGCCAATCGTCGTCGCTCTTTGTCAGTAAATCGTATACGCTTGGGGCCGAGTTTTTCTCGAAGGACGCGATTCTCTTCTTTGAGATAATCGATCGCATACTGCTGCCTGCGGTTGAGCCAGCCCGACACGGTTAATATCAAAAACTGTAACGCGTCCATTGTCATGACCTGCAGCGTACTTTTTGCGCTGCTTCGCGGTCAAGATTTGCGATGGTCGATGTCGTGCAACGCCTCGATTCTATAAAGGTTCTACCTCGGCTGAATAATGGTACAGAACGGGCTGCAAAATTCAACGAGGCCCTGCTGGAGTCTCTATGCGCTGCGTGAGAAATGGCGAAAGTCTAGCTAAATGAATATATCAGAAAAAAGGAATAACGCTTATCACCCCATCAGCTGTCTGCTCATCGGCTACATGGTTGTACCATCCATCAATTATATGTCCGATAAAGGCGTAAATATAGCACTCACCACCAGCAGTGTTTAGTGGAATATCGAGTTCAAAAGTCTGAACCCCACTGGCAGACGGCAATTCGAATACCCTTTCGATCCATATTTGTTTTTCACCAGTTTCA
>JAAEQF010000939.1 GCA_024231695.1 FCB group bacterium
AATATCACAAATCCGTGCTGGGGATAGAGGGTAACAGCATCAATATTTTGGACCCGGTTCGGGATGAGTTGATGGACCAGGTTGCCGGCGTAAAAAATGCGCTCAGGATGCTTGGCACAGCCGCCGGTGATGGTCTGGCCGATGCGCTGCTGGACGAGGTATTAATGGATATCTATCGCGCTCTCTGGCCTGAGCGAGAACATATACAAGATTGGCCAACTTTGAGCGACGTTGAAAAACGACTGTTGGCAATCGCCGGAGATGTAAAACGATTGCCAATCATTCAAGAAACCGCCGGCTTGATTGCCTACAGAATGCGACCTTTAACCCGGGGAAGCGCAAGCCATCTATTTAACCGGCCTACAACCGTCGATTTTTCACTGGACCGCCAGGTGACTGTCTATGATGTTTCCCGGCTTCCCGACCAGCGCACCGGGGGACCGCTACGGGCGGCGCTATTGGCCATTTTGGTGGGCGACATCAACCAATCGATTCGGGGTAAGCGCAGGCGAGGGGATACGACCCCAATCGGTTTTTTTGTTGATGAGATGGGTATTTTGATGCGTGATCCGATTATGGCCAACTATATCAGTGAAGAATATAAGACGGCCCGGGCCAGGTTTGTGTCTATGATCGTGGCCGACCAGGACTTGCATAGTTTTCTTGGTCCGGCC
>JAAEQF010000940.1 GCA_024231695.1 FCB group bacterium
GACCTGGTCGACGTCGGCGTTGCCGGACCTTGGGGCGCCTGACCGCGGCGACCTGGTCGACGTCGGCGTTGCCGGACCTTGGGGCGCCTGACCGCGGCGACCTCGAGGACATCGGCGTTGTCGGACCTTGCGACGTCGGACCGCGGCGACCTCGAGGACATCGGCGTTGTCGGACCCTGCGACGTCGGACCGCGGCGACCTCGAGGACATCGGCGTTGTCGGACCTTGCGGCGCCTCAGTCGGGCCCCCTGGTCCCGCTGTCACGCTGCGTGCACTCCACCACCTTCCCCCGCACGCATCGCGCCAGCTGTGAACCGTTATGCGTCTCGGCTCGCGGGCTCCAGCCGCAAGCGGCTTCCGCTGCCGCTCCCCGAGCCGCTCTTTCTCTGTGGTCCGTTGCCCACCGCGTCACCCTGGCCGCCCTCCCACCCCAGCGGAAAGGCGCTGCGCGCCTTGCTGTGTTTATTCATCCCCCGCCCGCCCGCAGCCGGCGCCGCAACGCCCGGGAGAAGCCCGGCCCAGGCGGCGGTGGGGTGGCCGCCCCCCGGCACAGCTCCGGTCGCAGGCTCCCTGCGCGGCGCCGGGCGGTCCAGGGCAGGTCCGATAAAGCCGCTTTATCGGAACC
>JAAEQF010000941.1 GCA_024231695.1 FCB group bacterium
GGTTGAGTTGTTCCCCCGGGGCCGGGTCCGGCGGAGCGGAACTGTCCGTTGCCATCGACGCCGCCGGTCTCCCGGCCGGAACCTACGGCGGTACCGTATCCATCGCCGATGCCAACGCCGTCAATTCTCCCGGGGCTATCGAGGTGACGTTGACGGTATATGGAACCGGGTCTTCCGGCTTGCCTTTCGGAAGCTTCGACAGTCCCCGGGACGGCCTGACGGTTACCGGCGGCATCGCGGTTACCGGGTGGGCGGTGGATAACATCGGTATCGCGGGGGTCAGGGTTTACCGGGACCCCGCCGGCGGCGGGGGCGGCGGTATGGTCTACATCGGCGGCGCCACCCTGGTGGAGGGCGCGCGTACCGATATCGAAGAACTCTATCCCGGGTACCCGGGGAACCATAAAGCCGGTTGGGGGTACATGATGCTGACCAACATGCTGCCCAACCAGGGGAACGGGACCTTCCGGCTGCACGCCGAGGCCACGGACATGGAGGGCAATATCGTTTCGCTGGGAACCAAGACCATCA
>JAAEQF010000942.1 GCA_024231695.1 FCB group bacterium
CCGTCCGCACCGACGACGGCAGGGCCTGAAGCTCGATCAGCTCGGCGATCGCCGACGGGACCGTATTGATCAACCGTACTTCCTGCGCGGCCTGAAGCGACGGCAGCTCCAGCGCATCCCGGGCCAGGATCACTCGCCCCCCCCAACACAAAGGCGCGAAAAGCTCGAAGACCGACAAATCGAAACAGATCGACGTCGAAGCCAGAACCCCCGCGAGCTCTTCGGCGGAGAAGACCTCCCGGGCCCATTGAAGCATCACCACCGCGCTGCGATGCGCGATCGCCACTCCCTTGGGCCGTCCCGTCGACCCCGAGGTATAGATCACATAAGCCAGGTTCTCCGGCCCCCCGGCATCCCCGGCGAGGGAGGGGGCTTCTTCGGCGAGGGTGGGGGCGCCCTCTCCCCTGGGAGATGACAGTAGGAGTTTCCGCAATCCTCCCCCCAGGGGAGAGGGTTGGGGTGAGGGGTCGTCCGCATCCCGGGTCAGAAGGACCCGAACCCCTGCGTCCTCGAGCATGAAGGCCACCCGTTCCGGCGGATA
>JAAEQF010000943.1 GCA_024231695.1 FCB group bacterium
CCAGCTGGAATTATGGTCCAGCCGGGGCGATGCGAATAAAGACAAAATCTCCTGGCATGACGATAATCTAACAGGAGGTAGTCTGTTTTTGTTATCGCATAATCTTTGTGGCGAAATCAATAAAAACCTACTTGTCGCTACCAGAAATTCTATCCGTTGCCACCTGTCACGCAGCTAACCGATCGGGTCGGTGCGGAAAATGGTGTAGATGACTAGTTTGCGGAATACTCCTCCACCGAAAACTATGTGTATCGGTATAGCTAATGGGTGTCGGGCGCATCACGGCGACTGACGTTCCAGTGGATGACGAATCATTGAGTGGTGGCTTCACAACCGATGGTCCGCGGCCGGCAAAGCCGACGGGGGCGATTACTGTCTGGTGTCGAAGCCGATGTATGTATTGACAACTGACGGGTTCATCTATGATGCGGCCCGCAGAGGTGGCAGGAAGGTCCGGCAGATTTCTGAAGAGATCCATCAGTCGACGTTTAGCGGCGCCTGCAATCCGGGTGATAAGCGATCG
>JAAEQF010000944.1 GCA_024231695.1 FCB group bacterium
CATTCTTCTCAACAGCGCCAATCCCGCTTGCGGAGATGCCAATGGTGACGGAGCGATCAATATCGGTGACCCAGTGTACATTATCAATTATGTTTTCAAATCCGGCCCAGCCTCCGATCCACTATGTGTCAGCGATGCCAATGGCGATGACGCGGTCAATATCGGCGACCCTGTTTACCTGATAAATTACATCTTCAAGGATGGTGACCCACCAATCGAACCCTGCTGCCCGTGAGATGAAATTGGGAATAATCAGGTCGCTATTACCCGCCGACACACCTGAAATCCCATTATACTCAACCAACAGTTTTCTTTCTTCCGCCTATTGTAAGCAGGGGCCAAAGGTGTTATATTCGCTTCTTGCTACTGCCGGGATATATTTTGTCCCGGCCAAAAGGAGATAGATGCGCTTCAAGCCCGGTTTGTCGAAGCTTATTCTTTGTGCCTGCCTCATCGCCGGCCTGATCGTCACCTTTCATGTACCGGTTGTGGCCAAAGCAGAATTTACCGCAAGTACTCGCGCCCAACTGTTCAAACCGACTGCGGTGGAAACACCCAATACTCAATTCAAAGTTCACAACATCGGTAAAATCGCCCTAACCATCTCGAATTTCGGCACTTTCGGCGCCGGATCATTCGGTAATATCGTGGTGGATGGCGAAATTGCCCCTTCCTGCGAATACCCGATCAATTCCAATATGGAATACTTATATACCGGGGCACTCTGGATAGGCGCAGTGGTCAACGGCGATACACTGGTCTCGGTGGGGCATGACGGCTGGCTGGATATCAACGAGCTATACCCTGAAGCCGGTGAAGCAGGAGAAATCATCACTCGCTCCAATCTGAAATTCAGATCGGATTACGACGAAAACGCCATCTCGGAACAGGATTTTATCTGTTCCTATAGCGATACTTTTGTGGCCGGAGCCTGGACCGGCGAAGATCCGTTCGACAACCGCCCGCATATGCCGATCAATATCTCCGTCGATCAAAAAAGCTATGCCTGGAGTTATGATTATACCGAGGATTTTATCATTTTCGAATACAACATCAGCAATATCGGGCAGTTGCCGATAGATGATCTCTATATGGGGATATATGTCGATGCTGTCGCCTATCATAAATCGATCGCGTCTTATGGGCATACCGATGATATCAGCGGGTTCCGCCGAACGGTCGATATGCAGCGCGGCATCTGTTTCGAACTTGATTCCCTGAAGGATTTCGTCTGGCAGGATACGGTCAACATTGCCTGGATTGCCGACAACGACGGCGACCCGACGCCCGATGGCCGCTGGCATTTCGCCTCGCCCACGGCCGTGACCGGCGTACGGGTTCTGCAAACTCCCAACGATGACCTCAGTTACAGTTTCAACTGGTGGGTATCCAACACCAACGCCGCTCTCGATTTTGGACCTCGCATGACCGGCTCCATTGACGATCCTTTTCGCAAATTCGGCTCGCATCTGGGCACTCCCACCGGCGACCGCAATAAATATTATATGCTGTCGCATCCCGAATTCGATTACGATCAATTGTTCACTTCCATTTCGCATGGCGCCGATGGCTATCTGCTGCCTCCCAATGAACTGTATGCCGCCGATTTCGCCGACGGCTACGACACTCGCTACCTGCTGTCTTTCGGGCCGTTCGATGTAAACCCCGGCGACACTCTGCCGATCACCGTCGCTTTTCTGGCCGGCGAGGATTTTCATGTTCTGCCGGACGATTATGATAATTTTTTCGATCCCGAAAATCCGCAGGCCTTCTATGATCGTCTCAGCTTCGAGGATCTGGGGCTTAACGCTCGCTGGGCGGGATGGATCTACGACAATCCCGGAATTGACACCGACAACGACCTCGATTCAGGTGTCTATTGCTGGAATTACACCTGGCAGGATACCACCACATTCAATCCCGATAGCAGCGACCCCGAAGCCTTCGTGGCCATCGATTCGACCAAAGCCTATTATCGCGGCGACGGCGTACCCGATTTTCTCGGCGCTTCGCCACCACCACCGCCGACGGTAAGAGTCAGTTCCGGGTACGGTCAGATAACCCTGCGCTGGAACGGACAGGAATCCGAACGGTTTATCGACAATTTTACCGGCCAGCGGGACTTTGAGGGTTATCGTGTTTATTACGGCGAGGAGAACCGGCTGTCCGATTTTGTGCTTCTGACTGCCTATGATCTGGATAATTTCGAAAGGTACGAGTTCGACCTGGTTCTGTTGCAATGGAATCAAGTCGGCGCACCGATTACCCGCGACAGTCTGGAAAAACTCTACGGTTCCTCTTTCGACCCGAATGATTATTATTCTGCAGAAACTTATTTTACCGACCGCGAACAAGGGACCTATCACTATTTTGTTCCGCATGGATGGAATCAGTCCGATCCGGCCGATCCTCGGCTGATACATAAAATCTATCCCGACGCCTCGCCTAATGATCTGACCGACACCACCGCCGAGGGTTACCAGCGTTATTATGAATACGAGTACACCATCGACAACCTTCAGCCCTCCAAGCCTTACTATTTTGC
>JAAEQF010000945.1 GCA_024231695.1 FCB group bacterium
CGGAAAATCGTCAAGATCCCGGCGGGCACAGGGAGAGCTCATCGGGGACTCAGCGCGGAGGGCCAGGAGCGGGGTCGGATCGAGCATTGCTCTCCACGGGTGCAACCAGCCAAGGAAGCAGCCAGCCACTGAGCGGGGTCGGATCGTGACGATTGACCTTTTTCGCGCCTCGCGAAAAAGATTAATCGTCATGATCCGACCCCCATGCGGGCGCGCGAAGCAGCCCCTAGCCCGTCTGAGCGTGTCTGGCTCCGAAGGCGGTCCGACCGACAGGCCAGACCTCCGTCCCGCGCCCGATCTTGACGATATTCCGCTCGGTGACGGCTGGCGCGGCGGTGAGGGCGTCGGTCGAGGAGATGGCCTGCGTCGCTTGGGTCGCGGGGGCGGAAAATCGTCAAGATCCCGGCGGGCACAGGGAGAGCTCATCGGGGACTCAGCGCGGAGGGCCAGGAGCGGGGTCGGATCGAGCATTGCTCTCCACGGGTGCAACCAGCCAAGGAAGC
>JAAEQF010000946.1 GCA_024231695.1 FCB group bacterium
CCAGCGATCGGCGCGGTCGCCCTCGTAGAGGCAGCCGGCGGCGAGCTGACGGAGCGAGCGGTCCGGATCGGCCCAGGTCGAGAGCTCGGTGGCGTGCAGATGACCGCGCAAGACCAGGTCCGCGTGCTCGGCGAGGAGCGCGCGCACGCGGTCGCCGTCGGCGAGGTCGTGGAGCGGATGGTGCATCAACACCAGGCGCAGACCCGACAGGGGCTCGCCCCCATCGCCGGTGAGCAGGCGCATCACCTGCTCGTCGGTGACCCGCAGCCGGCCGGCGTCGACGTCGTCACCGCACAGCCAGGCGGTGTCGAGGCCGACCACATGGATCGGCAATCTCCGTCGCTCCACGACGACGCGGTAACCGAGCCCCTGGGAGTCCGTGGCCGGAACGAGCTCCGGCCGGCCGAGACCCAGGCCCACCCACGAACGCCAGGCGGCCTGGCGCTCGAGCACCCGCTCGCGCCAGGACGACTCGATGCCCCGCGGCGCGTCGCCTCCGGCGATCCAGCGTGCGAAGTCCAGCTCGTCGACCTCGTCAGCGGCCCGGCGCAGGGCCTCCCAGGGGTCGGGATGGATGGAGCGGTCGACGTCGTGGTTGCCGGGGACGACGAAGAGCCGCTCACGCGGCAGGTCGAGCCGATCGAGGAGGGCGGCGAGGAACTCGTCGGCCTCGTCGAATTCGTCGCGTTTGCCCCAATCGGCGGCGTCGCCGGTGAAGCACACGAGGTCGATGGGGCCGTCTTCGAGAATCGCGTCGAGGTTCGCCTCCCAGGCCGGGCCGAGCACCCGCCGTCGACGCCAGGGCTCGG
>JAAEQF010000947.1 GCA_024231695.1 FCB group bacterium
AAATCAGAAAAATCAGAAAAAAAAAGAAAAAAAAGAGGCTCCGCCTTTAGTAAAATTTCGGCTCTGCCTTAGTAAAATATGGGCGCAGTAACCCGGCGCCTACTAAAGGGGGCTATGTGTGGCTACCCCCCCCCTATTTTCGAATGTACCAGAAAATTTTATACCGCCCCCCGCAATTTGCGGCTCCGGTGCCCGATTTGTCACTATGGGCGTGAGGCGGATAGTGACAAATACCACCCCCGAGGTCATTGCGCACGTCCTGTGGTCAGGCCAGCTGGTACATTCAAAAAAACGTACATTTTTAGGGGGTACCCCCCTTTTTGGGCACTTTTTACCTTTGTAACGCTACTTTGTGACAAAAAGAACCTAAAACCTGCCAAAACCGGTGCGACGCAGCTGACCCACGAGTTCGATGAGGTTAGTACCCAAAAAGTGTGAACCACACGCCCTACCGGCTCCACCAGGGCTATGGCCAGGGTGAGACCACTGACCATGTCCAGGGGGTGGGCACCACCAGATCTTTCTGCGGTGGCGTGGTGCACTGCCCTCAACCTCCCCCGTGCCCCAGGGGTTTTCTGGTTTGGGGCGCTTTTTGTCATAAAGTGCCGTTACAAAGGTAAAAAGTGCCCAAAAA
>JAAEQF010000948.1 GCA_024231695.1 FCB group bacterium
GCACTTTTAAAAAAATAACGCGCGCCAACGGCGGGGGACCACGGATCCCTTTGTTTACAATTCGGTGCCAGCTCGCACCCACGGTGGCGCCAAGGCTACTTTTACACCCTCTGAGGCGACGGCACCCCACGGTTGGAGCAAGACCCTGTTGTTTCTTGCTGCACCACCGGACGAGCGGGGTACTGTTCAGCTTTGGCCCAATCGCCTTTGCCGGCACCAGGAACACAAGGCGGGGGAGCAGGCGTCAGGTGGGCGACACTTTTTTTTTTGGCTTTTGGCGCCATCCTGGTCAGTGGCTGGAACCCCACCGCTACGCGTCCTACACGTGCGCGGCTATAGAGGGGCCGTACCCCTACGGGGAGCCCGGGGGAGCTGTGGAGGGCGGTGGCGCCCCCCCCATCGAGGAGGCGCGGGGGCGCGCACCCATAGCGAGGCGCCTGCCTGGAGGCACGGCCCGCGCACCTGGAGGGCGCTTGTAGCCGTTTAGGAAAACGCCTGCGCTTCTGTACGGCGCTCCCCCCGCGAGCCTATAAACCAGGCGCATCCTGAGGCGCGCGCCCCGAAGGGCGTGCGAGCATGTAGGAGCGGGGGCCCACGAACCCCGAGAGACGGGTACACCCGCGGCCCTCTGCCAGCCCCCCCCCACGCCCTCAGCGCGCGCTCCTGCGACCCTCCGGGGGCAGCGCGCCCCGCGCACTTTCGGGGGGCGCGCGCGCCATGTATTGGGGCGCGCGCCGGCGCGTTGCCCCTGTGCCACCTTTTGGTGCATGCACCAGAGGCGCGCACTTGGCGCAGCTATGGGGGTGCGCCCGCCGCGACCCCACAGGCAAGCCCCCTGAGAGGCGCGCGCCCTGAGCGGCGCGAGGCCCCGCGCTCCTGTA
>JAAEQF010000949.1 GCA_024231695.1 FCB group bacterium
ACTTGTTTTCAATCGAGCCCCCATATACAGTCCACACGCTCCGGGTTTTGCTGTTATTCGATCCCCTCCGCGATCATCCGCGCGGTAAGGCATTGATGGAGAAGTACGAGCGAGAACATGGAATCTGACGACGACAAAACAGGAGTAGCTAAAACATGCTGTACTGGGCGACATCACCGTGCTGCTAATATAGGAGTAGGAGGTGCAGGATGATAAAATCACTTTTGTCTATAGGGTCAATGACCATACTGTTCGCAGTTGTAATCTGCCAACCCCTTCTTGCAGATCAGGCTATGAGTATGAAAGACTCAGTCCAAGTGGAGGATACTGCGATGTTGCAGGACGTGCGCCTTGATATCATTTATGACAATTACCCCCATCCTGAAGGCGAAATAACATTGTGGGGCTTTTCCTGTCTTATCCGAAACACCCAGAAAACTATACTCTTCGACGCCGGTGACCAGGGTGATAGTCTGATGGCCAACATGGCAGCTCTTGGGATCGATCCGAAAATCATCGAACTGGTAGTTATCTCACACGACCATGCCGATCATACCCGCGGTCTGGGTCGCCTTATCCCCGAAAGCCAGTCACCTCAGGTAATTCTGCTGGAATCTTTTTCGTCCGAATTGAAGGAGCAGGTAAAAGTCCTGGGCGGCAAAGTCGTTGAAAATTCCAAATCGGTCGAAATCTGCCCCTATGTTTTCACCACCGGTGAAATGCAAGGCAGGGCCACCGAACAGGCCCTGGTATTGCAAACGCGCGGAGGTTTGATAGTGATAACCGGGTGTGCTCACCCGGGCGTGGTCAATATTGTCAAATGTGCCAGGGAGATGTTGGAGGGAGAAATTCTGCTGGTCATGGGTGGTTTTCATTTGCTCCAGCACTCAAGGGAAGCAGTTAACGGTATTATTTCAGAATTGCAGGATCTATCGGTGAAATATGTCGCCCCCACCCACTGCACCGGCGACATTCCGCGTCAAATATTCAAGGATGCCTATGGCGATAACTTCATTGAACTCGAAATCGGTTCCACCATAACGCTATCGGATTTGATGGATGAGAAATAACAGGTGGCAACGTAGTTATAAAGAGAGAATGCTCCGATTACAACACTCTCAAAGCCTGCAACTAATGCTTATCTTGGCCGTATTCCTTGTTCTTTCGAGTATGAGCATAGCAAACGACGACTCAATTTCAAAATCGGGAGGTCAGGGCGTGACCAAGATAGTCCTTTTGGGGACCGGAACCCCCAACGCTGATCCGGAACGATCCGGTCCGGCGGTCGCCATTGTTGTCAACGATACGCCGTACCTGGTCGACTGCGGCCCCGGAATTGTGCGGCGTGCGGCCGCAGCTTTTGAATCAGGTGTCGCTGGCTTGAAAGTCGAAAATCTGAAAAGGCTGTTTGTCACGCATCTTCATTCCGATCACACCGCGGGTTACTCTGATCTTATCTTGACACCGTGGGTATTGGGTCGTGATGAACCGCTTGAGGTTTACGGTCCGGAGGGAATCGGCGAAATGACCGAGCATATTCTTGCGGCCTACGAACAGGATATCAGGGTCCGTCTCGACGGCCTGGAGCCGATCAATGATTCAGGCTACCGGGTCAACACGCACGATATCAAGCCTGGAATTATCTATCAGGACACCAATGTTACGGTCGAGGCCCTCGCTGTGAAACATGGCTCATGGCCAGAGGCGTATGGCTTTATCTTTACTACTCCGGATCGAAAAATTGTGATCTCCGGAGACGCAGTACCGTCAGAAAGCATCGTGGAAAAGTGCGATGGCTGTGACGTTCTGATTCACGAAGTTTACTCGGCAGTTAATTTTGAGAAAAGATCACCGGTGTGGAAGCAATATCATTCCAGTTCCCATACTTCGACATTTGAACTCGCCGAGCTTGCCTCAAGAGCAAAACCAGCATTGTTAATACTTTACCATCAGCTTTACTGGGGTGCCACGGACGAAGAGCTATTGTCGGAAATAAGGGAAGGGTATAACGGTGAGGTTGTCTCCGGCAAGGACCTCGATGTTTTCTGAAACGAAAAAATAATCCACCATGAATTCATCATGGATTTTTACTGTCGTGTGTTCAATCTTAACTAATACTTCTACTAGTGAGGTAAGCGAAACAAAAACAGGCTCCGCCTGCCGAACCAAAAACAGGCGATGCCTGTGAGGCAGCGAAGCGTGCCGAACCAAAAACAGGCGATGCCTGCTGTCGTGTGTTCAATCTTAATTAGTACTTCTACTAGTGAGGTAAGCGAAACAAAAACAGGCTCCGCCTGCCGAACCAAAAACAGGCGATGCCTGTGAGGCAGCGAAGCGTGCCGAACCAAAAACAGGCAATGCCTGCTGTCGCGTGTTCAATCTTAACTAATACTTCTACTAGTGAGGTAAGCGAAACAAAAACAGGCTCCGCCTGCCGAACCGAAAACAGGCGATGCCTGGTTTGATATTTTGATATGTTTTAGCTATACTGTCTTATCGTGAAAAGCAAATCAGACATCTTTCGGCGTGACGTAATCTCCTGGGCGCTTTACGATTTCGCCAACACCATCTATTCGATGAATATCCTTTCGCTGTATTTCGCCGGATGGCTGGTGGTCGATCTGGGCTTTAAAGATTTACATTATTCCATCGCTTTTTCAGCCTCGATGCTGGTTTCGGCGATACTAATGCCTGCTTTCGGATATTTTTCCGATCGCCCCGGTCCAACGGGAAAACAACGCAAACTTTCCTTTTTGCTGTTTTTTACCGGGGGAGCGGTTCTATCGGTTATCGGATTCTCGTTGACCCCGGTCTCGGCCATTTATCTAATCCTGATTCTCTTTGGTTTGTCCAATTTCTTCTTCGAAGGCGGAATTGTTTTCTATAATGCCCTTCTTTCTTCGGTTTCCAACGACCAAAATGTCGGTAAAATTTCCGGTTTCGGTGTATCGCTGGGGTATTTCGGATCGGTCGTAGGGATGATTATGGTTCTGCCTTTCGTCACCGGTAATCTGTTCGGCTTGGAAATACCCTTTCTTGACGAAGGCGGTAAATCAGCGGCCTTTTTACCGACAGCGTTTTATTATGCCATTTTCGCTGTACCGATTTTCCTCTTCGTCCGCGAAATGCCGGCGATCGTCCCCGTTGAAAACAACGCGTCCAGTCCCGATTCGGGTCTGAAAGCCGCCTATCGCGACATCTGGCGCTCGATTCGGGCCACCGAGAAGTATCCCGGCCTTCTGCGTTTTCTCATTGCTGATAATTTTTTCGAAGACGCCATCGCCACCGTGATTATTTTCATGGCTGTCTTTACCGAACGGGTTCTGGGCATGGGCGATGCCGAGCGAACGACCTTTTTTATCCTCTCGACGATTTTTGCCATGGTCGGGGCCTATATTTTCGGTCTCATGGCTGACCGCTTTTCACCCAAAAAAGTACTCTCGGCCATCATTTACGGCTGGGTAGTAATACTGCTGGTTTTTGCTTTCAACAGCCTGCCGATCGTATTTTGGATTTGCGGCCCAATAGTCGGAATTCTGCTGGGCGGCGTCTGGGCCGTCTCACGACCACTCCTGATGAAACTATCTCCGCCGGAAAAGCTGGGCGAATTCTTTGGCTTGTTTTCAATTTCCGGTCGGGCGGCCGCAATAGTCGGGCCATTGGTCTGGGGTTCGGTGGTTTACCTGTTTTCCAGCGATATGTTTTTGGGCAAAGCGCTGAGCGGTCTTTTGGGACTTGAGGGCGAGGCCGCCCTCAAATTGCCCTATCGACTGGCCGTTCTGTCATTGGCCCTAATGATGCTCATCGGATTGTATATTTTCCGTAAAGTACCGGATGGGAAGACCACACAATGAATTACCATATATTATTTGACTCACATGGAAGTTAAAATTGGTATAATGGCATAATGGTGACGGATAACAAATATACGGTCGCAACGGGAGTGATTCATATTCATACTCTCGATTCGGATGGCACCAAAACGCATGATGAAGTGGCCGCCATTGGCAATGAACTGGGGCTCGATTTTCTCCTTTTTTCAGATCATATGACGCTGCAATCGTTCGATGAAGGAAAAGAGGGGTATTACGACGATATTTTGGTGTTGATCGGTTACGAACACAACGATCTCGACGACTGTAATCATTATCTGATATTTGATCTCGACAAAGTTCTGCCGGCAGCATCGAGCCCGGCCGATTATGTCCGCATCGCCGCCGAAAGGGGTGCATTGGGGATCATGGCTCACCCCGACGAAATCCGCGGCCGGGACGCCCGCTTTCGTTCCTATCCATGGACCGCCTGGGATGTCACGGGATTCAACGGACTGGAAATCTGGAATCAGATGTCGGAGTGGACGGAACTGCTCAAATTTTTCAACCAGATTATGATGGTTTTTTCTCCCCGTAAATGTCTCCGTTCGCCGACCCGGAGAATTTTGCGGAAATGGGACGAATTGAGTGCTCAGGGCCGCGTGGCTGGTATCGGTTCGGTTGACGCGCATGGTTTTCTCTACCGGGCCGGACCCTTACGCCTGACCATTTTTCCCTATAAAGTGCAATTTAAATCGATCCGCACGCATCTGCTTCTGGACCGGCCGCTTTCCAAAGATTTGCCCGAGGCCAAAAAACAGGTTTATCGAGCCATCCGCGATTGCCGTGCTTTCGTCTCCAATTATCGTTGGGGCGAAGCCGAAAATTTTCATTTTGAAATCGCCGGATCCTCAGATACCGCTATCAGCGGAGATCAGATCACTCTGGGCGGGACAACCGAAGCCCGCATCACGGCGCCGCTCAAAGGCCGAATTCGCCTGATCGGCAACGGCCTCGTCGTCGCCGAACAAACCGGCCGCGAGTTTTCACACCGGCTTACCGAACCGGGTGTTTATCGCGCGGAGGTTTATCGCGGTAAGAAGGGCTGGATTTTTTCCAATCACATCCGGGTGAACGAAGCTTAATTGCCCGTAACCGATCATGCAATCATATTAACGGATATATCGATCCCCTTTTCCAATTCCCGGTCATTTATTTCTAGTCAAGATACGCAGGTGTAAAATATTGTTATTTAAAGAGATAGGGCCGGACTTGGGTTTTCAGAATCAATTGTGACAATAATGACTCGATTTCGGAATAAGCAATTTTCTATTGACACACGCGGATAATATAGTTAACATGGCGGTCAATAATTTGACGGGTACGAGAATGTTTGAGACGTTTTTTCCTATAGTCGTTCTAGTGACTTTGGTCACACTTGTGGCCTTGGTTCTTTTGAGTCTTTCTCTCTTTTTTGGAAGGAAAACCAAGAACCGGGTCAAGGATGAACCGTATGAAAGCGGAATGCCGCCGATCGGTGATACCCGGGAACGATTTTCAATTAAATTCTATATGGTGGCCGTTCTCTTTATCATTTTCGATATAGAAGTGGTCTTTCTTTATCCCTGGGCGGTTATATACAAAGAGCTGGCTCTTTTTGGACTGATTGAAATGGCCGTCTTTATCGCCATTTTGCTGATTGGATACATTTACGTTATTCGGGCGGGAGCGTTGGAATGGGATTAGAAGAGAAAATTCCTGATTCAATAATCCTGACCACGGTAGATTTTCTGGTCAATTGGTCGCGCAAATCGTCGATGTGGCCTTTTGGATTCGGTTTGGCCTGTTGCGCTATCGAAATGATCTCCACGTTTGCCCCGCATTACGATTTGTCCCGTTTTGGGATGGAAGTTATGCGTCCCTCGCCCCGCCAGGCTGATTTGATGATCGTGGCCGGAAGAGTTTCTCATAAAATGGCTCCGGTGGTAAAACGTCTCTACGACCAGATGCCCAATCCCAAGTGGGTGATTTCCATGGGTGCTTGCGCTTCCTGCGGAGGAGTATTTAACAACTACGCCTTATTGCAGGGCGTTGACCGGATTATCCCGGTCGATATTTATATTCCCGGTTGCCCGCCGCGCCCCGAGCAGTTGATTGACGGCATTATGCGACTGCATGACAAAGTAATGAAGGAATCGATCAAGGATAAAAAGGACAAATCGTCTCAGCGTCTGTCCGCCTGAGCCGGGACTCTGTTTTTTTAAAAATAGATTTTGTGAAAAATGGAACAAGCTGAACTGACATCGCAACAACAGGAACTGCTTCAGGCTCTGACCGACCGCTTTGGCGATAAGGTATCCGGCCACGGATCTTTTGCCGGTCAGATGTCGGTGTACATCAGCTCCGATATTATTCTCGACCTGGCGCGTTTTATGAAAGAAGACGCTGACTTTACACTGCTCAGCGATATCTGCGGTGTCGATTGGATCGACTGTCCCGAAATGCGTTTTGAACTTGTCTATAATTTCTATTCAATCAATAAAAACCAACGGGTTTTGATCCGAACGACTATCCCGGATTCAGAGAAGCCTTCGATCCCATCAGTGCAATCTGTCTTTTCCGGAGCCGACTGGTTGGAGCGCGAAGTCTATGACATGCTGGGCGTCGAATTCGAAGGTCATCCCGACCTGCGCCGGATAATTACGGCCGAGGATCTTGAAGGCTGGCCTCATCGCAAGGATTTCCCGCTTACTTATGAAGCGCCGCAATTCAGCCACAACAAGGACAATCCGCCGGAGTTGATCAAATGAGCGCCACGACCGCCAAAACAATGACCCTGAATATGGGGCCTCAGCATCCGGCTACACATGGCGTATTGCGGGTATTGCTCGAACTCGACGGCGAAACCATCGTCAAGGCCACACCGCATCTGGGCTATCTTCACACCGGTATCGAAAAAACGGCCGAGGATAAACTTTATTATAAAGTCATTCCCCTGACTGATCGCATGGATTATCTGGCGCCGATGTCCAATAACCTTGGTTATGTCCTTGCTGTCGAAAAGCTTCTGGGGATAGAAGTTCCGCCGAAGGTTGAGTGGGCCCGCGTTTTGTTGACCGAATTAACCCGGCTCAACAATCACCTGGTCTGGCTGGGGACGCATGCCCTCGATGTCGGAGCCATGTCGATGCTGCTCTATACTTTCCGCGAGCGGGAAATGATCATGGATATCTATGAGACCGTATCCGGTCAACGGATGATGTCCACCTATTTCCGCATTGGCGGCCTGGCCTATGACCTGCCGCCCGAATTGAACAAGAAAATCAATCATCTCCTGAAAGTGTTACCCGGTAAAATAAACGAATATGAGGATCTGCTTACTAATAACCGCATCTGGATCAATCGCCTCACTGGCGTCGGTACGTTGACCCCCGAACAGGCGATCGATCTGTCCCTGACCGGGCCGGTTCTTCGTTCCACCGGCATCAAATACGATGTTCGAAAAGCCCATCCTTATTCCGGTTATGATAAATTTGATTTCGACATCCCGGTTGGTAAAAACGGCGACTGTTATGATCGTTACCTGATTCGCCTTGAGGAGATGCGGCAATCGCAGCGAATTATGCGTCAGGCTATTGATGGCATGCCGGAAGGGCCCTACATGGCCGACGTGCCCGGCGTGGTTTTGCCGCCCAAGCAGGACGTCTTGACCAAGATGGAAGCGTTGATTTATCATTTCAAAATTATCACCGATGGCTTTAAAGTCCCGGCCGGATCATTTTATCAGGCGATTGAATCGCCCAAAGGCGAATTGGGCTTTTATATTGCATCTGACGGCTCCAACAAACCTTACCGGATGCGTGTGCGCCCGCCGTCATTTATAAATCTACAGGCTCTGGCGCCGATGGTCGTCGGACGTCTGGTTGCCGACGCGATTACCTGTATCGGTTCGATTGATATTGTACTGGGTGAGGTGGATCGATGATTTTAAAAGAAGCCACCATCCGGGAAATCAAAACGCGAATGGAACGTTATCCGTCGCATAGGTCGGCTGTACTGCCCGCTCTAACCGCGGCCTACAAGCAGGTCGGTTACCTTACTCCCGCAATATATCGAGAGCTGGCCCGGGTTATCAAAGTTCCTTATGTGGAAATCATGGAAGCCGCTACTTTTTATACAATGTTCCCCAAGCAGGAAGTCGGCCGCTACCTGATTCAGGTCTGCCATAATATTTCCTGTTCATTGCGCGGCGCCGACAATATGATCACTTATATCGAAAGCAAATTGGACATCAAGCTGGGCGAAACGACCCCGGACAACATGTTCACCCTGATTTCGGTGGAATGTCTGGGTGGTTGTTCAGCGGGCCCGATGTTTCAAATAGACGATACTTATTACGAAGATTTGACCCGCGAAAAGATCGACAAGATTTTGACCGATTTGCGTGCTCAGGCCGAGCAGGATAGCAGGTAGCATGGAAAAAGTTCTGACCAGATATATTGATGAGCCGGAGCAGTACCGGATTGACACCTTTGTCAAAAACGGCGGCTATCAGGCTATTCGGAAAGTACTGGCCGAATATTCGGCGGACGATCTGATCGAAGAGGTCAAGAAATCGGGCGTCCGCGGACGAGGCGGCGCCGGGTTCCCGGCCGGTCTCAAATGGAGTTTCGTTCCCAAAGACGGCCCTAAACCGACCTACCTCTGCTGTAACGCCGACGAATCGGAACCGGGTACCTGTAAAGACCGCGTCCTCATGGAAGGCGATCCCCATCTGATACTCGAAGGCATGATGATCGCTTCTTTTGCCATCAAAGCCCATCACGCCTTTATTTATATTCGGGGCGAATTCATGTTCCCGGCGGCGCGGATGGAAGCGGCCGTCAACGAAGCGTATGAAAAGGGCTTTCTGGGCAGGAAAATTTTCGGCACCGATTACGATCTCGATATTATCGTCCATACCGGCGGCGGAGCCTATATCTGCGGCGAGGAAACGGCCCTGTTATCGTCGCTGGAAGGCGACCGTGGGATGTCCCGTATTCGCCCGCCTTTCCCGGCAATTGAGGGACTTTATCACTGTCCGACAGTGGTTAACAATGTCGAGACTCTGGCCAGTCTGCCGGGTATTATCAACAACGGCGTGGACTGGTATCGCTCGCACGGCACCGAAAAATCACCCGGAACCAAACTTTTCTCGTTGTCTGGAAACGTCAACAAACCGGGCAACTACGAGGTCGATCTGGGCACGCCGCTTTCCTATGTGATAAACGATCTCGGCGGCGGCATAGAAAACGGCCACAAGCTCAAGGCGATTATCCCCGGCGGTTCATCGACGCCGCTTTTGATGCCCGACCAGCTCGACACCAAACTCGATTACGAATCGATAGTCGAAGCCGGTTCGATGCTTGGCTCCGGGGCCATCATCGTCATCGACGAACGGGCCTGTATGGTCTGGGTGGCCATGAAACTGATAAATTTCTACCAGCATGAGTCCTGCGGCAAATGTACACCCTGCCGGGAAGGCACCGGCTGGCTCAAACAACTCATTAACCGGATTGAAAACGGCGATGGCCGACCCGGCGATATCGAACTGATTCTCGATACCTGTAAAAACATTATGGGTAGGAC
>JAAEQF010000950.1 GCA_024231695.1 FCB group bacterium
ATCCCCACTATGTTGCCTTTAGTCATCTCTCGGCTCCTCTTTGTGAGATGACCGGTGCCACATCCGAGGTCCAAAACGTCATCGATTTCTTTGAGTCGAAGCAAATTAAAAAGTTCATCGCTGGCGGAATTCTGCACCAGTGAAGTCTTTTCATATCTGCCAGCGATTTGGGAAAAATCTGAACGTTTCATTTGCTCATTCCAGTATTGGTTATTATATCACGATCAAAAAAAGGCAGGCTGCCTGATTTGGCCAACCTGCCCTTCTCGGTCTACTTTTTCAGTTATGATTATACGTTGAACTTTGACAGTCCCTCGAAATCAAGGGTGGCAAAATAATCGTCAACCGTCTCTGCCCTACGTATTTGCACTACCTCACCGTCCTCCCTCAACATGAGCTCGGCGGATCGAAGCTTGCCGTTGTAGTTGAATCCCATCGCATGTCCGTGGGCGCCAGCATCGTGGATGACTACCAGATCATTTGGTTCGAGCTCTGGTAAGCTTCGATCAATGGCAAATTTATCGTTGTTCTCGCAGAGCGATCCCGTAACGTCATAGACTGTATTGTGCGGTGCGTTCTCTTTGCCTAAAACTGTGATATGGTGATAAGCCCCGTAGATAGCTGGGCGCATTAAATTAGCCATAGAGGCATCGAGTCCAGCGAATTTCTTGTAGGTCTTTTTGATATGCCGAACCCGTGATACCAGATACCCGTAAGGTCCGGTGATCATGCGGCCGCACTCCATAAAAACATCGAGTGGTGCCAGTCCATTGGCGGCGATTATGCTTTCATATCGGTCTTTGATTCCTTTGCTGACCACATTCATATCAACCCAGCTTTGGTCAGGTCGATAAGGAATCCCGATGCCTCCGCCGATATTGGCAAACTCAAACCGAATGCCTAACTCTTGCGAGATATCGGCGACAAGATTGAACAGTATCTCCGCTGTCTCCACAAAATAAGCTGCCTCCAGCTCATTAGAAGCTACCATTGTATGAATGCCGAATCGTTTCGCGCCTTTATCGCGAAGCATACCATAGCCCTCAAAGAGCTGCTCGCGAGTGAAGCCGTACTTGGCTTCCTCCGGTTTCCCGATGATAACGTTGCCTTCCTTTAGCGGACCAGGATTGTATCGCAAACAAACCAGTTCGGGAATTCCCGCATTTGCCTCAAGGAATGGAATGTGCGAGATATCATCCAGATTGATGATCCCTCCAAGTTCTTTGGCTTTCTGTAATTCCTCGGCCGGGGTGTCGTTTGAGGTGAACATAATCTGTTCGCCGGTTATACCTACCTTCTCGGCCATCAGGAGTTCGGGTAGCGAGCTGCAATCAGCGCCAAATCCTTCGGCTTGTAGCGTTTTCACGATGTACGGG
>JAAEQF010000951.1 GCA_024231695.1 FCB group bacterium
AGAAAGTAAGATTAAATAAGCCTAGAAAAATCGGAACTTGGCAAAATGTGGTATCCTGAAGCGGCCGCCCAGTCTAGTCCTTCCGGACTCCTCGGCCGTCCGCGAGTCCTTCAGTCAGGACGAATCGAATGTCCTTGGCTACTGCGGGTGAGCAGCACGCATGCGTGGAGGGGCCGCAACGCCGCAAAAGGTCGAAAAAGTGCTGCGGCGGAGGGAAAGCCACTACGTTCTTAGCGGCTTCAAAAGCACCATATGGTTATGGTGCAACGGTACAGCTAAGTGTGCGTTCCTCAACCGCCACGTCCGCGCACGCCTGGTCGTAGTGCAAAATGGTATTCGGCAATGGTAGTAAGCCTAGCGACATAATTTTGCCTACTGCGGGGGTGCAGCACGCATGCGTGGAGGGGCCGCAGCGCCGCAAAATGCCTAAAAAATGCTGCGGTGGAGGGAAAGCCGCTACTTTCTTAGCGGCTTCAAAAGCACCATGGTTATGGTGCAACGGTACAGCCAAGTGTGGATTCCTCAACCGCCACGTCCGCCCACACCTGGTCGTAGTGCAATAATGGTAGTAAGGCTAGCGACACAATTTTGGCTACTGCGGGGGTGCAGCACGCATGCGTGGAGGGGCC
>JAAEQF010000952.1 GCA_024231695.1 FCB group bacterium
CAAATACCCTACCCCATCCCGATTATACATAACCGTTGGAGTAATCAGCCGTGGCCGGCCTTTCATCGATCCACCGAGATAGACAATCTCCAGTGTTTCACTTTTTTCCAAAGCCTGATTGATGAGGGTCATAATCGCCTCATCGGTTTTTACGATTATAGGCCCCCCGAAACTGTAGTGATAAAGGCTGTTTATAATCTTCAAAGCTTCAGAGAGGTCCCCAATATGGCTGAGGCAGTGAAGAAACAACTTCATTACCAGAATCGAATCATCCATCGCCCGATGAGTCTGATCGCCGACCAGGTTGAATCTTCGGCAAACGTTTTCTAACGAATAGGTCGGCAGTCCGGGAAAGACCTTGCGAGTCAGGTTAATTTGATCAAGGATAATATTTCGGGGCAGCCTGGCATCGTTGCGCAGAGCTTCCTGATTAATAAAGCCGATATCGAACTGAGAGTTCTGGGCAATCAGGATCGTTTCACTACTTTCGATGAAATTTAAAAACCGCGGCAGGACTTCGTTAATCGGCGGCATATCCGCCACCATTTCATCGGTTATGTGATGCACGGCCATAGCCCGGGGCGGAATTTCTATGCCCGGATTGACCAGCTCGGAATACTCGCCCAGGATATTTCCCTGTATATCGAATTTGAGGGCGGCAATTTCCACCACCCGTCCGTCGGCGGCCGAAAGTCCCGTGGTTTCGGTATCGAAAGCGATAAGAATTGAACGTTCATCAATCATCGGTTCAATATATACTATTTTGTAGTATTAGTCAAATCCCGATCAATCATCCAGCTTTACGCTTTTCCAGTTGTTGGTTGACGATTTCTTCCTGAAGTGAGGCCGGCAGAGGTTCGTACTTGAGAAATTCCATCGAATAGTTGGCCCGGCCGGAAGAGATGGTTCGCAGCGCTGAGGCATAGCCGAACATTTCCAACAACGGCACCGACCCGTTCAATTTCTGCGACCCTTTACGATGACGGCGCATCCCGCCGATTTTACCGCGCCGGCGATTGATATCACTGATGACATCGCCCATATAAACATCGGGAGTGTTGATTTCAATTTTCATCATCGGCTCCAGAAGGCGCGGAGCGGTTTTGCGGAAAACCTCTTTCAGAGCTTGTATGGTGCAGATGCGGAAAGCCATTTCGCTGGAATCGACCTCATGAAAATCGCCGTCGATAAGTACAAATTTGACATCGACCATTGGAAATCCGGCCAGCAAACCCTCTTCGACCATCTGCCGAAATCCTTTTCCCACCGAGGGGATATATTCTCGGGGAATGTTTCCACCCTTGACATTATTGACAAATTCTATGCCACCACCGGGATTGGGTTCGAGACGGAAAATGATCCGGGCGAACTGACCTTTGCCCCCGGTCTGTTTCTTATATTTGTAATCATGGCGGACTTCGCGGGTAATAGCTTCACGAAAGGCAACCGCCGGTTCGCCGACGATCACATCGACATTGTGCTCGCCACGCAGCCGATCCACCAATACTTCCAGATGAAGTTCACCCATTCCCGAGATTACCGTCTCTTCGGTTTCATCATCGAAACGGGCTTTGAAGGATGGGTCTTCCAGAGCAATTCTGCTCAGGGCCATCCCCAGCCGATCTCGGTCTTTTTGATCAGCCGGTTCGATACGCAAATCCAGAACCGTTTCGGGATAATGAATACTCTCCAGAAGGATCTGTTCGTTTTCGTCGCAAAGCGTGTCGCCGGTAGTCGTGTATTTCAGCCCGATCAGAGCAGCAATATCGCCGGCTCTGAGAACATCGATGTCCTTGCGAGCCCCGGCCCGGATACGTAATATCCGACCAATTCTCTCCCGCTTGCGCTTGACCGGGTTGTAGATATAACTGCCACTTTTCAACTCACCGGAATAGACGCGGATAAAAGTCTGCTGGCCAACAAAGTTATCGTTGATGATTTTGAAAGCCAGAGCAGAAAAAGGCTGGCTGATTGACGGCCGGCGCGAAATCGTCTTTTCCGGATCGTCAACCCCGATACCTCGCACCAGTCCGCGATCTATCGGCGAAGGCAGATAATCCACAACAGCATCCAGCAGAAGCTGTATGCCTTTGTTCTTAAAGGCCGAACCACAGAAAACGGGAGTAATACAAATACCCAGAACCGCCTGTCGAGCCGCAATCTTTACATCCTCGACGGTGATTTCCTTTTCCTCAAGATATTTTTCCATCAGATCATCGTCGAATTCAGCCAGCCGAGAGATCAGGGTGTCGCGCATTTCCTCAGCCTGAGCCTTCATATCTTCGGGGATTTCGGCTTCCACTCGTTCCAGACCGTCGTATTTGGTGGTAGTCATAGTCACCAGGTCGATTATCCCCTCAAACGATTCCTCACTGCCGATCGGCAACTGAAAGGCAACGGCGTTGGCACCCAGCATATCATTCATTGCTTCGATAGTTTGAAAAAGGTCGGCCCCCTGCCGGTCCATCTTGTTAACGAAAGCGATCCGGGGGACTTTGTAACGATCGGCCTGATGCCAGACAGTTTCGCTTTGAGGTTCGACGCCGCCCACGGCGCAAAAAACCATGGCAATACCGTCAAGAACCCGTAAAGACCGTTCGACCTCAAGTGTGAAGTCGATATGGCCCGGGGTGTCGATTATATTTATCTGATGCTTCTGCCATTCGGTTGAAATAGCCGCTGAGGAGATAGTAATGCCTCTATCCTGCTCCTGCTTCATGAAATCCATCACTGCCTGGCCGTCATGAACCTCACCCAGTTTATGAATCATGCCGGTAAAGAATAGGATTCTTTCGGTCGTGGTCGTTTTGCCGGCGTCGATATGAGCGACAATGCCGATATTTCTGATTTTCTGTACCGTTGACTTATCCATACTTCCTTCTCTCAATCTCTATATTACAAACGCCTTGCGGCGTTATTTACAACTCCATATTGTTCCTTTCGGGAACGAGCCGGCTAACATAATATCTTTTTACAGGATAGCAAGAGATTTCTGGGCTAATCGCCTGCATTTCACTGGTTTTTGTGTTTATTAAGAGATAAACCGGGAGAAATTACGTTTGTTCCCGAAACAATTAGTCGTCGAAAGCAAAAACCGTGTTGTCAGCCGACTATAAATTTCCCGGTCATGGGTTGTCAAATCGGAAAAAAGACATTAATATAAAGGGGATTGCTATATGTTCGGCCGGAAATGAACCGGCTGTCAACCACGAGGATGGATTTAAGATGGCAGTAATACTCGACGGATCAGGTCTGACAATAGAGAAAATCGTGGCCGTTTCCCGCGGCAATGAGAAAGTACAACTCGCTCCTAAGGCGGTCGAACGCATAAATAAATGCCGGGCCATGCTGGAGAAGAAAATCGAGGCGCATGAAATCATGTACGGCGTCAACACCGGCATCGGCGAGTTTTCAGAAGTCGTTCTTAATGACGACCAGGTCAAAGACTTTCAGAAATATTTAATATACAACCATTCCGCCGGAATCGGCGATCCGGCTCCGTTGGAATATGTTCGCGGAGCTATGACCGCTCGGATCAACGTCCATGCTCACGGTAATTCCGGCGTCAGGCTGGAAATCACTCAGACATTGGTGGATATGCTCAATAAGGGCGTCAGCCCTTTTGTCTGTCAAAAAGGATCGGTCGGAGCCTGCGGTGATCTGGCCCCCATGTCACAGATTGCGCTTTTAATGATGGGCGAAGGTCAGGCTTATTATAAAGGCGAACTGCTGGAAGGTAAAGAAGCTCTTGACCGGGCTGGTATTCCCGTACCCGGACTTCAGGCTCGCGATGGTCTGGCTGTTATCAACGGCTCGAATCTGCTGACGGCCATGAGTGCAATTTTTCTACATGATGCCATGAACTGGCTGAAACAGGCCGAAATCGCAGCGGCCATGTCGTTGGAAGCACTTAAGGCCAACATGAAACCGTACAGCGCCAAACTGCACGAAATACGCGGTTTCAAAGGCGCCGTCCGAAGCGCCGAATCTATCCGCAAAATGGTTGCCGGCGGCGATCTGGCCGAAAACAAGGTCAAATGCAAGGTTCAGGATGCCTATTCGATGCGCTCCACGCCGCAGGTCATCGGTTCGGTCCATGATGCTCTGGCTTATGGCCGCACACAGGTGGAAATCGAACTCAATGGTGTCGGCGACAATCCGATTTTCTTCCCCGATGAAGACCTACAGATATCCGGAGCCAATTTTCAGGGCACACCGGTGGCCGTCCCGATGGATATGGCCGGAGCCTGTATCACCATGGTCAGCGTTATGTCCGAAAGACGCATGAACCGGCTCAATAACCCCGCCCTCTCGGTCGGTCTGCCGCCATTTTTGACCAAAGGCGCCGGGATGTTTTCGGGAATGATGCTCAGCCAATACACGGCCGACATGCAGATCGTCGAACAGCGTATCCTTTCCACCCCAGCCTCGATTCAATCGATTCCGGCCGCCGCCGATCAAGAGGATTTTGTGTCAATGGGCATGAACACGGCTATCAAGAATTTTCAGATATTAGATAATGCCTATGGCATCTTGGGGATCGAACTAATGGCCGCGGCTCAGGCGCTTGATTTCCGTGAGTACAATTTCGGCAAAGGCGTGACCAAAGCCAAAGAGATCATTCGCAAATATGTCGATTTCCTCGATATCGACCGGCCGCTTTATCCCGATCACACGAAGATGAAAGAACTGGTCAAATCGTGTGAGATTTTGGAAGAAGTAGAAAAAGTCGTCGGCTCGTTGGGATAATAATTATTATGAAATTCCGCGATTTGACTATGGAGGATTTGGATTCACTCGTTCGCTGGAGGAATGATCCCGTCGTCACTCGCCATTTGTCAAATCGAATGCAATTGAGAGAAGAAGCCGAGGCCTGGTTCCATAAACTCAAAGCCAATCCTAAAATCTGGTTAAAGGTCATTATTGAGGATGGTCAGACTATTGGCTATGCTGGGGTGGAGTCAATAGACGAGAAGAACCGCAAGTGCGAACTGGTATTGGTAATCGGCGAAAGTGACTATTGGGGCAAAGGTATAGGTAAATCAGTATTGATGACGATGTTGGAGTATGCCTTTGACACTCTTCATATGCACCGCGTTTGGGCTGTCACCGCCAGGGGTAATGACCGCTCGGAACGGCTTCTAAAGAAGGCTGGATTTATGCAAGAGGGGATTATGCGTGAAACGATCATTATTGGAGAAAGGTTCACCGATCTCCTATGTTATTCAATCCTGGAACATGAATACAAGTTGATATAGAAAACCCATATAAATGATGGGCCACCCCGCCAATATTTTTTTATCGGGTTTATTGAAAGATTAAAATTCCGAAGTAGTTATTCCGATCATCCACGCGACAGCAAAAAACACACGAGTGTGGGTGCCCCACGGCTTTAGCCGTGGGAAGATTATTGTGCTGTAAAGCAGGGACATTTCCCCGCATATTGAAGACGCTGGCCACCCTGCTTAAGCCAAAACCAATTCATCATTTCTTGCGTAACACAATTTTTTTCGAATTGGCTTCGTAGGTAATTTCGGTTAAGTCCGATTCAAGAAAATCATCATTGAATATCTTTAATAGAACACCGATATCGGCCGGCAAGCGGGAACCTATGTCTTTTGGATCTTTTATAGTGGAAAGATTGTGGTCAATCCGCCTTGTCTTTTTAGGGCCGTGAAGGCCGAGTGTCCCCTTACCCTTGAGCGCTTCGTATATCTTCTTGACACCATCGACTTTCAGATCGGTAAGCCTTTTATTATATTTTAATCGGGCCAGCTTTCTTTTCAGCACGGCGTCTTCGTTACAGGCTTTAAGGAAACTTTTGGGATCAATAAGAAGATGGTGTAAATCTACCGACACAGCAGGGAGTTTGCGAATATCGTCCGACATCGATTCAAATAGTAATTGATAGTTATATTCGCTCTTAAAGAAAAGGTGGTTTCTATAGCAGATAGCATCGATCTCATCGCCGATAAAGTATATGCTTTTGTTCATAATGTCATATACTCTACCGCGTTTCCAAATGCCCATAATTTTGCTGGTCTGCAGTTCCCGGCCTTTATTGTAACGATTGACAATATAGGCCACATCATTTTTACTAAACTCCAGCCTATAAACAACGCAAAACATTTTGGAAATGAACTTCTTTGACCTTCTATAAAGCGGCAGATGTATTGGCGAGGAGACTTTGTCAATAATTTCAGTAACACAAGCATACCTGGTTTTCATCCTCTTGTTAACGTAAAGTAATTCGTGGTTGTCCGGTTTGTAACCGGGTGAGTATCTTACATATCCGCGCTTTTTACATCGGTATGGGGATTGGCGCTTCAGGCCGGATGAGATTAAGGCCAGCATCGGTTCTTGAACCTGCTCGTCAATATTGACATGCTGGTAAACAGGCTCGCCATTGCGCCTGGAACCAAACATCATTACCATCGAGCCAACACGTTTTTTGTCAACGAAAGAGCCAATGAAACGCTCAAATATCTGTTTGGCCGCCATAACACTTCTCCATCACTACGGCACCGCCTAAACGAGCCACTTTAATTTCTTCACCATCTTGAATTCGCCGACGCCGGGATAGCAACAAATAGAAATTTTCTTCATTGTCAGTTATCTCAAAAATATGGTAGCCCATTAAATTCACGACCGGATTCACGAAAATCATGTTGGAGTTGACATAAATGGCCATAAGCGTCAAAATAACTATTGCCACCGAAATGAGATTACGCGTATCGGCCAATTCCATCCCCAGATAAGGCACCAAATATGTAACAATATATCCCAAAGCGTCGGCATCCTTGTTGGCAACGGAAGTTACAGGCAAATCCACGGCGGAGATTTTTCGAGAGAAAATGAAAAAGAGGGCGACGATCAGAATTGAAAACCCAGCCAGGGTCGCAATGATCACATTCAGATAAAGCGGCTTGAAGTTACATTGAATCGAGATGATGATCATGAGTGGTATATACGAAGTCAAAAACAGGGCGATCTTGGACAACTTGTTGGCCATTCCAGTCCCCCTTTCGATCTACCTCACGGCATTATAATTTATGATACATAATACCTTATTTCTTGTCAAGTAAATAATTTATACCATACCAATTTTATCCTGTTTGGGGCTTCGGTGTTTAGCTTAATTGAAAGACTTAGATTCTGAAGCAATTAACCTGGTCATCCGGGCGACAGCCAAAGAGTGACTCCGTCACCCCGAGAATTTGTCGAAACGGTCCCAGTAAGATTGGGATAACTGATAGGGAATAAAAACACCCGCCTGACTCGGATCGGAACCTTCGGGCGGTTTCGGTTCGATAATATTCAACTCTGCGGCAAAATCAAAAATCTGTATTATATCGGGCCGCGAACTGAGCTTGACACCTTCGGGTACTTCGCCGCCGAATTCCCATTTACCGTCCCGTTTACCCAGCGATCCAACCTTTACCTTGCAGATCATATTCAGGTATTGCTGGGCGGAATATTGTTCATTGGGATAAAAATCGATCGGCGGTTTGGGCATAGGGAACGCCTCGCCGAGAGCGATTTCATATTTAAAATGCTTCAGAGTTTCTGTTGACATAAAGATATAATCGGCACAACTGTATAAAAAATCAACAAAAATATAGTCGAAAAAATTAATATATTTCGGATAAATCACAAGGCCATATCGAATTACGTCGATCGACCGATAGGATTTGCCATTGGAACGGTCAAGCAAAAACCCCGGCGGGGTGGGTTGCCGGGGTTTGCTGTCAAATCTTTGGTGGAGCCGAGGGGGATCGAACCCCTGACCTCATGACTGCCAGTCATGCGTTCTCCCAAACTGAACTACGGCCCCACGCCTTTGGAAAATCCAATATATATATCAAATCTAATCTGTCAAGCGTTAACTGCTATAAGTGGATCATTTCATTTGCAGGTATATGGAATCAGGCCGCATCAAATCCGACGAAATCAGACAAATTTCTCGGGCCGATTCTGACGCAGAATGGAAATAATTACGGCCACAATTGCCAGACAACCGACAGCCGCGACCACCCATTGGAAAGCGTTTTCGAAAGATGCTGACGACGACATTACTTCGCCATATAGATTGCGCCGAGAGGTAAACATCGCCGTCGAAACGGCCACGCCTGTGGCCAATCCAAGATTGCGGGCCACGGCCAGCAACCCCGAAGCGATTCCAACATTTTTTCTGGGAACAGAGGACATCATTGCCGATGAATTCGGGGTTTGAAAAATCCCCAGACCGATGCCGATCAAAATCAATCGCTGGACAACATCGAAACGACTTGAATCGACGTCAAGGGTCGCTGTCCAGAATACACCGAAGATAAATACTATTAATCCCGCGGTCGTCAGGAAACGATACCCGACAGCATCGGAGACCCTTCCGGCGATCGGAGCCACGATCAAAGTACAAATCGGGATAGTAACCAGTACCAGGCCGACCTGGCGAGGCAACAGATGTAGAAGTTCCTCAAGATAAAAAGGAATCAGAACCAGGCCCGAGGAGGTACAGATAAAAACCAACAACGAAGTCGTGATGGCGATACTGAATTGACGATGAGTAAAGATCGACAAGCCCAAAAGTGGGTTTTCGGTATGAGTTTCCCGCCAGAAAAAACCGGCTATTCCGGCAATAGCCAGACCGATGACCAACAACAACATCTCCGGTGTCCAGTTGGGATGGTACAATCGATTGAAAAAAAGTAAAAGGCAGACAATACCGATTATTTGAAAAATCGCTCCGACCAGATCAATTCGCGATTCGGGATGATCTGGTTTTAACAGGCGGAGTAATCGTCCGGCATAGATGAAGCCGAATATTCCAATCGGAATATTGATCAGAAAAACCGACTGCCAGCCAACCGCCGTCACCAGATAACCGCCCAAAGGC
The DNA here is from genome assembly GCA_024231695.1 of FCB group bacterium. Taxonomy (GTDB): domain Bacteria; phylum Zixibacteria; class MSB-5A5; order GN15; family JAAZOE01; genus JAAEQF01. The sequence goes on from JAAEQF010000952.1 coordinate 8,897, forward strand.
GGGCCGGACATCAAACCGACTCCCACGGCCGTACCGATAATCCCCATCCCCCGTCCTCGTTCCCGAACCGGAAAGGCGCGGGTGATCAGAGCCGGACCGGAAGCCATCAGAAAAGCCGAGCCTATCCCCTGCAGGACGCGAGAGGCTATCAAGGGCCAGATGGAATTCGACAGCGAACAAAAAAGTGAGCCGAGAGTAAAGAGGCTGAAGCCGGTAAGATAGGTGAACCGGTAACCTTTTCTTACGGCAATTCTTCCGACCAGTAGCAAAATGGAAGTGATCGTCAGGGAATAGGCCAGAACTACCCAGGCCACCAAATCAATCGGAGCCGAAAATGTGCGTGACAGAGTAGGCAGGCTGACGTTGACAATGGAGGCATCGAGGGTAGCGATAAAGGCCGACAGGGCGGCCACCATCAGAAACCAGTATCTTCGATCGTATATTTGAGAATCGACGCTCACGGTCACCAGTCCTTAAGCAAATACGGTTTGACACTCGCGAATATCAATCATATATTGATATTTGACGATTGTCAATTGTTTAGACATCATTGCCGCTCAGCCGACAATCAAATCGAATATAAATCCTTAATTGACGATCCCGAGGATGTATGTCCCGCCGCCGGTTTATATACAATCCATTTATTCTTGTCCTTCTGGTCCTGGCGTTGGGGCTGGGACTGCGCGTGGCCAATCATTCTCTCGATCCACCGATATATATCGGCACCTCCAGCCAGGACCTGGCCACCGATCCCTACCATGTCATCTCCTTCGCGGCCAATAAAGATACATTCGGGACTTGGGAGCCTTTTTCCTTTCCCAAATGGCAGGCCTTTAAAATTTCCCTGACGTCCTTGACCGCTCACCTGTTGTTTCAACTGGCCGAGCCGAACTGCTTCTGGATCAGTATGGCCGGCGTCATCCCTTCCTTTCTCGGTATAATCATGCTGGTCTGGGCGACGGCTCTGTCAACCGATGGGAAATATCGCTGGCGACCGGCTCTAACGGCGGCCTTATTCCTCTCCCCCAATTTCATTCTTATTCTTTACAATCGTACGCCGTTTCTGGAAGCGGGTTTGTTTTTCTGCCTGGGGCTAATCGTACTGCTGTACCGGAAATTCGGCCTGCGGACGGCTAATATTCTGATCATTTCCGTTCTGACAGCCCTGGCCTGTGTCACCGGTAAAATTTTCGGGGTCACTTTTTTTCTGGCCGTTCTCGCCGCCATTTTGTTCGGGCCATCCGAAAAACGGCTGAAAAAATCCGGGTGGTTGGTTTTAAGTTGGCTCATTTCTATGACGGTTCTCCTGCTCCTGTTGTATGGCGATCGCCTGAATGCTTATCTGTATTTCATTGGCGAACACTCATATCACACAGAAAGACAATTATATATTCTCCAGAGCCCGCTGAATTTTGTAAAGGCTCTCTTATCTTTCGGAAGCGACAATCGGGTTTTCGAGCAGTCGCCGTTTTTGTTTATAGCAGGTTATCTGGCTGTCATTTTCGCCATTATCGGTTTCCGGGTCAGTTATGACTGGTTTAAAGACAATGACCTTTTGCGATTTGCCCTCTATTTGCTGGCCGCTCTGTTTTTACTACTCTTTCCTTTCAATTACCGTCCAATCAGGTATGCGATGCTATTATATCTTCCATTGATTCTCGTGGCCGCCCAAATGACTCTAACAGGCGATATGCCCCGGAAAAAATGTCCCGCTTCCCTGGCGCCATTATCTATCGGCCTTCTTTTCTTTTTAAATTACCTCTTCATGATTCATCTGGTCATTGATTTTATGCTTCATAGTCCCTATCCGGAAAATCCGTGGCCGATCTATGGCGGAGTTATTCTCCCGGCGCTTTTATTCACAGCAGTCATGACTACTTCCCGCATCAATAGATTGTTTTTCAAATCGATTCCGCGGTTGGGATCGGTTATTCTGCTTCTGGCCGTTTGTTCGCTGATTTATCAAGGCCGGGAATATTTCAACTGGGCCACCTTAAGCCGGCCATCACTGGAGATGGCCTCTCACGATCTATCCGAAATATTGGGCAAAAACGCCGTCGTAGCCGGACCGTATGCCCCGCGTCTGACCGTCGGTTCCGATCATAAGTGTTTTATCTATTACTTTGGACTTAAAAAATCTGATACCAATATATTCAAGACCTTCCCGATTACACATCTGGCCGTGGATAAGGTAAACTATAACGCGGCGGTGCTTGATTTTGATGAAATAGCCGATGCCCTGCCTGTTACCACCTATCTGATTCATGGACGAACTGTTGAAATTGTGCGCCTCAAATCGCTACCGGGCAATTATCAGCCGGGAGCATATGAACTGGCCGATGATATGCTGCGTAAAGGAGAAGTCAGTTTGGCCTACAACTATAACAAGAATTTCTTAAGGAAGCACCCGCAAAATATATCCGGCAACAAGCAACTTTTTGCTATTTATGTGGCTCTCGGTGATATTAATCGAATGGACGCCACCTTAAACGGACTTGCACGAAAACATCCTGATAATCTTGATGTACAGTTCTTCTGCGCCATTAAATACAAGATTATGGGGGTCGTCCTGAGCAGATCGGATTTACTCAGGGCCTCGGAACAGGCCCTGGCCAAGGCCAAAAAGATGAATCACCCATTCGGCGACTTGATTCAGGAAAAGTATAACCTGATTCAGACCCGGTCATATAAGTAAAATCAAACCATCCAAGGAAATTATCGAAAAGGCAGCGATTTAACAATATCGCCTGCGCACGTATAAGTTGTTGAATAAAAATAGATTGACAAACGAGGCAAACTGTCATAGTCTATTGTCCATAATTGTGCAAGGTTTTCGGTTTTTATTGCACATTTGCGATTGATAATCGTCTTAAGGATAAGAAAGAGAAAGCTGCCGGGATGACCGATGATATTACGCAGCTGGTAATACTGTTTCAGGAAGGCAGTCGGCCGGCTTATACCAAACTGGTCAAAGCCTTCCGGCGCAAAGTGTATGCTCTGGCGTACAAGATGCTCCTGAGTCATATTGACGCCGACGAAGTAGCGCAGGAGACATTTGTCAGAGTTTACAATCGAATCGGGCAGTTGAAATCACCCCAGCATTTTTCTTCTTTTGTGTATCGGATTGCCAGCAATTATTCCATCGACCTGTTGCGCAAAAGGCGGGGGCGGATGGTGGCAATGCCCAATGAGAGCGAGTTGCCCGGCGCGGTGCAGATGGCTTTGGCCTCAAAGGTCGCCGATCCGGCAAAGGAACTGGAAAACAAGGAGTTGTTATCGACCATTATTAAAGCGACAGAAGAGCTTCCCCCCCGGCAAAGGATGACTCTGGTTTTGCATGATATCGAAGGCTTGTCCAAGGAGGAGGTCGCCCGAATTATGAGCTGCCCTGAAGCTACCGTTCGGTCAAACCTTCATATCGCCCGGAGTAAGCTAAAAGCCAAATTGGGGAAACTGCTTTCAAGATAGACAAGGGTCGAAAAAGGAGCTAAAAATGACAGATCTCCACACGACTCATCTGCATGACGATTATCTTGACGGCCTGCTGGACAACCAGCAGAAGGCCGCCGTGGATAACCATATCGCCGGATGTGATCAATGCCTTTCGGATATGGAGAGATTGAAAAATCTGACCGGCTTATTGCAGGGCATTCAAACGCCTGATCCGGGCAATGAATATTTCCGCAATCTGGCCGACCGCATCGATTCCCGCACGGTTGCGGCCGAGCAAAGGTTTGCGGCAGAGCCCGTTGGGACCGACAGACGCCATACCTATAATGACATCATGAAGACACTTATTCGACTGGCGGCTGTAATCACCCTGCTGTTCACCTCGTTTTACGTTTCCTATATCAAGCAGGAAAAAAACGACACGCGCTGGGCTGAAAAGATATCGGAAAGCGATCTGGTCAACTCCAAGACCATGGTTCTACCGGGAATGCTGATTGAGCCTGAATCCGACATAAGTCAGACCGGGGAAAAATCTGCTGACCAGGATTCGCAGACCGTTGAAATTGAAACCCGGAAATGAATATTACGTAATATAACAAAGGGACGAAAGGTCACCGAGAAAAAACAAAAGGAACTTAAATGGCGAATAAATCCCCCCTCACCCATCAATCCGCCTTTTTTTGTATCATTGCCCTGGCGATTGCCCTGACCGGGGTTTCATGTACTCAGGAAGATCCTTCCTTTTTACTGAGATCCGACTTCTCACCGGTCGGAAATGTGATCGAATACTCACTACAACTTCACCGCGTCGGAACCGTTTTTGAAAACGGCGAACCGCTTCGCGAAGTGGAGTTTGAGATTGACGCGGATATAAGTTACACCACGCAGGAAATCCTTCCCGGCGATATCGCGGTTGTCCTTGAACAGCAGAAATGGGACATGGATAAAACCGATGATTCGGGAAAAGTAACTCGGGAAATCAAAGAGCGAGCCTACCGTCTGCAATTCAAACCCAACGGCAAAATCGTTGGTTTCGAGGTTGTCAGCGCCATGTCACCGGCGTGGACAAAGTATATCAGACAGTATTATGAACAGGGTATGCCGATCTTCCCTTCCGAAAAAATCAAAATCGGACACAGTTGGACTCAGCATTCCACCGTCGAACTGGAAAACGGCGAAATGGCTCAGTCCGGCACTACCTATACGGTAAAAGGGACGGCCCGCAAACTCAAACACGACTGCTTGATTCTCGAATACACTGGTAATCTGACTCTGCCCTATATTCCCGACTCCAAAGATTCCACCGAAGGCAGGGGCCATGATCAGATCGAAATGAACGGACTCCTGTACCTCGATCATGAAGCCGGGATACTGGTAAGCTCCGAGGAACGGCGGCGCATTATCAGCACTCGCAGTTTTTTCCGGGACAATCAGCTGGTCGAACATGTGGCTGAATCTGATGAAATGGTAAGCTCCGGTCTGAAGAATATCAGCGTCGAGTAAAGGCCTTTACTTAAAGGCTCGAACTAATTAGCTTAATCCGCATGACCAGATTCATGCGGGTTTTTTTTATTGTCCTCGACGGCTGTGGTGTCGGCGAACTTCCTGATGCCGACCTATACGGCGACTCCGGTTCGGCGACTTTGCCTCATATGGCTGAAGCTGTCGGCGGACTGATTCTACCTCATCTTAATCGTTTGGGGCTGGGAAAAATCGCGGCCATACCCGGCCTGGACAACGATGTTTCCTCACAGGCGGCATTCGGGAAAATGGCCGAAGCGTCGGCCGGGAAAGATTCCACCAGCGGCCACTGGGAACATTTCGGCGTCGTTCTCAAAGCTCCTCTTCCACTCTACCCCGAAGGATTTCCCAAAGAGATCATCACCGTTTTCGAAAACCGTTGCGGGCATAATATTATCGGCAATGAACCGGCCTC
>JAAEQF010000953.1 GCA_024231695.1 FCB group bacterium
CGGCTTCGAAATGCCTGGGTGTCAATGATTGGCGCCGTGGCGCCACGAACCCCGGGGGCAGGCGAAAAAGGATTTTCGCACTCCGGATGAACACCGGGGCATGGACCCGGGGCGGGGGTGGCGCCGCGCTTGGTTGGCTTCGGCAAAGAGATCGTCGACCAGGCTCCGCGGTTTCGAAAAGCCTGTTTGTCGAAACCACCGACGCGAATAATAGCGATGAAGCGGCAAATGACCACGGAGTATTTCCGGAGTGCGAAAATCCTTTTTCGCCTGTTTACCGGAGCCCCCGCCCTAAAAAACGCGGTCGGCTTCCACAACGACGCCGGGCTTGAATCCGGATACGGGAGCGGAGCAAAACAGAGGATCACAATCATTTATAACCCGGACATGGACCGGGGCGAGGGAGACTCGCGTGGATAGGCCCGGTAAAGGGGACGTCGATCCCGATCCTCGGCTTCGAAATGCCTGGGTGTCAATGATTGGCGTCGTGGCGCCACGAACCCCGGGGGCAGGCGAAAAAGGATTTTCGCACTCCGGATGAACACCGGGGCATGGACCCGGGGCGGGGGTGGCGCCGCGCCTGGTTGGCTCCGGCAAAGAGATCGTCGACCAGGCTC
>JAAEQF010000954.1 GCA_024231695.1 FCB group bacterium
AGGTCATCTTGATCTGGCGGCTGAGGTTGAGAAAGACGACAACATCACTGTCCACCTGTCCACGACTATTGCCGAAACCAAAGGCCAGCCCGGCAAATTCGAAGTCAGTCTGGAAAACAGCAACGGCGACGGAAAGCTCAATATCGGTTCGATCATTCAGGCCACCGGCTGGAAGCCATACGAGCCGAAAAAGCTGGATTATCTCGGGTATGGCTCTTCGCCCGATGTTATCACCAATATTGAGATGGAAGAAATGGCCTCGGCGGGCGAAATCAAACGCCCTTCCGACGGCAAACCGATTGATAGCATTGCCTTTATCCAGTGTGCCGGTTCGCGAGATCAGGACCACCTGCCCTATTGTTCGGCAGTCTGTTGCCGGGTGTCATTGAAACAGGCGATGTATGTGCGTGAGAATTATCCGGATGCCAAAGTCTATATCATTTACAAGGATGTCCGTTCTCCCGCGCAGTTCGAAATGTTCTATGCCAATGTCCAGAACGACGACGCCATCTTTATGACTAAGGGCGAAATTGCCAAGGTTGAAGCGGCCGATGGAAAGATTGTCATCGACGTCGAAGAAACTCTGTTAGGCGAAGATATTCAGATCGAAGCCGATATGCTGGTTCTGGCCTCGGGTATGGTTCCTTCGACGAAAGTTGACGAGGCCGCTCCCGTGGTCGAGGAGACCGCGACCGAAGAAGCTCCGGCCGAAGGCGCCGAAGACGAGAAGAAAGAGGCGGAAGCGGCCGAACCGGGCGCCAAAATCCTCAATCTGACTTATCGACAGGGCACCGACCTGCCGACCTTGAAATACGGTTTCCCCGATTCGCATTTCATTTGCTTCCCGTACGAAACGCGGCGGACGGCCATATATGCCGCCGGTGCGGTACGGGCGCCGATGGATCTGGCCTCTTGCGGCAACGACGCTTATGGCTCCGCCCTAAAAGCCATTCAGGCGGTCGAAGCGATCAGTAAAGGTGTAGCAGTTCATCCCCGGGCCGGCGATGCATCTTTCCCCGATTTCTTCATGCAGAAATGCACCCAGTGCAAACGCTGCACCGAGGAATGTCCTTTCGGGATGCTGGACGAGGACGAAAAGGGCAATCCGCTGCCCAATCCGTTCCGCTGTCGCCGTTGCGGTATCTGCCTGGGCGCTTGTCCGGAACGCATTATTTCCTTCAAGGACTACAGCGTGCATATGATCTCGTCGATGATCAAGGCCATTAATATCCCCGACGAGTTCGATGAAAAGCCGCGTATTCTGGCTTTTGTCTGCGAAAATGACGCCATGCCCTCGGTGGACATGGCCGGTTTAAAGCATTTGCAGTACAATTCCATGATCCGTATCATCCCGCTGCGCTGTCTGGGTTCGATGAATTCGGTCTGGGTCAGCGATGCCCTGTCAGTCGGATTCGACGGAGTCATCCTGATCGGCTGTCGCAAAGGCGATGACTATCAGTGTCACTTTGTCCGAGGCAGCGAACTGGCCAATACCCGTATGGGCAACGTCCGCGAAAAACTCCTCCAGTTGGTACTGGAAGAGGAGCGGGTCGAGATTCATGAACTGGCCATTACCGATTATGACAAGATTCCTAAAATCTTTGATGATTTTCTGGAAGTCATTGAAACGGTCGGACCCAATCCGTACAAGGATATGTAATCGCGTAAAAATAGTATTCGCGTACCCGCCCCCTGCCTCTCGCGGGGGGCTTTTTTATTCCTCAGCGGCACTTAAAAAAAATTTGTGATATTTTTCACATTTTTCTAATAATCCATACAACCATAGCCGATAAGAAAATAACACCAAAAGCGGGGCTTGAACACTTGAGGGCGTATAACCACTTGTACAACATATTCTTAAGTCACTATTTCGACCTTCGATCGACCGTGTCGGAATGTGAGGTGAGAGAAAAAGTTAATGAAATTTTTCACAAAATCCACTTGACTCAAAACGTGGAAATGCTTATATATTACGAAGCAAGAAAGGGCAAATATGCGTGTGGCCTAAGTTCATGATGAGGCGGGGGATATATGCCCGATAACCAGGTGAGCGGTCCCCAGGCCATATCACGGAACATAAGCTTTTTGAAATAAACTAATCTTACCTGTAGCTAAGGAGATACAATGGCGGACCAACTCCCTAACACTCCAATGTTGGACGAGCTGGAGAAGGGTGGCTGGCCAAGCTTTGTCAAAGAGATAAAGATGGCTGCCAAGAGAAGCCCCATGAGCAAAGACCTTCTCGGCATTCTGGAACAGTCCTACAACGAAAAAATCGGCCATTGGAAACATGGCGGTATAGTTGGTGTAATGGGATACGGCGGTGGTGTTATCGGCAGATACAGCGATCTGCCGGAAAAATACCCCGGTACTTCTCATTTCCACACTATGCGCATCAACCAAACGGCCGGCTGGTTTTACACGACCGATGCTCTACGTAAAATCTGTGACATCTGGGAGAAACACGGATCGGGGCTGACCAACATGCACGGATCGACCGGTGACATCATTCTGCTGGGTACGCGGACTGAGGAACTCGAGCCGATTTTCGACGAACTGCAGAAAATCGACTTTGACATTGGTGGTTCCGGCTCCGACGTTCGGACACCGAGCTGTTGTTGCGGCATGGCCCGTTGCGAATGGGCTTGCTACGACACGATGGCTCTGACCCAGGATTTGACCATGACCTTCCAGGACGAGTTGCATCGTCCGGCATTCCCGTACAAATTCAAATTCAAAATGTCCGGTTGTCCCAACGACTGCGTCGCAGCGCAGGCCCGGGCCGATTTATCAATCATCGGTATCTGGCGTGACGATATTCAGATGAACAAGGACGAGGTCAAAAAATACGCCGACGGCGGCATGGATATTCAATCCGACGTCGTAGGAAACTGCCCCGGAAAATGCATGGATTGGGACGGCAAAGAACTTACAATAGACAACTCCTTCTGCCGCAAGTGCATGCACTGCATCAACGTCATGCCCAAGGCTCTTCGCCCCGGCAAAGACCGCGGCGCCTGCATCCTGATCGGTTCCAAAGCGCCGATTATCGAGGGTGCATTACTGTCATCGGTTCTTATTCCGTTTATCAAAATCGAGCCGCCTTATCAAGAGATTAAGGACTTGGTGGAGAAGATATGGGACCTCTGGGGTGACGAAGGCAAGGCCCGCGAACGTATCGGTGAATTCATTCAGCGTGTCGGTATGGGTAATTTCCTCGAGGAACTCGAAATTGAACCTATTCCCGAGATGGTCGCTCATCCCCGCGAAAACCCCTATGTCTTCTACGAGGATTACTACGAAGAAGATGATGGTGATGAGGATGAAGACGACGAATAATCGTCGATCGATAACTGTGAATGTAACCTTATGAATATAGAGGTTTAAAAAATGGCAGAGAGAAGAACCGATTTCGGCCCTCCGCATTATGAGCAGTTTTTGCCGCCGGTTATCAAGGAAAACTACGGCAAATGGCTGTATCATGAAGTACCGAAGCCGGGCGTTCTGGTGCATACCAGTGAATCCGGCGACAAACTCTACTCCGTTCGTGCCGCTTCCGGACGTTTAATCAGCATTGACAAGATTCGCGTCTATTGTGATCTGGCCGACAAGTATTGCGACGGCTACCTTCGTTTCACCAGCCGTCACAACGTGGAATTCCTGCTGACTAAAGAGGAAAACATCGATCCGCTGATCGCCGACCTGAAGGCCATTGGCCACCCGGTCGGAGGTATCGGCAACTCCATCACCAGTATCGTCCATACTCAGGGTTGGGTACATTGCCATTCGGCGGCTACCGATGCTTCCGGTATTGTCAAGTCCGTCATGGACGATCTGTTGGAATACTTCGAAGATATGAAGCTTCCCGGTAAACTGCGCATTGCTCTGGCCTGTTGCCTGAACATGTGCGGTGCGGTGCACTGCTCCGATATCGCCATTCTCGGAATTCACCGCCGTCCGCCGAAAATCGACCACGAGAAGGTCAAAAAGATGTGCGAAATCCCGAGCGTCAGCGCTTCCTGTCCTACGGCAGCGGTGCGTCCGGCGACCGTGGACGGCAATCCTTCAGTTGAAGTTATCGAAGAACAGTGTATGTTCTGCGCCAACTGTTATACGGTTTGCCCGGCTATGCCTCTGAACGACCCGCTCAACGACGGTGTTTCGATCTGGGTCGGCGGCAAGGTTTCCAACGCTCGTCATGAGCCGATGTTCTCCAAGCTGGCTATTCCGTTTATTCCCAACAACCCGCCGCGCTGGCCCGAGGTTACCGAGGCTGTACGCAAGCTGGTTGAACTCTGGGCCGCCAATGCCCGGAAATACGAGCGCATGGGTGAATGGATCGAACGTATCGGTTGGCCCAAGTTCTTCAAAATGTCCGGTATCGAGTTCCAGAAGGAGCATATTGACGACTTCAAACATGCCGGGCTTACTTATAAACGTTCCACCCACTTGACTTTTTAAGGGGTATTAACGTGGCTAAACCTGTTGATGAAATTGCCGAGGCTATGTTTAAATTAGTCTCCGATGCCCAGGGTTTGAAGAAGCTCAAACCCGGGGACTTGGTCAAGTCCATGATACAGATCTACGGTGACGAGGTTGACAAGAAGCTGTGTAAAGCGGCTATCAAAGAACTCGTCAACTCTGGAAAGTGTGTTTACACTTACTTCGGCGGCAGTTTCCTGGAACTTCCGCACAGGGAGGGCGCAGCCAACGACTGATCTGCGTCGTCGCGTTTCGGTTGATATGAGTGTGAATACTCCTCGGATGATTATCGCCGGTCTGTCCGGCGATTCGGGAAAAACGATTGTCAGTCTCGGTCTGGCGGCCGCATTAAGCCGCCGCGGGATGACCGTCGCCCCTTTCAAAAAGGGTCCCGACTATATTGATTCCGCCTGGTTGACGGTTGTTGCCGGCTGTCCGTGCCGCAACCTCGATACTTGGCTGGTGGAAGCAAGTGAAGTCCGGGAAAATTTCGCTACTCATGCCACCGATGCCGATTTCGCAATCATCGAAGGCAATCGCGGCCTCTTTGACGGAAAAGACGTCTTAGGACAAAACAGCACCGCGGGGCTTGCCCATTTATTGCAAGCCCCGGTTGTGCTGGTACTAAATGCAACCAAGGCTACTCGAACCGTGGCCGCTTTGGTCAAAGGCTGTCAGGCCTTTGATCCAAAACTCAATCTGGCCGGTGTGATCCTAAACAAAGTCGCCGGGGCCAGGCACGAAAAAATCATCCGTCAATCAATTGAAAAATATTGTGCTCTTCCCGTTCTGGGAGTCTTACCCAAACTGGGCGGAGACGACACGCTTATTCCCGGGCGACATCTGGGACTTGTCCCGCCGGCCGAATATATGGCCGAAGGCAATGTTGCCGAACGATTGGGAAAACTAGCCGAAAAACATATTGATATCGATGCCATTATCAAAGCTGCGTCACAGGCTCCTCCACTGGAGAGCGGGCGCATGAATCATCAAAGCCCAATGGATAAAAAAGTCAGGATCGGTTATTTTTCCGATTCGGTATTCACTTTCTATTATCCCGAGAATCTGGAAGCACTGGAGCGTTACGGCGCCGAATTGACGCCCGTTTCAGCTTTGGCAGATGCTTGTCTGCCCCAAATCGACGCCCTTTATATCGGCGGAGGTTTTCCGGAAACGCAAGCCGAAAGCCTGATTCGTAACCGGGCGCTGATGGAAGCGGTCAAGGCAGCTGCCGAGGCCGGTCTTCCGATTTATGCCGAATGCGGCGGGCTGATATACCTCTCCCGTTCGATTTCTATTGGCGAAAACAGTTATCCGATGGCAGGTGTTTTCCCGGTCGATCTGGCCATGCAGATCAAACCGGTCGGCCACGGCTATACGGAATTGGTGGCCGATAAGGGAAATCCTTACTTCGCCGCCGGGACTCAGCTTCGCGGGCACGAATTTCATTACAGCGGAGTCGTCTCGGAAATTCCCGAGCAGACCGGCTGTTTCAAGGTTGCCAAAGGCGTAGGTCTGGGCAATCGTCGTGACGGCCTGAGCTATCGCCAGACTCTGGCTTGTTACACTCACATCCATGCGGACGGTGTAAAAAGTTGGGCTGAGACCCTGACCGCCAAAGCCGCAGATTTTTCCCGCCGGGTTTTAAAAAATGGCGGGACACAACCGGCACTGGCCGTTGCGGCTTTCAGTCGGTGAGTCAACCCCGGCTCAAACGGTAACGTTTACAGACCGGGTAAAGATGAGGAAATAATAAACTGCCTTTTGACCGTAGATGAGGTTTCACAGCTCTTTCGAAGAGAGCATACGATCGGGTAGCAAGATACAATTCAACGAAAGAGTTAATTATGGCCAAATTAAAAAAGAAAAAGAAAAAAGGAATACGCGGACGGTCTTTTTCGTCCGGCGGTTCCGGTGTCGAAACTTCGCCATTACGGCCACAATATATACCCAAGACACCTCCCTGTGGCATTAACTGCCCTAACCATAACAAAATTCGAACGGCATTGATGACTGTGTCCAAGGCCGAGGATTTTGGCAAAACTTACGATCAGGCTCTGGAAGAAGCGGCTCAGATCTTCCTCGAAACTACCCCCTTCCCTTCCACCTGCGGTCGGGTTTGCCCGCATCCATGCGAGACCGACTGTAATCGCAAGGTTTTGGAAGGATCGGTCGGCATCAACGCTTTCGAGCGTTTCCTGGGTGATTTCGCACTTGAGAAAAAACTGATACCTAAAAAACTGACCGAAGATACCAAAGCCGAGAAAATCGCCGTGATCGGGTCCGGCCCGGCCGGTATGTCCTGTGCCTATCATCTGGCCCTTCAGGGTTATCCGGTGACGGTCTTTGAGGCTTTCCCCAAATCAGGTGGTATGCTGCGCTATGGTATCCCCGATTATCGTTTGCCGCAGGATATCCTTGATGCCGAAATTCAACGCATCCTTGATCTGGGCGTGGAACTCAAGCTCAACACCATCGTCGGCAAAGATATATCTCTTGAAGATCTGCGTAATGATTACAAAGCCATCTTCATCGGCTTGGGCGCTCATCAGGGACGCTTGCTTCGGGTCGAGGGCGAAGATGCCGAGAATGTCTGGACCGGAACCGATTTTCTGCACAAAACCAACATGGGAGAAGAAGTGGCTGTCGGCGATAGTGTCGTCGTGATCGGCGGTGGTGACACCGCCATTGATGCCGCCCGTGTCGCTCGCCGTTTGGGCGCCAAGGCGACAATTCTCTATCGCCGCACGCGCGAAGAGATGCCGGCCATCGACGAGGAGATCGTCGGCGCACTCGAAGAAGACGTAACCATCGAATTTCTGGCCGCACCGATTGAGATTTTCCGCAACAACGGCATTGCCACCGGTATGAAATGCCAACGCATGGAACTGGGCGAGCCGGATGATTCCGGACGTCGCCGGCCGGTACCGATCGAAGGCGATACTTTTGATCTCGAATTTTCTACTTTAGTGGCGGCCATCAGTCAGGCTCCTGATTTCGAAGGCTTTGACAGCCTGATCGAGGGCAAGAACTGGTTCCAGGTCGATGACAATCAGAAAACCCAGATTGACGGGGTCTATGCCGGCGGAGACAATATTAATCTCGATATCGCCATCACGGCCATTGCCCATGGCCGAAAAGCGGCCGCAGCTATCAATGCCGGGATTTCCGGGACCGAGGTCGAAAAAGGCGGAGACAAGGCGATCATCACTTTTGAGAAAATGTACACCGCCTATTACGAGAAGCATGAGCGTACGGCTATCAGCGAGATGCCTGTCGCCGACCGGTTCGCAAGTATGGATGCCGAAATCATCTCCACTTGGTCGCAAGACGAGGCCGTCGGCGAGGCCAAGCGGTGCATGAGCTGCGGAGCCTGTTTCGATTGCGGTAACTGCTGGAGTTTCTGTCAGGATAACGCCGTCATCAAACCGCTGGACAAAGGCGGCGAGTACAAGTTTAAACTGGAATTCTGTAACGGGTGCAAGAAATGCGCTGAGAATTGCCCCTGTGGATATATTGAAATGCATTAACCGAATATAAACAAAAAGTCACAAGGACATAAAACATCCAAACGGAGGAATAACAATGGCAATCTTTGAGTGGAAAGACGTTAAAATTGATGTTGATGAAGACGGATTTATGGAAGAGCCCGATCAGTGGAACGACGATGTCGCCCTGGCTCTGGCCAGCACCGAAGGCGTTGATGAACTAACTGAGGAACACTGGAAGCTCGTTCACTATCTTCGCGATTATTACGCCAAGTATGGTATCGCTCCGATGATCCGCAAGCTCTGTAAAGAGACCGGATTCCCATTGAAGAAAGTTTACGAACTGTTCCCGTCGGGACCGGCTAAAGGCGCCTGCAAAGTCGCCGGCCTGGCCAAACCGACCGGCTGCGTATAATCCGTTCGTTTTGATTTTGGGGGTCTCGAAGGTCAAAGCCGGCGGGACCCCTGACTTGTGTCTATAAACTAGCGCGGGCCGTGCCCGCCATCGTGGAGCGCGATGCTGACGAGTATCCTCAAGCAAAAAAAACAGGCCGTCTTGGACGGCTGGTTTTCCCAAATCATCGATACTTATCCCTCCGGCAGCACAAAATTCCTGGCCGGAGAGAAAGACCGATTCGCTAACCCGGTCGGTTCAACTTTTCGGACCGAGCTGGAAATCGTTTACGACGCCTTTTTGAGCGACATGAACACCGAATGCGTTGCGGCCTCTTTCGACCGCATCAACCGTATCCGGGCCGTTCAGGATTTTTCGGCCTCGCAGGCAGTGGCTTTCATCTTTTTTCTCAAAACTGTCATACGCCGGGAACTGGCCGAGGAGATAAGCGGTGAGAGTGGGATAACCGAGGAAATACTGGCCCTCGAATCGCGCATCGATACGCTGGCTCTTTTGGCCTTCGACAGTTTTATGCTCTGCCGCGAAAGACTTTTCGAAGTCAGATGCAACGATATCAAACGACAGGCGTCGCTGGCTACGGCCAGAACCGTTAAAACGTTACCGAGTAAATCGGAAGGGGACCAATAATGGCAACATCCGATATAGGATATTTATGGGGAGGATACAGCCTATGAAGGCGATGACTTCCCTGATTGCCGTACTGCTTTTGGTTTTGCTGGTCTTTCTGGGAGTGGGAACGGCAAATCTGACATATTTATTCGGCGTCATAATTCCTTATGCCGCCATCGCCCTGTTTCTGGTGGGCATTGTGACCCGCGTCCTGAGCTGGGCCAAAGTACCTGTGCCGTTTCGTATCACCACTACCTGCGGACAGCAAAAGACGCTCAATTTCATCAAACCGAACAATCTGGAGAATCCCCACAACTTGAGGGGTGTTTTGGGGCGGATGTTTCTTGAAATCTTTTTCTTCCGCTCGCTGTTTCGCAATACCAAAGCCGAACTTTTAGACGGCCCGCGCCTGACCTATGGCTCTTCCAAATGGCTGTGGCTGGGCGGGATCGTTTTTCATTATACGTTTTTGGTCATTTTTCTGCGCCACTTCAAATATTTCGTCGAACCGGTTCCGTTCTGGATTACGGCCATGCAGAATCTGGACGGTTTCTTCCAGATCGGCGTGCCGGTGATGTATCTGAGCGAAGTGATGTTCATTGGCGCCATCAGCTACCTGTTTTTACGCCGGGTTATCGTTCCTCAACTGCGTTATATTTCGCTACCTGCTGACTACTTCCCTCTCTTTTTGTTGTTCGGTATCGGCAGTACCGGAATTCTAATGCGTCACTTCCTCAAAATCGACATCGTTGCCGTCAAACAGCTGGGAACCGGACTGTTAAGTTTCAGCCCGGTCGTTCCGGAAAATATCGGCCTGCTGTTTTTCATTCATCTCTTCCTGGTTTGTACG
>JAAEQF010000955.1 GCA_024231695.1 FCB group bacterium
CACGCGTAACGATCATCGGTCAATAGATATGGACGCCGGAATAGTATTCCGTCCCAACCGGGAATGGCTGGTCACGTGGGAGCCCAGTCTGGGAATCGGCCGAGTGTACGATCACAACGGCACGTTGGATCTGAACCCGGCTAAGTTCGACGAAGGCAGTATTGATGAGTGGCTGCGGCCCAACCTGTATTTTCAGTTGAAGGCGCAGACCAATGTATCGTTCTGGTACCTTACCAGCCGGGAGCGTTTTGGCGGTTATCTGTTTACCGGCATAAGCCGGACGGGCTTCAATATCAACACCAGACCTTCTGGAAGCGTCAGCGGGGGTTTCTCCGTGAACTATGGGCGGTCAATATATCGGCGACGGGCCAGGCTCTATGAGGAAATCATTCCCGAGGCGGAGCGCCAGGCTCCCGACGATTCGATACGGGTGGTGAATATCCGGCCGGTGATGGGCATAGCGACCAATTTCTCCGCCTGGCTGGACTTGAAACTCACGAAACAGTTTCTGGTCGAACCGAACATTGATTTCTTCAAGCTGAATCATCGTGACGGTTATCTCGAAGCTAACCCCGATGAAGACCGTGAGATCTACTCCGGCTACATCTTCCGCACGCGGTTCAACTACCAGTTTACCCGGGAGTGGTTCCTGAGGCTGGTGGTTCAGTACGATGAGTTCGATGACTATATGACGTTGGAACCGCTGGTAACCTACAGGGTCAACCCGTTTACGGTGTTCTATGTCGGAATGGGGACGGGACATCAGAATTTCGATGCTTCGGATCATGAGGACCTGTCCGAGTCGCGCTGGAAACTTACGCAGCGACAGTTTTTCGCCAAATTTCAATATCTGTTCAGAATATAGGGTGCGGCCGTAAACTTCCGTGGCACCCGGCCTTCCCGCGTGCGATTGTCCGGTAAAGATGATTGCGTTCTTCCCGTATCCCCGTATATTCCGATCTAATTATGAGCAGACTACTGGACGATCTCAACGAGGCCCAGCGCGAGGC
>JAAEQF010000956.1 GCA_024231695.1 FCB group bacterium
ACTAAATTCGCCCTTTACACTGAGGCCGAGAACTGGATGTGGGCTATGTTCGACGCTCTCCCCCAGGCCGAGAAGGACCAGAAGGTTGAGGATCTCATGATGGAGGTCGAGGAATGGGAAAAGGCAATGATGGCCGAGATGGAAGCCGACATGGACAAAGAAGAGGACATGGAGGATGACGATGCTGAGTCTGATGCTGACGCCGAGGAGTCCGCTGCTGACGAAGAGGAGGCTGCTGATGACGAAGAGGAGGCCGATGATGACGAAGAGGAGGCCGCTGATGACGAAGAGGAGGCCGATGATGACGAAGAGGAGGCCGCTGATGACGAAGAGGACCCTTTCGCTGACGATGACGGTTTTGGCGATGATGACGGTTTTGGCGATGATGACGGTTTTGGCGATGACGATTTCTTCAACTGAGCAATCTTAAGCCACACGTGAAGGACTTTTGCCTCACTAGCTCTCTTTTAAAGCTGTTAGCTAAAGAATTATATATATATAAACTGCCTTTTTTCATGATTAACTCTATTTAAATTTCATAACTATAACAAAAACTGCCTTTTAGTTGATAAGCCTCGCTCAGTTTAGCGCTCGCAGGTTCTTAGTACCCCATGGTGACCTCTCAAGGCCATTGAGTATTTGGCAAGGCACTCTAGTCGGTCTAAAATCAAATTATTTGAATCTGCAGCAAATTTGCCATTGAAAATTTGAAACGGGCGCAAACTGTGATGCATCTATCTAATTAACTATTCTTCTTTACTAAAATTCAAATCTAGG
>JAAEQF010000957.1 GCA_024231695.1 FCB group bacterium
GGTGGCACCGGCACTATTGATTACGTCTGGTCTGCCACATCGGGTACTTTTGATGATAACGCTATTGCGGCACCAACATTTACACCGCCGACTACACCTGGTGCGGTTACAGTTACCGTCACCGTCACCGACGATAATAACTGCTCCGACCAGTGCAACTTCGACATTACCGTCGTCGATGCACCTGTGCTGACGGATTGCGACGATATAACCAGCCTGTGTGATGATGATACGCAGCTGCTGGGAGTCACCGTTACCGGTGGCACCGGCACTATTGATTACGTCTGGTCTGCTACGTCGGGTACTTTTGATAATAACGCTATATCAGCGCCAACATTTACACCGCCGACTACGCCTGGTGCGGTTACAGTTACCGTCACCGTCACCGACGATAATAACTGCGCAGATCAGTGCAACTTCGACATTACTGTCGTCGATGCGCCCGTGCTTTCGGCTTGCGACGATATCACCACCCTGTGTGATGATGATACGCAGCTGCTGGGAGTCACCGTTTCAGGTGGCAC
>JAAEQF010000958.1 GCA_024231695.1 FCB group bacterium
CATGCAGCCAGTCGATCAACAGAAACTCGACACGCCCGATTAAGAGGGCGATCCGTCCCATCACAGTATAACCGAATGCTGCGCCAAAGGCGATCATAAGAATAATGATACCGTATCGGCTTGCACTACCGAACCACCCCTTATGCTCTTTTGAGAAGAAAAAGTAGAAGAGCGATGCCATGATACCGGTGACCATAATAGTATTGGAGAACGATTTACCCCACAGGAATGTGCCGTTTTCCATGACAATCAGGGGGACCATCGAGTTTCTGATCTGGGCAATAAAGTTGGACAGCAGGAACCTGATAAAGTTGAGCCCGGCCGTGGTGCCGATAATAAACGCAAGCGCCCATCGTGAGACCCAACTGATATTGGGAACGAGTTTACACAACAGCAGGATACCGAGAATCCCCGGTATGAGGTAAAACAGATTGGGATCGGCCTCGGATTTTATGTTGAAATACTTTGCAACAAAACCGGGTGAAATACGGCCGACAAGATTAGGCATGAGTGTCTGCCAGAATCCGATGACCA
>JAAEQF010000959.1 GCA_024231695.1 FCB group bacterium
GACTGTTGATCGTTATTACGGCGGCTGGTATCAATGCGGGCAGTTCTCTTTCGATAAGTCGCTTTTTACCGCCGACGATTCATACCATATTTTCATTTACAGCGGTATTGACGGCCAGTTTCGCGACTTTGCACCGGGATTGATCTACAAAAGCACGACCAGTACTTTCGGCGGAGGCGGGACGATATTTGGTCTGTTCGATACTCTAAGCGCTTGGGGATATGACGTGGTCGGAGACCGGGGAAGTTTACAAGCTTTGGCGTTAGACAAAACCGCCAATTTCGAGTGCGGAGAAGATTATCTGACCCTGACCCGTTGGAGCACGACTTCCGACGATATGATTACTTACTTCTACAACAGCAATACCAACCGCTGGACTTCTGTGACCGTGCCCGATAATCACACCACCGACGGTATAAAAACGGAGCACATATATTTGCACCGGGGGTATCCCGAACAGGAGACAATTTTCTACTCGGCCATAAAAGATACCATTATCAAAGTTGATTTCGCCGATGGGACATACGCCGGTAGTAGAGTCCGCGGGGTTCTGGGCTTCACCACTTCGGAGGCGAGGTCGGTACTTTTCGATGGATTGAACGGGGCATCTTACGAAGCCGATTTTGAATTTGATCGCTTTGGTCTGGGTTTGTATTCGGGTGTCTTTTGCGATACGAGCGACGATACCTGGTACGGTTACAGCACGCTATTTGGAAATTTAAGGCCCCTGGCTACCTCTGAAGAACCGTACTACGTTCTCGATACCGGTTACATCGGCATGGTTACGGTCAATTACCCCGAAAAAGTTTATGCTTACAATGGCCTTAGTGACAGCTGGGTCGGATTGGTTCCGGAAGGCGACTACTATTCGGCTCTGCTCGGTAAAAAGACAATTATCCTGATTCGCGACGACCGGGTATATGCTTTCGATCCCGAAGGCGATCCCACCGGGGTCGATGATTACCCCGGCCCTCAACCGGCCAGATTCGAGTTGTCTCAGAATTATCCCAACCCGTTCAACCCGGTGACGACAATTGCATATTCAATGGATCGCCAGGGGGATGTTGCCATTACGATTTATAATTTGCTGGGGCAAAAAGTGAAAAAACTGGTCGATGAAAATAAAACCGCCGGAGAATATCAGGTTGTTTGGGACGGCACCAACGATGACGGCCGGGCAGTGGCCAGCGGAGTTTATTTCTATCGGATTAAGGCCGGGGAAGAGGTTGAGGCCAGGAAAATGTTGCTCCTGAAATAATCCTCTTCAAAGACTTAAACTGCAAAAATAAAAGCCGCCCATATTAGCTATGGGCGGCTTCTTTGTAGGTTTTCGATCCGCTTAGATGCCGCTGAATTCAACGTCCTTGAAATAAAGGCAGGGCAGGCGCCAGGATGAAAACGGATAGGGATCATTGCCGACTTCGGCCAATTGATTCATGAACTCCAGCATATTCCCGGAGATATTCATCTCATTGACCGGCTTGACGATCTTACCGCCCTCGACCAAAAAGCCGCCGATACCATACGAAAAATCACCGGTGGTGGCATTGGAATTGCCACCCAGGAAACCGGTAACAAATATTCCCTTTTCGATGGTTTGGATAATTTCGTCCTGCGAACGGGAGCCGTAGTTTAGCAGAATATTGGTACTGCCTGCGGAGGTCGGTTCCATATCCAACTTACGGCCGTAATAGGTGTCGATATTGTATTGTTTCAACACACCCTTATCGATGATGACGCGTTTTTTGGTGGCTATACCTTCGCCGTCATATAGCCGAGAACCGAGACCTTTGGGCAAAAACGGGTCGTCGATAACGGTGAGGTTTTCTGAGGCGATTTTTTGTCCCAGTTTGCCTTCCAGAAAAGAGCTGCGCTGCTGCAATGAGCGGCCGCTCATGGCTCCGGAAAGGGTTCCCAAAATCCGCCGGGCGGAACGGTTTTCGACGATCATGTCGTACTTGCCCGATTCCATTTTGGTTTGGCCGATTTTGGCCAGCGCCCGCTGAGCGGCTTCTCCTCCCAATGTAGCCGGGTCGGGGAGCGCTTTGTAATTGCGGGTAACACCATAATACCAGTCTTCCGGCCGGCCGCCCTGGCCGTCATCGACGGTGGCCGAGGCGCCGGCATAGAATATGGTGGAAACGCGTTCGCCTTCGAAGCCGTTGCTGTGCACTTTGACCGATTCGGTCAGGGTGTCGCCGACCGATCCGGTGCAGGAAATGATCTTGTCACTTTGTTTCTTACAGGCTTCCTCGATAGCTCTGGCGATATCGACCCGCTCGGCCGATTCGATCTTTTCGTAATAAGGATCCGAAACTTTCAGATCGATGCTTTTGCGACCTTCATAATATTTCGGATCGGGCAGCTTGCGAAAGGGGTCTTCGCTTAAGTACCCGGTCATGGCTACTGCTTTTTCGATAAAACGCGTCAACGATTCCTTGCGGATATCGTTAGTCGAATGTCCCGAATAACGATTTTTGACATACAGGTTGATGTTCAGGGAATTCTGTGTCGATTCCTTGAGTTGTTCCAGTTTACTGTCGCGATATTCAATTTCGATATCCCGGCTGTTGGAAATATTGACCGCTGCATCTTCGGCGCCCATTTTCTGCGCCTGCGCGACCGCCCACCGGGCCAGATCCAATCTATCCTGTCTATTCATCTTTATGCCTCAATTTGCTTAAGTTCGCATTTTTATGCAGGTTGCCTGCAAGCATTCTAACTTACGCCACCCACGGTTATCGAGGATACTTTGACGGTCGGCAGACCCATCGAAACAGGAACGCCCTGGCCGCCTTTACCACATGTCCAGCCGCCTTCGGCGAATTTCAGATTGTCGCCGACCATGTTCACCTTGGACAGCACATCCGGGCCGTTGCCGATGACGTTAATATCCTTGACCGGTTTGGTCAGTTTGCCGTTCTCGATCAGGTAACCCGATTTAACATAGAAAGAGAAATCTCCGGCGCCGATCATTACCTGCCCATTGGTAAAGGCTTCGGCAAAAAGACCCTTCTTGACGCTGCCGATGATTTCGTCATGCGTGTGCGGGCCGGGGAGCATGTAGGTGTTGCGCATCCGTGGGAGAGGCGCATAGCGGAATGATTGCCGCCGGCCGCTGCCGGTCGGCTTGACCTTGTAATGCCGGGCGCTGATACGATCATGAAGGTAACTGCGCAGGATGCCGTTCTCGACCATATAGGTGTTTTCGGTATCGTTGCCTTCGTCATCGATATTGAGCGAACCGCGTAGATTAGGATTGGTGCCGTTATCAACGATGGAAACGAATTTCTCCGCCACCGGTTTGTCGATTTTGTCGGCGAAGATGGAAGTCCCTTTGCGATTGAAATCGGCTTCCATTCCATGTCCGATGGCTTCGTGCAGCAAGATGCCGGAACTGCCGGCCGCCAGTACGACCTCGGTTTCACCTGCCTCAGGCTTAACGGCATCAAACAGCAGCAGGGTTCTTTTGACGGTTTCGTCGGCAATGCGGTCGATTCTTTGGGGGGTAAAAAATTCAATCCCCTGCCGGCCGCACAGGTTAAAGCTGTTGTTTTCGCGCTTCCCATTCTGCTCGGCGTTGCAGGTGGCATAAAGCTGAGTCATCGGCTGATAATCGCAAACGACCCGGCCCTCGGAATTGGCCATCAGCATATAAGAAGTATCATCCAGGAAGGCCACGCGGGATTTGATCACCCGCTTGTCGAGGGCGAATACTTTGTCGTTGATGGTCTTAAGATATGGTATCTTCTCGTCGATCTTGACCGTCTCCCAGGATGTTTCGATCGGATAATAACTCGGCGTTTCATGGAAATTCAGTGAACTCGGAGCGGGCGAGGAGGGACCCGAGGCTATATTGGCGGCTGTCTTTGCGGCCAGCTTCATCGCCTTGGGCGATATTTCCTCGGTGAATGAAAATCCGGTCTGGTCACCTTTGAGCACGCGAATACCGACACCGAAATCGACGCTGGTATAAGCGCGGTTAACCAGGTTATCTTCCAACCCGATATAACTGCCGATCGTGTGCTGAAAATAAACGTCACAATAATCGCCGCCGCGACCCAAAGCCGCGGACATGACTTCGCGGATAATGGTCTCATTGACGCCGAAATGATCATAATACTCGGCCAGAGTCATTCCTTCGGCCGCCGGCGCAGCCAGTGCGGCCATCGGGTCGAACTGGAATATGGCCGGGATGCAAACCAATGCGGCTCCTTTGGCACTGGCTTCAAGAAATTTCCTACGGGTGATTTTGGACATGAAACTTCTCCCTCGATAATGATGCGCGTTCTGTGCGAACGGAGCAAAAACTGATCGCACAGTATTATGGTATATTACTATATAGACGCAGAGGTTGTGAATATAGTTGCGTGATTTGTTGAAATTCAGGATATATTTCACCTTATTTATCTCCATATTTTTATCACACACCGATAGTCGCATAGGGAAATAAATCTTTCCACAATGAGACGAACCTTTTTCTGTTTTTTTGCGTCTTATACAAAACAGGGAGCTTAACGTCCGCAATGCTGAATTTTTGGGAAATCTTTGTCGATGCGGATAGGATAGAGGCAATTCGATGCAAAAGGGCAATGATATGAAGGCGGTAAAGATCAATCGTATAAGTACTTCGATAATATTTTCAATTCTGGCCGGGCTGCTATTGTTAGCGTCGGCATTATCGGCTGAGGATAGTTTTACACCGGTTTACAAGCCGACGTTGAACGTAACCAGAACCACGACCGAATTCAAAATCGACGGACAACTGATTGACCCCGGCTGGCAAAAGGCGGCCATTGCCGATAATTTTGCCGAACACCGTCCGGGCGATCAGACCAAGCCGCCAGTCAAGACCGAGGCTTTTATCACCTACGACACCGACAAGCTGTATATCGCTTTTGTCTGTTACGATGATCCGAGTGTTATTCGCGCTTCGTTTTGCGAGCGGGATCGGGGTATTGGAGCCGACGACAACATTTGTCTTTTAATCGACACCTACGGCGACGCCGCCTGGGCCTATGAACTAAACGTCAATCCCTATGGCATTCAGGCCGACGCCGTCTGGTCCAACAACGGCGGTGAAGACGGCAGCTATGATCTGATCTGGGAATCGGCAGGCATTATTACCGATTCAGGATATCAGATCGAAATGGCTTTGCCTTTTTCCAGTCTGCGTTTCCCCAACAAACGGCAACAGACCTGGAAAATGGATTTCTGGCGCAATCACCCGCGTGATGTCCGCGGCCAGTATTCATGGGCGGCCATCGATCGCGATGAATCATGCTGGCCCTGCCAGTGGGGGACGGTCACCGGTATCGAAAATGTCCAGCCGGGCAAAGGGATCGAAATCCTGCCGACTTATGTTGCCCATCAATCGGGCGCGTTGTCTGGTGATGGTTCGACCGAAAAACCGTTCAATTTCGACAGCGATGATGGCAAAGGTGATTTCTCGCTGGGAGCAAAATACGCTATCACCTCCGATGCGGTGATTGAAGCCAGCTACAACCCTGATTTCAGCCAGGTCGAGGCCGATGCCGCACAGATCGACGTTAATAGCTTGTTTGCCCTGTTTTATTCCGAAAAGCGGCCGTTCTTTCAGGAAGGCAGCGATCTGTTTAATACCCTGTTCACTACCGTTTACACTCGCTCCATCAATGACCCGCAGTTCGCGACCAAAACCATCGCCCGTATGAATCGAACCAGTATCGCCTACATGGCCGCCTATGATGAAAATTCGCCGATTATTCTTCCTTTCGAAGAAAATAGCGAATATCTGCTGGGCGGAAAATCGGTCTCCAACATTTTGCGAATGCGCCGGACTTTCGGTGAAAATTCGCGGCTAGGTATGATTCTCACTGACCGCCGTATGGAGGATGACGGTTATGGTACATTGTTTGGTTTCGATGGTTCGTTCCAATTGACCAAGAACAACTCCATTTACTGGCAGGCGATCGGCTCTTATACCGAGGAACTCGACGATCCGGAACTTAGCTCGGAGATTGGCTCCGCTTTCGATACTCTGTCAACCGACCCTCTGGCTCTTGATACCAACTATTTTGACAACGGTAAACATACCGTGGCTCTGGACGGCGACAAATTCTCCGGGCGTGCCTTTTTTGCGGGCATCGATCATGAAGGTCGCAATATATATTTCGATCTTGACTACAAGGAGATTAGCCCGACTTTCCGGGCCGATAACGGTTTCGAACCGCGTAATAACGAGCGCAGTACCAGCATGTACACCCATTACAAGTTTTATTCGAACAACGACTGGCTCGATTATGTGACGCCCAGTGTAATGACCGGGGCTGGATGGAATTTCGACGGCACGCGCAAAGACGCCTATGTCAGACTCGCCGCCGATATAAAATTCAAATTCGCCCAGCTTAACATCCATCCTTTCTACCAGCGCGAATCGGAACGACTGGGCGGGATACTGTTTGACAAAGTCTGGCTCTTGCATTTCTGTACCCATGCCACCCCCAGCAATGTTATATCCTTTGGCGGATCGATCAACTACGGCCATAAAATCGCCCGCCGGGATCTGGTTATGGGAAAATATCACAGCCATTCCTTTTGGATTGATATCAAGCCGCTTAACCGCCTGTTGATAGAAAACTGGTTCGATTTCACCCAGAGCCACGATATCGATACCGGCGAGGAGCTGTTCAAAGGATACATCGTTCGTTCGCGCCTTAACCTGCAACTCAGCCGGGAAATAACTTTGCGCGTGGTCGCTCAGTACGACGATTTTTATCAGTGCTGGGATATCGATCCGCTTCTGACTTATCGCCTCAGTCCCTTTTCGGTTTTCTATATGGGGAGTTCGTACAATTATCAGAAGTACGAAGGATTGGGTGCGAATGAACTGGGTAAAGAAACGCGATTGGATTCCCGCCAGTTTTTCCTGAAACTGCAATACCTCTTCCAAGCCTAAGTGGCGCACACATCGTGTGTGAGGCAAGCGTAGCGAGACGAACCGAAAACAGACGAAGTCTGCTGTCGCCATTATGCCCAATCTCCGGTGTGAGGCCGAAGGCCGCCAAAAACGGGCTTCGCCCGTGGGCGGATTTATCTTTACTTTTACAAATTCGATTATTATATAAATACAGTGCAGGTAAATAACTCAGTAAAACAGAACAA
>JAAEQF010000960.1 GCA_024231695.1 FCB group bacterium
GAAGAACTAATGGAGGTGTAGTGTGATACATGATCCGATTATAGAAGAAATTCGAAAAATACGCCATGAGATTGAAGCGGAGTGCGGTAACGATGCGGACAAATATTTTCAACACATCCAGGAAATTCAGAAAAAGCACAAACACCTTGTACGCCGCCAGCCAAAACCAAGACTGCAAATGAAAATACCAAAACTTGAAGACATGACCGCACCAGCATGACAGCAGAAGCCTCTTGTCGATTTAACCCGACCTGCCTATCATGATAGAGCGTTATCCTTAACAGCTAAAAAAGATGGAATACCGCCGAAGCCTTGTGCTGAGCCTGCTGCGTTGCAGCGTCCCGTTTGTGCGGGAGTGGTTTTTGCTACCTCCGGTTAAGATTGGACCCACCTTCCGCCGGAAAACGGACCCACCTTAACGGATATTCTGGATAATATCACATCATCCATCAAATGGACCCACCTATTCTTTCAACAAGTTTTTCACCAAAATGTATTTTACAAAAAGAATGCCCTCGTTATATCAAGTCTTTGGGTAATCCATAACAAAAAAGAAAGGTACAACGAGGGCATGTCGGATTTGATAAGCAAGATAAGCGAACATTTAACTTTTTTATAATTCAAATACAACCTTTTTTTCGATACGCGCCGGATTGGTATCGAGGTGTTGAGGTGCGTAGTATTGTCGCCCGGTATTATTGGGCTATACGTTTTGTGATAAAGCAACAGCCTGAATTAAAAAAATATCTGACTTGCTGCCGACACTGTCAGATCCTATTTTTTACCCACCCGCGCAATGCAGGGCGAAACGATCTGGGATGTCCGTTTGGATGTCGAGAAGCCCGCCGCAGGCAAAAATCCACAGAAAGAAGCGTTGCCTATAATCGTAGCAAAGATGGCAAAGATAAAAAGGTAAAGCTGAACCAGCGGCGAAATCAGATAAAAGACATCCCCGCTTCTACAACCGACAGGTCTGTCGGTAGTAAGGTCGAAGCTGATCGGACGATTCTTTTCCATATTCAGATGGTCATCAGCCTCATTGAAGGTTACTGGGTGGTTTTGAAAAACATCAAGGCCCTTGTTGCGAAACTTTTGAGACAACACAGCATCGACTTAGAGAAAAATATATTTTATCAATATCAAGTGCCCCCGTAACAGGCAAAAACAAGGGAACAAATCAGTCGATATGTTCCGGTATCGAAGAAATTGGCAGTCATGACCGAATATATGATGATTCCGATTAATAAAATCGGACAACGCTACAACGAACTGCGCATCATCGATCCGAGGGCCGAAACGGCCATGGAGCGATCGATGCAGTTTTACGGCCAGATGACGCCGGTGGTGGTTTGCCAAACGGAAAAACACTCCGAGATGATCGATGGTTTTAAACGCTTGCGTGCGGCGATCAAGCTGAACTTTACTCAACTTAGCGCAAGGATTTTTCCGGGACGAATTCGTGCGGCCAAGGCCGCCATGATCCAACTGAATATAAAAGTTCGGACGATATCGGACCTGGAGAAAGCAATGGTGATCCGTTCGCTGCACCGCGACGACGGTTTGACCCAGGTGGAGATTGCAGCGCTTTTAGGTCGTCACAAAAGTTGGGTATGCCGGCGGCTATCGCTGGTCGAGCGTTTGAGCGAAGAAGTTGCCGACCACTTGAAGCTGGGTCTGATCACGACGACCATCGGCCGGGAGTTGTCCCGGTTGCCGCACGGCAACCAACCCGGCGCATTGCAGACGATAATCAAGTATCATTTTGATAGCCGCGAGACGAGCAGACTGGTTGCGCTGCTGCTAACGGAACCCCGGTGGAATCATGACGCCATTTTGAGATTTCCGGAACCGATTTTGGAAAATCGCCATCCGGACCCGCCTTCCAAGTCAAAAGAGCCTTCACTTTTTTCAAGGCTGATTAAGTTGGAGATTTGGATGAAGGCGACATCGCATACGCAACCGGATCATGTATCCATTCCCGAGTGCAACCGGCTGCTTTCAGTAATGGATCGCATTGAAACGATCTTCGACGGCATGCGCAAGCAACTCGGTTCGATGTGAGGTGAACTATGGTTGAGTATATCCATAGCCACGAGGAATTGAGGCACTTGGTGGTTACCAAGCACGCAGACGGATGGAGCATCCGCGGTCTTGCCCGGCATTTCTCTATGGGGCGCAACACGGTGCGACGGATTTTGCGTCAAAACCGGAAAGCCCGTGACGAGGGTCATGACGTTTTATCAGAAATAAAACCGGTTAGGCGTGCAAGCAAACTGGACCCATTCTTGCCGTTGATCAAACGGCTCTTAAACCAATACCCGGATATTACCGGAGTCCGGCTCAATGAGAAGCTTAAAGACGCCGGTTTTCAGGGCGGCCGAACGATTGTGACCGATCGTTTAAGAAGGATGCGGCCGCGTCCGAAAAAAGAACCGATTGTCCGTTTTGAGACGCCACCCGGTCAGCAGGGGCAAATGGATTGGAGCCCGTACACGATCCCCTTTACCCGCACCGGGAAGCAAAAGGTGCTCTGTTTTTCATATATTCTGGGTTTCTCGCGCAGACAGTATATCGATTTTACCCTTGATCGCAAATTTTTTACCCTGATCAGACGACATCAGGATGCATTTGCCTATTTTGGCGGCGTGCCGAAGACATGTCTTTATGACAACGAAAAGACCGTCGTGTTACGCTGGGAAGCCGGCAAACCGGTGTTCAATCCGGCCTTTGTGGCGTTTATCAGCCATTATCAAAATCGTCCCATAGCTTGCCTGCCTCGCCGGGCGCAGACCAAGGGAAAAGTGGAACAACCATTTAAGTATATTGAAAGTAATTTATTCAATGCAAGGAAATTCGAAGACTTTGAGCATCTGAGGCAAATCTCCCGATGGTGGCTTGGGAATCGGTCGGACACCCATATCCATGACACCACGGGACAGCCGCCCATCAAGCTGTTTTTGGAGCAGGAAAAGGCGGCGCTGTTGTCTTTGCCCCTGCATGCCTATGACAGCTCCGAGGTGGCGCTCAGGGTGTGCCGGCAAGACGGATATTTGGAACACGACACCAATCTGTATTCGGTTCCTTATGAGTATGTGGCCGATATACTCACCTTAAAGGCTACGGAAAAAGAAATTTTTATTTACAGCCCGGAGCTTGTTCAAATCGCTTGTCATGAGCGAAAACCCTTGGGGGCGGGCGCCACAGTAGATGATCCGGATCATCGAAAGTCGGCCAAACTGCGTTACGGCCTTGAGCCGATCAAAGAATCCTTCATCCAGTTGGGTAATGGCGCCGAGGCTTTTCTGGAAGGTTTAAAACAGCGCCACCCGAGAAATTGTGGTTTTCAGGCCCGCTATATTCTTCGGTTGAAAGAACACTATTTCGCCGAAGACATCCATCTCGCCATCTGCCACGCGGCTAAATACTACGCGTTCGACGGCAAGTCTATCGAACGGATTTTAAAAGCCAGGGCCACACCGCGAACGCTGGAGTCGATACGAAACGAGCAAGCCGGGAAAATTTTCGAGACATTACCTAAAATCAGACAGCGCTCGCTCACGGCGTATTGCGAGCTTTTGTCAGCAAAGGAGACATAATATGGCCATATCCTCCGATCCGATGGCAGATATTCGTAATCATTTAAAATTGCTTAAACTTTATCGAATACAAGAGGCTCTCGATACGGAGTTGGCGCGTGCGGAAAAAGAAAATTCACCGACGACAACAGTGCTTCAACGCTTGCTTTCGATCGAAGCGGCATCATTAATTGAACGGCGTATCGAACGGCGAATTAAAGATTCAAAACTGCCCGAGCGTAGGATACTTGCGGATTTTGATTTCGATTTTCAGACCGGAATCGATAAAAAGCAAATCATGGAACTGTCTAACCTTGGGTTCATCGAGCGTAAACAATGGCTGATTTTAGCCGGAAGTTCCGGCGTCGGCAAAAGCCATATCGCCAAAGCCCTTTTATTGATGTGCTGCAAGCAGCTGTATCGATGCCGATATACAACGGCTTCAGAGATGCTGCGCAATTTGCTCTCCGGGCTTGCCGACGACACCTTGGACAAAAAATTCAAGATGTACACCCGACCCCAAGTGCTTGTGATCGACGAAATCGGCTTTGATCGCCTCGAGCAGGAGTCGGCCAGAAATGCATCGTTATTTTTCAAGGTGATTGAAGGGCGGTATTGTAAAAATTCAACAATACTGACCTCAAATATCGATTTTAAAGCCCTTGGCGATTATCTCGGTGATCCGGTTATCACTGCTTCGCTGGTGGATCGGATGGTGCATCACGCGATTATCATCAACATCGACGGCCCCAGTTATCGAATGCACGAATCCAAAACCCTGAATCGTTCATTGGTGAAAAAGAAAAAATGACCCGGCGTTTCACTTCTGATGAATTGTATGCGATACGCAATCATATCCCTATCGACGTCTTGATCGAAACGCTGCTTCGCGTTCCTGTAAGGCATACGCAAAACCGACTTCGTTTTTCATGCCCGTTATGCGCTGGTTTTCAAACATCGATCCTTCGGGAAAAAAATCTTTCCCGGTGTTTTGATTGCGGTAAAAATTTTAATACTATCGAAATCGTGATGTATCATATGCATATCGGCTTTGTTGAAAGCGTCAATCGCCTAAAACAGTATCAGTCAGATTTAACGAAACAGACCGCTTCCATTGAAAAGCGAAAAAAACTTGATTGCCCGCTGACCATAGGAGAAATCATTGGCGATATTCTTCCTCCACCAAGACAGAATCATTCCAAAAATCCCTCATATGACAAGCACGCCATTCCAAAACGTATCGATAAACTCGAAAAAAAATTTGACACCCTCAGCTCACAGGTAGAGAAACTTTGCCGCCTGATCCTTTCCAGGTAAATTCTTTTTTAACATGACAGTTTAACCAATGCTGAACGGTTATAGGCGGCGGAACTGTTTTGGGCGAACCGGCGGGTTCAGGCAGGCCTATCTCTACGATGATCTTTTTATTACCCTTTTTATTCAGGATATGGCGGGGTGCCGGCGGGGCGGGGTCCTTTCTTATATTTTATGGCGGGTTCATCATCTATACCGGAAATCATTAATCATATCTTTCAAAACGATCAACTTTTGAGCGGGTCCATTTTTCTTCTTTAATGGGTCCAATCTTAACCGGAGGTAGCAATGTCTATTTCTATTTCTATTTAATTTCCTCCTGAATCCGGCAAGACCAATTAGACCAGATCCCAAAAGGAGCATGGTGCTAGGCTCGGGGCTAGGTGTTTCTTCACCTGTTAGTGTTACGGTAGCTAATTCATCCGACGTTAACC
>JAAEQF010000961.1 GCA_024231695.1 FCB group bacterium
GCCTTCAGGGCGCCCATGACGATATCGAACCCGGTCTTCTCGTCGCCGCGCGCCTTGCCGCGGGCCTTATCGACCTCGGCAATCGCCTTGAGGAAGATGACGCCGCCACCGGGGATGACGCCCTCGGCTGTCGCCGCACGCGTGGCGTGCAGGGCGTCGTCGAGCAGGTCCTTGCGCTCCTTCATCTCGGTTTCCGTTGCCGCGCCGGCGTTGATGACGGCGACGCCGCCGGTGAGCTTGGCCAGCCGCTCCTGCAGCTTCTCGCGATCGTAATCGCTGGTCGTCTTCTCGATTTGGCCGCGGATCTGGTCGCACCGATTTTTGATGTCCTTCTTCTTGCCGGCGCCCTCGATGATCGTGGTGTTGTCCTTGCCGACGACGATCTTCTTGGCCTGGCCCAACTGCGCCAATTCGACGCTCTCGAGCTTGAGACCGATATCCTCGGTGATGACCTGTCCACCGGTCAGGATGCCCAGGTCTTCCAGCATGGCCTTGCGGCGGTCGCC
>JAAEQF010000962.1 GCA_024231695.1 FCB group bacterium
GGCGCAGCGCGGTCACGAGCTCCGCCGCCACCGCCGGCGCCGGGGCCCGGCGCTCGAGCCAGCGCAGCGGCCTCACCCGCAGCTCCTCGGGATACGGCGACTGCGATTCCGACTCCGGCTCCGGCCTCCGGCGGCGTCCGGCCCGCGCCAGCTGCGCCAGTCCCTCGGCGGTGGCCGGCAGCACCGTGAAGGTCCGCTCCAGGGTCCGTTGCCGGCGTTCCCCCGGCGACGCCGCGAGCGGCGAGACCAGGGCCCGCTCTCGCCACGCAAAGAGCTCCTCGACCCACGACGCGAGCTCGCCGCTGCGCGGACTGAACAGCCCCCCGCCTTCCGAGAACAGCAGCAGCCGATGCTCGGGATAACGCGCGGCCAGCTGCCGGAGATCGGCCCGCGGCCCCCGGCGCCGCGCCGGACGGCAGGCGCGCGGATCGCCGTCGAACTCGTAGCGCTCCACCACCACCTCGTGCTCCTCCAGGGCGTCGAGCAGCTCGTGGGCGAGCCTGGCCTGGGGATCGCGGAAGCTCGTGCGGTCGACCAGGGCCAGGTACTCGGGCACCACCA
>JAAEQF010000963.1 GCA_024231695.1 FCB group bacterium
ATCGACTGAATCAATCGAAAAAAAACGGAAACCTTTTAGCAGGATCAAGTACTTCACCGGGACGTTGTTTGGAGTCCGAAGCAGCGCCCGGATGCCGTGAGACGATGTTCCGAAGTTTTAAAGCATTCAATGCACGCTTTAAAGTGAAGACGACCGATATAAAATCATCTCCGGCAAAACTAAAAGCAAACCCGGGAGGGCTAAAAGCAGATCATTCATTACTAAAAGCAAAACCCGCAAACCTAAAAGCAAAAAGGGCAAAGCTAAAAGCAAAACCCGCAAACCTAAAAGCAAAGGGGGCAAAGCTAAAAGCAAAACCCGCAAACCTAAAAGCAAAGGGGGCAAACCTGAAAGCAAAACCCGCAGAACGGAAAAAAGAGCGGCGGAACGGAAAACAAATGCTTTAAAACTCAAAGACAATCAAACGGAACTAAAAACAGACGCGGCGGAACTAAAAACAAAAACGGGATAACTCAAGAAAAAACGGCGGAACGAAGAACAGGAGCGGGATAGCGAAAAACAAATGCTTTGAAACTCAAAGACAATCAAGGGGGACCCAAACCCCGGATTATATAAATGGGTAAATGGGCGCCCCAGCATGGGGCTTTAAAAAGTTGACGGTTGATTTTTTTCGGATATCTGGTACAATGAAACGTAACGCTATTCAAATCAATTATATGATTTTTTAAAATATTGATTAATTCAGGATTAA
>JAAEQF010000964.1 GCA_024231695.1 FCB group bacterium
GAGATCGAGCTCCACGACCCCGGCGACGCTGCCGCCCGACGGTGACGCCAGCGGCAGATCGTCCACGTCCTGACGCGTGAGCACGATCGCGGTCGGTTGGTCGAGGGCACCGGCCGGGACGTCGAGACGGACCCCCTCATCGCCCTGCACCGAGCCGCCGTCGGGACCCAGCACGTTGCCGCGTACGATCTCCTCGCCGTAGTGCAGTACCACCACGTCTTCGCCGCCCGTCGCGATCGGTAGCGACTGCGCCGCCCGCGACGGCTGCAGCCAGAAGCGCGAGCGCGGCGTGCCGTCGGGTGCGTGGTAGAGCACCAGGTCGGCCCTGAAGGGTGCACTCCACCGCTCTGTGCCGTCGAGCAGCGTCAGCTCCTCGCGGATCAGGAGCGTCAGCGGCAGGCCGCTCGCCGCTTCCGTGTCCAGGGTGTACTCCGCCGTGACCCGGCTGCGCTGCGTGGCCAGCACCATCTTCGGATCGAAGCTCAGCTCGGCCGTGGTCGCCCAGGCCGTGAGCGGCTGCGGCGACGAGCCCAACACCTCCCCGTCGATCGCCGCCGGCGGCGCCAGAGGGCCGCTGTCGCCCTCCACCGCGGCATAGGCCCCGCTCGTCGTCACCGGCACCGTGATCCGCCCCTCGCTGACTGCAAACGTCCCCAGCGAGTACCATTGCAGTGTTCCGAGATCCAGCTCCGCCGCGGTCAGCAGAGTGCCGCTCGCCGACTGCGCCGGGATACTCAGCGTGGCGGCAGTGGAGAAGTCGCTTTCCGTTTCCAGCCACACGGCGCCACGCGGCGACCAGCCGTAGGGCAGCAGCGCCGGCAGACCCTGCTCGTCGAGCGGCGTCACGACCACCGCTGCCGCGGCCGAGAGCGCGCCGGCGGGCACCTCGAGAGCCGCCTCGCCGAATTCGAGCGCAGCGCCCGACGCGTTCACCGTCGCCGAC
>JAAEQF010000965.1 GCA_024231695.1 FCB group bacterium
GACCGAATCGCCTGGCTCGGCCACCTCGGTCAGATCAGCAGAGCTACGAGTAGGGAAGCAGGATAGCACACGGGGGCCGGCGACGCAGGAAAAAAAGTTATCGCTGACGGGGTTGCCGTCATCGTCGGTACCGGAGGCGGTGACGATATCGGTCTCGACATAGCCAGGGACGCCATTGATGGTGGCGCTAAAGCTGCATTCGTAATAGCCACCGGCGGGGATGGTCTGGGGACAGGCGCAGTCGCCCTGCCCGTTCAAATCGCCGTGGATCGAGTCGTTCAGGCTGTCGATGGTCACGCTGTCTACGCTGCTGGTGTTATCCACCCGCACGGTAAACTCGACCGAATCGCCCGGTTCGGCCACCTCGATCGGGTCAGCCGTCTTGGTGACCTCGATGGAAGAGGGGGTGAGAATGGTTACATCCCACTCATCCTCAACCGGTCCAATCTGATCACTGTTCGCGGTGGCCACGTTGTGTATAGGACCTGGTAGATCGTCCTCAGTTACCGGACCATAGCTGGCTTCAATAATAACAAAGTCACCTGGGGCCAAGCTGGCGAGGGCCGTATTTTCGAGAGGGGTAACGCTGATACCTAGTTTAGCATCATCCACGGTGACGTTTGTCAGATCCGTAGTGCCTATATTAGTGACTATTAAATCGTAGTCAATGGTATCGCCAATCGAGACCTCAGTCACGCTTCCTATTTTTTCTATGTCAAGTGCGGGCTCGTTTACAAGTAACTGACCCCAAAGCCAGGCTTGGTTCTCCTGGTTTTCTTGCGTAATGAAATGATCAATTGATGAGTAGGGATCGCTATTGTTGCTTGAGAACCCAACAATGTGCAACGTGTACTCCTTCCCATCAAGCCAGAAGGTCTGGTCTGGGATGGAGTCAGCAAAGTCGACTTTATCGGGGCATGGGGGATCACCCGGTTCCCCGTATTGACATGTGCCTCCATTCAAGGTTTCGTCTAGTTGCACCGTGTAGTTTAGGGTTGTGGATATTACAGGATTGCTGAAGTCCAACATGATTGCCAAATCAACTTGCTGGAAACTATTTCCCCACCATGCAAGCGCTCTGTTGTAGTGGGTGAACTCTCCAAGGAGGAACTCATCTCCAGGTTCGAAGGTAATCGATCCGGTACCATCAAACCCAAATCCGCTCTGTAAATCGGTATTGGAGGGACAATCCCATTCCCACCCACCGTCATCACCATAATGCACTTGGTTCTCATCGTCTGGGGTCGGTGTGTTATTGTAGTTCAGACAAATAGGTTCTCCCCCAGACCCACTTGCATCTGACCAGGTACCGTCAGCGTAATTCAGCGTGATGGCATCTGCCAGTACTGACAGTTGATGAGGTGCTCTTACAATAGAAACGCCCAGTGCTAGAACAAGTGCGAGCAAGACGATAAATACGAATTTGCTCACCTGTTCCATTTTTCTCCGCTTATTAGGTATATCGCAAATTAAAACCATTAATGAGTCCTCCCTGTGAACGAAAGCTCACTTTATCACGCGATGGTGATTATCGAGGCGAAAGCTGAGGGAAGGTCGCCGACCGGATCGTCAACCGGATCGTCAACAGGATCGTCAACCGGATCATCGACCGGATCGTCAACAGGATCGTCAACCGGATCATCAACCGGATCATCAACGGGATCGACTACCGGATCATCAACCGGATCATCAACGGGATCGACTACCGGATCATCAACCGGATCATCAACGGGATCGACTACCGGATCATC
>JAAEQF010000966.1 GCA_024231695.1 FCB group bacterium
GAAACTTGGTGCTTATTTGAAATTTGGTGCTTGGAATTTGGGATTTTAAAACATTTGTGACTATTTAGAACGCAAATGTAGTCATAAAGTAATCATTATTCGGCAATCTAAAATCATAAGACAATATGAGGAGGTTTTATTATGAAAGAAGTCGTTATTGCAGGTTATTTGAGGACGGCGCAATCCCGGTCCAGACCGAACGACCCGGCCAGGGACTGGTTTTGTAAGATGAGATCCGATGAACTGCTGGCCAAGTTGTTGCCCGAAGTTATCAAGAGGACGGGCATAGAGGCCAAGGAGATCGATGATTTTCTCGTGGGCTCTGCCATGGGCGTGAGTGAGCAATGGACCTACGGCGGACGGAACCCCATATTCCTGGCCAATCTGCCCGAGACCATTTCTGCCAAGTTTGTGGACCAGCAGTGCGGGTCGGCCATGGCCGGTATTCAAATCGGGTTCATGGAAATCGCCCAGGACTTCGCGGACATCGTGATGGTGGGCGGCATGGAGCACATGACCCGGGTGCCCATGGGCGGGGGCACCGTAGACGGCGGC
>JAAEQF010000967.1 GCA_024231695.1 FCB group bacterium
TCAGCTCTGGGGATCGTTATCGAGGAACAGGGCAAGTTTTTCTGTGCCATGCCGGGCGTGCCGATCGAGATGAAAACGATGACTGACGGAGAACTTCTGCCGCTGCTG
Organism: FCB group bacterium; assembly: GCA_024231695.1. GTDB lineage: Bacteria > Zixibacteria > MSB-5A5 > GN15 > JAAZOE01 > JAAEQF01. The sequence continues at coordinate 109 of JAAEQF010000967.1, forward strand.
CGCGAACGATCAGGAGCGACGGTAATCATCCGTCATCGTTTGCGAACCACCGGTATCATGGAATCGTCGGTGGCTGAAAAGATCAGGCCTGTTCTGAAATTCGCCGAGGGTGTGTCTTTGGCCTATCTTCCTTCTTATCGCGGTGTCGATCTCTGTATCAAGGGAAGCGGTACCATCCGCGAAGAAGTCCAGGCCGGCGTAACCCTTTTGGCCGACAATATCCGCCGCATGGTTTCCGATTACATTTACACCGAGGATGATCGTGAGCTGGCCGAAGTGGTCGGCGAACTGTTGATGGAAAAGGGAAAAATGCTAGCCACCGCTGAATCCTGTACCGGAGGCCTGCTGGGCAGCACAATTACTGCCATCCCCGGTTCTTCGCGGTTCTATTCGGGCGGCATCATCGCCTATGCCAATGACGTCAAAGTAGGTCAACTTGGTGTTACCGAAAACACGCTGGAAAAACATGGCGCGGTGTCGGCCGAAACAGCCAAAGCCATGGCCAAAGGGGTGATCGATAAATTGGGGACCGATATCGGCATTTCGATAACCGGAGTGGCCGGGCCGACCGGCGGCACCGAGGAAAAACCGGTGGGGACGATTTTTATCGCCGTGGCTACGGCCGATGGCGTAAGCTATAAAAAGCTATCGCTGGCTTTCGAGCGAGAGGTTAACCGCGAACGGTCGGTGACAGCGGCTTTGAATCTGGTCAGAAAACTGCTTTTGGGTACTTCCTGAAGCGAAATATGTGATATCGCTTTGCTTTCGAATATGCTATTTCGTACCTATTGACGGGATAAAGCTATGGTTAGACTTTTTATCGCTCTGCTTTTACCTGATGAGATAAAGCAGGCATTGGAACAACTGATTATCGATTTCAAACCCCGCGGGCAAGGCATCCGCTGGGTAGCAGCTAAAAACATGCATTTGACCCTTAAATTTGTCGGCGAAACGACGGAAGATATGATTGAACCGATCGGGCAGGCATTGACCACCGTTCTTGATGGCAAGCAAAGCCATGTAATCAAAATATCCGGATGCGGCGGGTTTCCCAATCTAAAAAACCCGCGTGTGCTCTGGGCCGGGCTGGATGGCGCCGAACCGGCTGCGGTCATGGCTAAGGAAATTGACGAGGAGTTGCGCCGACTCGGTTTTCCCAAGGAAAAACGACCCCTCTCGCCTCACCTGACTCTGGGCCGAATAAAACAACGCTCCGATATATCAGATTTGACGACATATATGCAAAGCTTGACTTTTACAAGCGAACCGATTACATTGGATCGTGTGGCTTTGGTAAAATCCACGTTGACGCCGAGCGGCCCGATCTACGAAAATTTGAAACTATTTACACTTGAATAAAGGGTGAGAATTATGGCAACGCAAGTACCCGATCAAAAGAAAGCTCTCGATGCGGCCGTGGCCCAGATAGAAAAACAGTTCGGCAAAGGGTCGATTATGAAGCTCGGCGAGGACAATGTGGCTGTAGGACTGGACGTTATCCCTTCCGGTTCGCTGGGGCTCGATATTGCTCTGGGCGTAGGCGGTTATCCTCGCGGCCGGGTAATCGAAATCTACGGCCCGGAATCTTCGGGTAAAACCACCCTGGCTCTTCATGCCATTGCCGAGGCGCAGAAGGGCGGCGGCACGGCGGCATTTGTTGATGCCGAACATGCCCTGGATCCGACTTATTCGCGCGCGCTGGGTGTTGATCTGGACAATCTGTTGATTGCCCAGCCCGATACCGGCGAACAGGCTCTGGAGATCGTGGAAACGTTGGTCCGTTCCGGTGCCGTCGATATTGTCGTTATTGATTCGGTGGCCGCGCTGGTTCCACGGGCCGAGATCGAAGGTGAAATGGGCGATTCACACATGGGTCTGCAAGCCCGACTGATGTCACAGGCATTGCGCAAACTGACCGGGGTGATTTCCAAATCTTCCACCAGTGTAGTGTTTATTAATCAGATCAGAATGAAAATCGGGGTAATGTTCGGCAATCCCGAAACGACCACCGGGGGCAACGCTTTGAAATTCTATGCCACCCTCCGTTTGGATATTCGCAAAATCGCCACTATCAAGGACTCCGAAAGCGTAGTCGGCAACCGGACCCGGGTCCGCGTGGTCAAGAATAAGGTGGCTCCGCCTTTCCGTGAAGCTGAATTCGATATCACCTATGGAACCGGCATTTCCCGCGTTGGAGAAATTTTGGATATCGGCGTCCGTGAAAATATAATCGACAAATCGGGAGCCTGGTTTTCCTATGGCAAGGATCGATTGGGACAGGGCCGCGAAAACGTGAAACGATTCCTGACCGAAAACGCCGATTTGAAGGCTCAGATCGAAACGGAAATCCGAGGCAAATTGGGAATGACCGCCGAAATAGAAGAACCGGTCGCTGAGACCGAAAAAGAATCATAAATCGCTGAATTTCGGGGCCGGTGGCGCCGGCCCCGAAAAATCCGAATTTTAAACTCCTCCAAATATCAGTCCTGAAATATTTTGAATGCTTTGGGGTAATATGTTAACACAGATAAACTATGGCGACTTTATACTGAATTCGTTTTACGGCTAAAGTACGGATTCATGTGAAGACTACCGAAGAGCTCACCCCCCCCGTAGCAGAATACCAAAATAATCCTTCCCGGAATATCCGCTCTATCGTGATTTGCTAACCTGACTAAAATATATCCACTCATGACCGATAAGGATAGAGAGGGCGGGGCAAAATAGATTTCGAAATGGGGGAAATATGTTTGATCTGAATGCTTTAATCAGTGAATTTGATCCGCAGACAAGGATAATACACCTTACTGCCAGACATAAGATCAGAGCCATTACCCTTGATGAGGGGTTGGCGCTGAAACAGGCGGTCGGTAATATTCTTGAAAAACATTTATCCACCGAGCGAGGTTATTTAGTCACCGATTATACAAAAATCGAGATCGAACCTGTATTAAATGCATATTATGCACGCGAGGTCAAGCTGTTTGTAGATAGCTACTTGCATCCCGGTGGTATTGCCCGATATGGATTGAGTATTAGTCGCGCCACGGCTCGGGCCGGACACGCCGATCTGATCGGAGGCGATCCCAACCTGTTTAACACCAAGGAGGAAGCGTTTTCGTACATTCACCGGCTTATTAACGCCGATGAAGAGGCGCCGGTAATCGGGAGTCAATCGAAATCATCCAACGAGGAACCAATAGAAAACAAATTCCCGACCGGTATTCTGATACCTTGAGAATTTATGATTAGAGAATGGCCGCCAGTAACTCCATAAGTCGCAATTTCCTCCCAGTTTTCAAAACAATACTAATAATCTAGAGCATTTTTGCCGATATTTATATTAAATCGGGTTAATAATCAGTTTGGTTTTATTTTATGAGTTTTCGCTACGAGTATTTTATAGTTGATTTCGACGACTCCCAGCGGATAATGTACCTGTCCAATGAAGGGCTGGTACATCTAAAAACCAAGAATCAGGTGGATCAATCGTTTGAACTTTTTCAATCGATTTGCAGGCGATATTATGCCCAGGGGAAATTTTACCTGATCATCGATATGTCCAATTTTATAATCGAGCCGGACTTGACAGCCGTGTATGCCAAAAACGCCAAAAAGATTATTGAAAAATATATCGTCCCCGGCGGAGTGGCTCGTTTCGGTCATCAAATAACTCGCCTTACCGTCCGGCGAGCTTATGCTGATTATTTAACCGAAAAACCTCAAATATTCTCCACTCGCGGCGAGGCCTGCACCTATATCAACGAAGTAATCGCCGCCAACAGTGACAAGCTTTCGGCTATCGATCCAATCCTTTAATGTCTTAATTCATATCGATTATTGATCGGTGGTATCCGGTTTGCGCAGGCTGTTTATCTGTCCGTTCAGCTTTTCGACCACGGCCCGAGCGGCCAGATCGAAATCGTCCTCGGCCGACGCATAAAGCACCGAACGGGAAACGTTGATGATAGCCGGCTTTTTAAATCCATCGGTTCCGCCCATTACCGCCTTTTCCAGATCACCACCCTGAGCGCCAACGCCGGGGATCAGAATCGGCATTTCATCAGCCGCTTCGCGTATTTTCGTCATTTGATCGGGATAAGTGGCTCCCACAACCAGACCACAGTTGTTATCCTTGTTCCATGATGAGGCTTTACGGGCGACATGATGATAGAGAGGATGATTATAAACATCCTGTTGTTGAAAATCGCGAGCGCCGGGATTTGAGGTTAGACAGAGGACAAAGGCACCCTTGTCCTTATACTCCAGAAAGGGACGCACGGAATCATACCCCATATAGGGATTGACTGTTGTCCAGTCGGCTCCGTAAATTTCGAAAATGGCTTTGGCGTAAAAATCTCCGGTATGTCCGATATCGCCTCGCTTGCCGTCGAGGATAATCGTGGTTTCTTTGGGAATACGCTGACAAATCAGCTTCAGCAGTGACAGGCCATCGGGGCCAAGCGCCTCAAAGAATCCCATATTCGGTTTATAAGCAGCTACGATATCGGAAGTCGCCTCAATTATGCGGATGGCAAAACGGCACATTCCCTTGATTGTATCGCCGCAGCATTTGGGCATTCGTTTGGGGTCAACATCAAGACCAACGCAGAGCAGTGAATTGTGGCTTTCCATATTCTGCTGCAGTTTCTTTATGGCACTCATGGTTTTTCTCCGACCTTTCCAATAATGTCATTGATCGAAGGCCGCTTATGGTCGGCCAGATAACGGGCTAATCCCTTGATAATATTCATGGTGACGTCGGGATTGATGAAGTTTGCCGTCCCGACCTGTATTCCACGAGCCCCGGCCAGATGAAACTCTACGGCGTCGGTCCAATTGGATATACCGCCGATGCCGATTATGGGCGTATCCATAGCCGCGGCCACTTTGTGCACCATGGCGACAGCCACCGGTTTGATAGCCGGCCCGGAGAGACCGCCGGTTCCGTTGGAAAGGCGGGGCAATCCGGTTTCGATATCGATAGCCATTCCGACCAAGGTGTTAATCATTGAAAGTGCCGCGGCACCGCCTTCGACTGCAGCCCGAGCCATATCGACAACGGAAGTGACATTGGGCGAAAGCTTGGCAATAATCGGCCGGGAAGTTACTTCTTTCGCGGCGGCCACAACCCGAGTCATCAGGGCCGCATCGGTCCCGAAGACCATACCCCCTTCTTCCACGTTGGGACAGGAGACGTTCAGTTCGATCATGTCGAAACCGCCCGCCTTTTCCAGCCGCCGACAGACCTCGACATAATCATCCAGAGTCGATCCGGCGACATTGACGATAATGGCCGTATCAAGTTTTTTTAAAAAGGGAAGTTTTTCATCGATGAACCGATCCACACCGACATTGGCCAGACCAATGGCGTTGAGCATCCCAGCGGCCGTTTCGCATGTACGCGGCGGCGGATGACCGGGGCGAGCCTCGAGCGTAATCGTTTTGGTAACGATGCCGCCCAGAGCATTCAGGTCGATCAGTGATTCAAATTCTTCGGCGTATCCGAATGTACCGGAGGCAACCATAACCGGATTTTTAAACCGAACGCCGGCTATTTCAATATTCAAGTCAGGTTTCACAGGCTCACCTCACCGATTTCAAAAACCGGACCATCATGGCAGACCCGAACGTATTTTTCAGGTTCATCAGCCAGTGGTTTGATACAACCCAGACAAACCCCCACGCCGCAGGGCATCGGCGCTTCCAAAGACACCTGTCCGTTAAAATTCTGTCTTACAGACAACTCCTGCAATGCGGCCAGCATTGGTTCCGGGCCGCATCCATAAATTGTTGTCCGGCGACAGTCGAGATCAACCATTTTTTCGGAAAGAGCCTGAGTGACAAAACCGTGAAAGCCGTAGGAGCCGTCATCGGTACAGGGGAAAAGTTTAATGCCCATTCGCCGCAAGCGCGCCAGTTCAATCAGGTCTTTTTTGGTCTGTCCGCCATAGAAGAAAAATATTTTCCCCGGATCATAGCCGGTGGCAACGGCTTGTTCGGCCAGAAAACAAAGCGGCGGCAAGCCCACGCCCCCTGCCACCATAACTGCCAAAATACTTTTTTTCGGGGAGGCAAAACTATTACCCAGCGGGCCAATCAGGTTAATATGGTCGCCTTTGGTCAACCGGCTCATGATGGCTGTCCCCTTACCGACGACCTTGTAGATAATCTGAAGGGTTTGTGATGTCTGATTATAGGCCGCAATCGAAAAGGCTCGCCTGAAAAACGGATCATTTCCTCTGGCCACTCGGACATGGACAAATTGACCGGGGTATATTTTTCTAACCGCCGAGAAGTCAGTCACTTTCAGGCTAAAATATAGTCGTGCCCGGTCCAAAGCCTTGTTTTCGGTAATCCGGCAGTCTTGCGCAACGATCTTTCTCATTGTTTATAGGTATCCGGCATTCTCACCTTAAATCTATAGTAAAACCAATTATCGTACAATTCCGGCGGAATGCGCCCGCTGTCAAATTTACTTTCCTTCACCGTTTCGAGAACCAGAGTGTTCAATTCTTCCGAGGCCGTCGGGTTGAGCAAGTTAGCTTCAACTACTTCACCCAGAAAATCAATACGGATGTGGAAATAAAGGTCGCCCTGAATATTGTAGGCCACTGCCTCCAGAGGATATTTGAAGGGCATCCGCGTACTCAAATAATACTTTTCCGCCGGCTCCAGCACTTTGCCGTCATCACCGGTAACAAACTTCGACGCCGCCCCCTGGGGAATATAAGATGAATCCTCGGCATTGAACTCAAGATCGTCTTCATCGCTTTCGACACTGTCAGCCGCGGACTCCTCCGCTTCCTCGTCATCCTCTTCTCCTCCGCCGGTTCTTCTTGTCGTTGGGGGCTTGCTCGAGGGGAAAATCCTGTATTTATCGCCGATGGCCAGGGTGTATTCTGATTCCGGGAAAGAATCCACAAAACTCATATACATGTTCAGCATCAGCGAATCGCCGGGAGTCAGATATTCATCATACAGGCGGACCAGGACATAGCGAGCCTGCACGCCATATTCGGAGTGAGGGAAACTGTCGATAACATATTGATAATAATAATGGGCCGAATCGAGCAGCTCGAGTTGGAGTTGATTGTACCGGGATTCAACATAGGGGCGAGCCTCTTCCCAGGGATCGATAATCGGAATAGAGGAGGAATCAATCACCCAGATCGAATCAATTGTCCAGATCGAATCAACGGTAAACATTGAATCGGGAACGGGGTGGAGTTCAACAGCCGACACCGAATCAATAACATATACTGAATCGACAGCATAAACGGTGTCAATGGACAGGGTCGAATCCTCGCCGTAAAGGCTGTCCAGAACCAGATTCGAATCAAGGGTCAAGACCGAATCAAACCTCGTCATCTCGACCGGTGAAGGCGGCAATAACGGCGGCGAAGAGGCAACGATTGTATCCACCAGATAGGCCGTATCCAGGGCAAATGAGGAATCAATAGTCAGGGTCGAATCCTCGCCGTAAAGGCTATCCAGAACCAGATTCGAATCAAGGGTCAAGACCGAGTCAAACCTCGTCGTCTCGACCGGTAAAGACGGCAATAACGGCGGAGAAGAGGCAACGATTGAATCCACCAGATAGGCCGTATCCAGGGCAAATGAGGAATCAATGGTCAGGGTCGAATCCTCGCCATAGAGGCTGTCCAGAACGAGAATAGAATCAACAGTCAGAGTCGTATCGAAAACCTGAACGCTGTCAGTTTGCAGGGTCGAATCAGATTCAAATGGAATTACAGCATTAGACATCGAATCGATGGCCCAGATAGTATCGACGGTCAACACCGAATCTATATGCAGAATGGAGTCAAGCACTGGAATCGGCGCATCGATAACAGTCGTATCGGCATCCATCATCACGGCCAGCGAATCCTTCTCCATCAACGCTGCTGATTCGGAAGCCCAGAGAGTGTCAATAATCGTGGTTGAATCAATTACCTGAACAGAATCAAAGCTGAACACCGAATCCATAGCGACCAGAGAATCGATGATATACACCGAATCGAAGGTGAACGCGGTATCAATAGTCAGGACAGAATCGTCTCCGATAAGGGAATCGATAGCAAAGACCGAATCGACGGCCAAGGTCGAATCGAATGTATATATGCTGTCGAGGACATAGAGAGTATCGATTGTCACCGTCGTGTCGGTGATCAATATCGTATCCACGGCCACGACGGAATCAATCAAGGCGGTCGAATCAGTATTTTCGTCGGTATCCTCGTCGTCGCCCTTGTTCTTGTCTTCTTCAAAATCATCGCCAAGTAATTCAGCCATGAGCGAATCGGCCACGTGAATGGAGTCGGCCACTCTAATCGAGTCGGCCCTTTTGGCATTGAGTTCGGCCTGAACCGAATCGGCTTCCAACTGCAGATAAAAGCGGGTGGAATCGAGAGTAATGAATTTTACCAGGTAATCTTCGGCAACAGCAAAAGTCAAGGCGGCGTAACCCGTATCGGCTGTGGTTCCGGCAAGGCCCATTATTTCCACCACGCTTTCGATTTCATCCCAATCGGCGTAATTGTCCAGAATGCTCCACAACAGGCTGTCGGCCGCACTGGTGTCGGCCAATTCTTCGCGGTGAATATAGGCCAGCGACATCAGGGCTTTCGGAGCATAGGCCGATATTGGATAGCGGTCTAAAAGCTGCTCATAAGTATGGATGGCCGAATCGCCCTTTTCCAAATCAAAATAAAAGAGTTCGCCCAGAAGAAACAGGTTTTTACTGGCCTGATCGATTTCCTGCTGGCTGACCTGTTCACTAAGAGAATCCAGCATTTCTTCGCCGTTGAGCGAATACTGTTCTAAAAGTGACAACATCGATGCTCGTCTCGTAGCATCCTCTGAAATCATCGAACCTTTTTTCTCCTCGCGCGCCTTTCCATAATACGTCCGCGCTCGCTTCAAATCCTCAAGATCGTATTGGTAGATCAGGCCGAGTTCATAGAAGGCCTGGGCGGCAGCTTCCTCGCCCGGATTTTCAGTAATGATTTTTTCGAAAATGTCGATGGCCGCATCCATGTCCCCATCCCACTCATACCCCTCGGCCATCCGCAACCGAATCGGCGCCAGTGAATCGTAATAGAGATCGTTGTCGGCCAGATCCCCCAGCTTTTCCAAGCCGGCGGCGATATCATTTAGAAAGTAGTCGCATTCGGCCATGCGAAAGGTCAGTCGATAGTACTGTAACGTATCCGGATCGTTATTCAGGGCTTCGAGATAGTTGGCCTGGGCCTTTTCAAACATATATATATCGAAATAACCGTCAGCAACATAGGTCAGGGCTCTCAGTTTGTCGCTCTCATCACCGAGTGAGTCGATCAGGGTCTGGAAATAAATATTGGCTTTATCGTATTCTCTGGTTTCAAAATAATACTGCCCCAGTGACCTGGCGGCATCGGCCCGCATCTGACGATCCGGTTCTTTGTCGAATATCTCTTCAAAAATAACAATCGCCTCGGCTTCCTCTTTCAGTTCCAGCTTGGTCTTGGCGTATAAAACCCGCGTTGATGAAATAAACTCCGATTCGGGAAAATTGGCGTTCAGTTCCTTGAACTTGCGGGAGGCCTGGTCGAATTTGCCCAAATAATAATAAGAGGCTCCGATGATATACAGGGCGTCATCGACCCAACTGGAGTTGGGGTGCTTTTCCAGTACTTTGGAAGCCTTGGTGACGGCATCGTTATAATTCTTGATTTCCGATCCTGTGGCCCTATCGCGGGCAGCCTTTTGACGAGATTTTTCCGCGGCGCCGAAGCTTTTGCGTATATTATGGAAGGTATTGAAATATATACAGGTACATGAACTGAAACTCAGCATGAAAAAAATTATTATGAATATCGGGATTGTCTTTTTGGGCACCAATTACTCCATCCGCTGAATATATCCGTTTTTCAAACCTGCATTATAGAACAAATCAACGGCCTTGTCAAACTCGGTTCGTTTAATCCGCCGACTCAGATCGGGGTGATCGACGGCTTTATAAGCCGGAAAATACTGGCTCATCAAGCTCACGTATATTTCCGGCGACAGTTCCTCGGCCAGGAAATTGAAAATCTCGGCCGATCCGGAACGGCCTCCCGGCAAAACCAGATGCCGGATAAGAACACCCTGTCGAGCAATACCTGCGCCGTCAAATGTCAAATTACCGACCTGACGAAACATTTCCTTTACAGCGGCCCTGTTTACTTCCTTATACCGCAATGCCCCAGAACAGTTGCGGGCGATTTCATCATTGCTATAGCGCATATCCACCAGAAATATGTCAATTATCCCCTCCAACCGGCGCACCGTTTCCAGCTTCTGCCAACCGGAACTGTTGGAGACGATTGGAATACTGAAACCGTCGGCCACGGCCAGACCGATGGCCTTGACGATATGTCCGATGAAATGGTCGGGAGTGACAAAATTGATATTGTGTGCGCCTCGTCCCTGCAGGTCGAGCATTTTGGCGGCCATATCCTTGATCGTCATAACCGAACCCACTCTTTGTTGACTAATGGGATAATTCTGGCAGTACAAACACGCCAACGAACAACCGGACAGAAAGATAGTGCCCGATCCATATGTACCGGACAGAGGTGGTTCTTCGCCATGATGCAGATTGCAGCTGGCGGTGGTTAAAGCATCGGTCATGCCACATTGACCGGTTTCCTTAGCGGTGCGATCGATCCCGCATTCATGCGGGCACAAATCGCAGGCAGAGAGGCGTTCGAGCAGGCGCTCGCCGACTTCAATAATGCGGATAGGGTCTTTTCTCGTCATTTCAGTCGATTTGGTTCAACTCGTCCATTATGCGAGGAAGCACGTCGCCCGATTTCCCCTGAAGAAAGAGGTCGGCCGCCGAGGTCAGGGCCGTTTGGTCCAGATTGATTTCGACCACATAGGCGCCCGCCCGCCCGGCAATCACGGGCAGGGATGCCGCCGGTTGAACGACGGCTGACGTGCCTACGGCAAAAAACAGATCGGCTTCTTCGGCAGCTCGAAAGGCCCGACTGATAATATTCTGAGGCAACATCTCGCCGAACCAAACAACATCGGGTCTGATTTTCCCACCGCAATCGCAGTGCGGAAAATCGTCTTCGATATTGATTTCCTCGGTGTAAGGGCGGCCGCAATCAAAGCATTTGTTGCGAGCAATATTCCCGTGCAGTTCGAGTATATTGCTCGAACCGGCCCGGTCGTGCAAGCCGTCGATGTTCTGAGTAATCAAAATGGTTCCGGGGAACCGCTTTTCAAATTCGGCGATGGCATGATGACCGGGATTAGGATCGACTCCGCTCATCAGATTACGGCGATGCTGATACCATTCCCAAACCAGAGTCGGGTTTTGCATGAAACCATCAACCGAGGCCAGTTCTTCAGGGCGCATCTTGTTCCAGATACCTCCCTCACCACGAAAAGTAGGCACACCCGATTCGGCCGAAACTCCGGCGCCGGTGGAAAAAACCGGCCTTTGTGCGTTCCTGATCCGTTCGATCAGATCTGAGGGTATTTCAATCATGATCTTAAGATACGAATATCAGGCTCGGCGTCAAGTGCCCGGCTGTAAAATGCGAAAACTTGCCGGATCATTCGGGAAGGGAATATATTTCTTGATTTCAAGGGTCGAATTGGCTATACTGGATTACATCATTCGCATCTTCATCGGGATAATTTCGTTCACTACTAAATCTGTGAGGCATCATGCTTGTAAAAGAACTCCTGCAGGCCAAACCGTCTCCGGTGACTATCAGTGCCGACCGAACCCTGCAAGAGGCTATGCGGCTGCTAATCGAGCACAAGATAGGCTCATTGGTTATCGTCAACATTGAGGATAATCCGGTCGGGATTATAACCGAGCGTGATATTTTCCACCTGGCTTTGCGGTATCAGGGTGACATGATGGACATGAGGGTCGGCGACAACATGACCACCCGGATGATGTCAGGTATTCCTGAGGATGATATCAATCAGATTGCCCGGGTTATGATTGAAAAGGGAATCAGACATATTCCAATTATCGACAGCAACCGCAAATTATGCGGAATTCTGTCGATGCGCGATATCGTCAAAGCCAAGATGGAAAGCATTGTTCCCGGTTGAATCAATCGCTCTGAGACCGCCACCGGCCAGCAGATCCGTTGGTAAAAAATATCGAGAGAATCGGCGATTGAGCTTGATCGGTGACAAGCGATCTCGGTTTTTCATCCCCTTATTACCCCATATTACTGGCCGACAAGCAATTAATTAGTCCACACAGAAAAGGCACGGCGATTGTGATTATCTATTTTCATCTATTTGAACCGCTCTTATTTCGTATATTAGGCTGTATTAACCCTTTTGAGCGGCTCGTAATACGCCAAAGTACTTGACAAAAAAGAAGATATGAATTATCTTCCATTTGGAAGAATTCTTCTCGCACGGCTATCTCCAATTTTCTTCTCTGGTAAAAAAAGGTTTAAACCTGCAGGAGGAAGTATTATGCGCTACAAACGTTCCGTTGTACTCTTAACCGTCATTTGCTTCTGCGCTCTAATGACCGCCAGCCTTTATGGGGCGGACAGTAAGAATCCGCGGACGTATTTCAAACTTAATCGCGCCCCCAAATACGCGATTCCGATGGAACACGGTCCCATCGGTGGGATCAACAAGGAAAGTGCCCAAATGATGTCTTTGGGTTATGTTCCCACAACGTCACCCGGTCAGCAGGCCGGTCTGACCACCTATGATTACCAGCATAACGGCTCAATGGGCCGTCATCTGGCTTTCAACCCGGTCAACAATATGGTTAACTTTGTCTGGATGGCTCAATCCGATTATGTTATTCCCGGTAACCGCCACATTCGCTTCCAGGCTTACAATGCCATTGGGTCTCCGCCCGATTATGAACAGGAAGCATCCGGTAAGCTGATCACTACTGAGTACTCCGGCTATGTTTCGCTTGACGCGACCAGCACCGGCAAAGCGTTTTTTGCCTGTCACACCGATCCTTTCGGCGGCGACGACTCACATTACTATACAACGGTTTATGAGGACTTCATGCCCGGTCAGGGTATTTTCTCAAATCTGAAGCTCTATCCCGATTCAACGAGCGACTGGTATTTCGAAGATGCCAACGATGAAGCTCTTGAGGTTATCTGGCCGCAGATCGAAGTCCATTACGGTACTGAAGAAGTGGTCTATGCGCTGTCGCATGTTTTCCAGGGCAGCGAGGATATGATTTTATATCGCAAGCCCGACGTCAGCACTGCTTGGGATAATGGCCGTTTCATGGCCAAGGTGACCAACCTGGCTTATCTGATTGTTGCCAATCAGGGCACTGATTCCGTTGCCATCATTTATGCCGATGATCGTTTCGGTCTGGATGAAGGCGAAGGCGGCAACCAGGATTGTGACGTCTATTACATGCTGTCCGAAAACCAGGGCGATACATGGAGCGCTCCGATCAATATCTCCAACTATACCGAGGATTCGCTCTGGCGCGTTGAATCGGATCTGGCCGCGGTGTACTCCGATGAAGGTACATTACATGTGCTCTGGGCGGCCCGCGAACTGCGTAGTGCCACCGTCTTTGAAAACTGGAAATCTCGTCTGATCCACTGGGACACGGAACACGGTCCTTCGATTATTTCCGAAGCCCGTTATGATATGGGCAACAAATGCGATCCCGATGCCTGGAACATGTATATTGCCAAACCGTCGATATCCACATGTGAGGGCAACGTCTATGCTCTCTGGACTCAATTCGGCGAAGCCGGAAATTCGCAGGCGATGCTTGACTGTTCGCAAGGCGGTTTTGCCAACGGCGAGCTTTACCTTTGCGGTTCCGACGATAACGGTCTGACCTGGGATCTGCCGAACAACCTGACCAACTCGCGGACACTTAACTGCGACAGCAACCTCTGTGACAGTGATCACTGGTCGAGCATGGCTCGTTTCGGTATGGTTTATGCGGATACGGTCGATGGCGTCGTTCCGGATACACTTGACATCCTTTACATAAATGACAAGGATGCCGGCGGTATTCCGCAGGGCAGCGGCAGTTGGACGGTCAACCCGGTTATGCATTTGCGCATAGCCTGCCGGGTAGTGGATCACATGCCTAAAACCTCGTACGAGCCGGTCGCTTTCGTCGATCCGATCCATGCGGCTCCGGGAATCAAGCTGGACACCACTCTTAGAATATCAAACATCGGTAATGACCCACTTGTCTGGACGGCCACTATCGAACACGTTGACGGTGACGACTGGATGACTATGGCTTCCTATGGTGGAACCATTCAACCGGCCCCGGCCACCAATTACGCCGACGTGGGTGTCAGCTTCAACTATAAGAACTTGCTGGTTGGCGATCCGACCGGTTGGGACGCTTACATTATCGTTACCTCCGGTGCTCCGACCTCACCGGATACGCTTCCGATTCACTTTACGGTAGCTTCGGATTTCTCCCTTCCCAAGGGCGACACTCTGGCTGCCTATGCTTCCGGTACCCGTATGACCGATGGCAAGGCCTTAATGATCTATAACACCGCCATGCTCGGTAACGATCAGGATTATCTCTGTCTTGACGTGCCCTTTGCTGACGGTGAATGCGACACCTTTGATCTGACGCCGATCACACCCGTCTGGCTCTTTTCCGGTTCTCCGATGATCACCTGGAATGACGGTACCAACAAAGCCTACACCAGCGTCTTCACTCAGCTGTTCACCGAGGACGGTACTTTCCGTCCGCAGGATGACGGCATGGAATGGATCGATAGCCTGCCCCTGATCGGCATCGACGTCAACAAATGTCGTTTCCGGGTTTCGACCAGTGACTCGATCTTCGGCGTTCAGGTGGCCATGAGTATGCCCACTGACGGCACCAACGACTTTGTAGTCGGTCGTAACCGGTTTATGCTTTGGGATGCCATAGACACCGTATACGACGTCAATGTCGGCATGATCGTTGATTGGGATATTCCATCCGATTCTTCGGTGGACAACTTCTCCTATATTCTTGACACTGTCTTCACGGATGCTCCCTGGGATGATGGGGACACTATAAGACATGCCACCGGACGTGTTTTCGTCGTCTATCAGAAGGGTGCTGAATATCACAGTGACAATGACACGGTTGGCTGTAGTGTTCTTGAGACCGATCGTTACGGCGGTATCGCTATCTTTAATCTGCCGGACGACTCGCTCCCGACCGATCTGATTGCCTGGACGAAGGAAAACACACCGAACCAGCTTGGTTCCGGTTATGATCCCGACTCTCTGTTCAAGTACATGCGCGGAGTGATGGATATATACTCCACTGACTCAGCCATTGACTTGCATACCGGTATCAACTTTGACGATCTCGATACAATCATACCCGGGGCAACTGGAGTTTATACCTATTCCTACGGTCTGGTTACCACCCTTGACGGCCTTGACGACTTTATCGAGCAGGTCAAGACATCTTTTGCCTTCGCCAAGTTTAATGAATACTGCGTGCGACCGGGCGATGCCAACCTTGATAATTCGGTCAATGTCGGTGACGCGGTATGGATGATTAACTACGTCTTTAAGGGCGGTGCCGCTCCCGGCAACCTTGATCACGGCGACGCCAACAATGATGGCGCGCTCAACGTCGGTGACGCGGTTTATTTGATCAACTACGTCTTTAAGAGCGGTGCTGCACCGGTCTGCGGTCACGTCAATGACGCTGATCTGATGTGGAAATAGTAAACGCGTACCAACTTTGATGCCGTAGAAATACCAACGGCTCAAAATCGAAATCAAGCGGGGAAGCCAAAATCGGCTTCCCCGTTTTTTTTATAAATATGATTGGCTGAAGGCTCTGATGACGGTTTATTACCCTCGTAGAAATTTTCGTCACCAATAGTGCGGAAGGATTAAAACATGGAAGTGCGCATCGAATCCCGCCAGCCATTGACAGTCGCCTGCCTGAGGCAGTACGGACCATACGAAACCTGCCACAAGACCTGGGAAAAGTTATTTATCTGGGCCGGTAAGCGAGGTCTGGTGCAGCCGGAAACGATTACCGTAGGTCTCTCTTTCGATGACCCCGAAACCACCCCACCGGAGAAGATCAGGTACGAGGCCTGCATCAGCGTGGCCGATGATTTCGAACCGGACGGTGACATCAAGGTGCGACAAATCGAGGGTGGTGAATATGCCGTTTACACCCATATTGGATCCTACAGTAAAATTAAGGAGTCGTTTCGACGTCTGAATAAGGAATGGATCGGACAGAGTGGACATCGCCTTCGCAGTGCTCCCTGCCTTGAAATTTATATAGACGATCCCGAGGAAACACCGCCGGAGTTACTGCGCACCTATCTTTGCGTTCCTTTACAACCGGATTGACCTTGACCGCCGGTCAGGGGCAGGAGCCTCTCCGGGAAATTAGTGATTATACCGGCAATGGAGCGTTCAATAAGCTTGCGGGCAATAGCCGGTCTATTCACGGTCCAGGCGATAACCGGAAACCCGGCATCATGTAGCTGCTGATGAAACCTTTTTGTTAGTATCCGCCAATGCACCAGGGCAAAATCGGCCCGACAATTCCGCAAACGACCGACTATCGAATTCACTCTGAGACCAGCCCGAATCGCTTCGACCGAGGGCAATCCAATCAACAAACCGGTTTGGCACTGCGCGGATATTTTTTTTAACCTCAGAATTGAATCGTCGTCGAAAGAAGTAAACAGGATATGGGCCAGGTCAAAGAAGCGACCAACGACAGTCAATACCTCGACCTCAAATCCACTCTCCTTTAATTCGAGATCAAGAGCAATTCGACCTTCGGCGAACCGAAGAATTTCTTCAACGGTAGGAGGTCTAAAGCCATTTTTTTGTCCCAAATGGCAAAGCCGCTCCAGAGTAATGTCTGAAATCGGCCGGGCCGAGTTTTTCAACCTGCGATTATGATGAACGACGATTGCGCCGTCTGTTGTGGCGCGTAAATCACATTCAACTGCGGCGGCTCCGCAGACGACGGCTGCCTCGAACGCTTCAAGGCTATTTTCGATAATTGGAGGCGACAATCGATTTCGATGACCTGCCCCGCGATGAGCAATAATGGCTGTCTTCCGACTTTCGGACAATTGGGCAAAATCGAGCATATCGTTAGAGTAAAGACATTCAATCATGAAGGCAAGTCCGGGATTGGGCTGATTTTAACCGGACGCCTGACCACCGGCTAACGCACCATTGGGCAACTTGGTGCATCATTATGTCCGACAAGGGCATACGCGACCAAAGCGAGTGTTTGTCGGAGTTTAATAAGTTCTATATTCCGCTTGCCTTTTTATAGACATTTATTATATTAAACGGCTCCGGCCCGTTGTGGCCGTATGTGTTACGGGTAAATTATGCCCCATGGACCGATGGCGCCTGATAGTGAGATTACGCCTGACCGGGATATTAGACGACTGGATTTGACTGCAAGATGTTTGACAGCCTGACTGAAAAGCTTGAATCGACGTTCAAGAGGCTTCGCGGCAAGGGAACGCTCAGCGAGGACAATATCAAGGATGCCCTCAAGGAAGTCCGCCTTGCCCTTTTGGAAGCCGACGTTAATTACAAAGTCACCCGCGACTTCATTAAGGAAGTTCAGTCCGAAGCGGTGGGAATCACTACGATCCGCTCTGTTGAACCGGGTCAGCATGTTGTTAGAATAGTACATAAGAAGCTGATTGAACTTCTTGGTCAAAAGGCGGCCGAGGTCAACATCTCCGAACGTCCGCCCTCCGTTATCATGATTTGCGGGTTGCAGGGTTCGGGTAAAACCACGCTGACGGCCAAACTGGGGCTGAAATATAAGAAGAAAAACAAAAAAGTCTTGTTGGTGGCGGCCGATCCATATCGCCCGGCGGCGATCAAGCAGTTACAGACGCTGGGCAAACAGGTCGATATTGATGTCTTTGAGAGGGGTCAGGCTCGCCCCCAGGATATTTGCCGCGAGGCATTATCCACAGCTAAAAAAAGTTTTGTCGATCTGGTCATTCTGGATACGGCCGGCCGGCTGCACATTGACGACGAGTTGATGACTGAACTGGCCGAGATCAAAAAACAAGCCGAGCCACAGGAGGTTTTGCTGGTGGCCGATTCCATGACCGGTCAGGATGCGGTCAATGTCGCCACCGAGTTCAATCAACGACTTGATATCACCGGTGTGGTATTATCCAAGCTTGACGGCGATGCCCGCGGCGGCGCGGCGCTGTCGATACGAGCGGTAACCGGCTGTCCCATAAAACTGGTCGGCGTCGGCGAAAAACTGACCGATCTGGAAGAGTTCTATCCCGACCGGATGGCCTCACGTATTCTGGGTATGGGCGACATCGTTTCCTTTGTCGAAAAGGCTCAGGAAGTCGTAGATTTAAAGGACGCGGAAAAACTCGAACTAAAAATTCGCAAGGAGCAGTTTACTCTTGAGGATTTTTACGATCAGATGCAGCAATTGAAAAAACTGGGACCGCTCGATTCTCTACTGGAGATGATTCCGGGTATGGGCAATGCGCTTAAAGGGGCCACCTTGGATCCCAAAGCAATGATTCGGGTAGAAGCGATGATCCTGTCGATGACTCCGCAGGAACGAGGCAATCCGAGTATTATCAACGGCTCGCGCCGCAAACGCATTGCCGTGGGGTCGGGGACGAGTGTCCAGGATATAAATAGAATGCTTAAGCAGTTCGCGCAGATGCGCAAAATGATGAAGAATATGAGCAAGATGAAATTCAAGGGTTTGCCGAAAAACATAATGCCTTTTTAGGCTTTAACTTATAAGGAAGGACAGATTGGCCACAATAATCAGATTAAAACCAATGGGCACCAAGAAGCGCCCTTATTACCGTATCGTAGCGATTGACTCGCGACGGTCGGTTGGCGGAGCAATACTGGATAACTTGGGGCAGTATGCACCGATTGAAAAACCAGGAAGAGTGGTGGTCAACGAGGAGAAAGTGTTCAAATGGCTTGATGAAGGAGTCGAAATCTCCGACACCGTTTCCTCGCTTTTCACTCAGATCGGATTGAGCCAGAAATATCAGGCGCGTAAGGCTGGGCAGGACATCTCTGAAATGGAGGTTAAGACCACTATTACCGAGAAGCCCAAGAAAAGAAAATCGAAAAAGAAAACGGAATAGCACATTTCCATACCGACGCGAATAGTAGGTGAATACCGATTTCTACTACTGGAAAGGAGTATCGTATGAAGGAGTTTATTGAGACGATCGTAAAAGCACTGGTTGACAATCCCGATATGGTTAACTTGACTGAAGTTCAGGGAGAACGGACCACCGTTTACGAATTGCACGTTGGTGAAGGCGACCTCGGAAAAGTAATCGGCAAACACGGCCAGACGGCTAAATCTATCCGCACCCTGATTGCGGCCATATCGGCCAAAAAGGGCAAACGGGCAGTGCTCGAGATTCTGGAATAGGTGAGCAAACTACCGGAATATATTATTGTGGGCTGTTTTGGACGGCCCCGTGGTCTTTCCGGTGAGATAAACATTACTCCGGAAACCGATGACCCAGAACGGTTTTTGGAACTGGACGACGTCTATGTCGTCATTGAAGGCCAAAGACGACGGCTTCATTTAGAATCAGCAGCCGTGGTCGGCAGCCGACCGGTAGTCAAAGTCGAAGGATACAACAGTCGGGAGGAAGTCGCTCGGTTGACCAATCTTTCGATCGAGATCCCGATGGCTTTGGCAAGAGAGCTACCAGAAGGAAGCTATTATCAATTCGAGCTTGTCGGTTGTCAGGTGATTGGTATTGACGGCGTTGAGTACGGAGTGATTGAGGAGGTATTGCTTTATCCGGCCAATGATCTGTACCGGATAAAATCGGACAAATTCGGCGAGATTCTTTTTCCGGTCGTGGACCGATTTATTGTCAAGGTTGATATTGACAAGAAAACGATAATTATCGATCCTCCGGACGGATGGATTGAGATAAACAAGGATTAAGTCGAAAGCCGGCGATGCTGAAAGTTGACGTTATCACTCTTTTCCCCGGCGCACTTGGGGCGCCATTGGAAGCCTCGGTTTTGGGGCGGGCTAAAGAGAAAGAGCTCTTTGAAATCAACATGATCGACCTGCGGGATTTTGCCCTGGACAAGCACCGCACTGTGGACGACAACCGTTTCGGCGGTGAGGGCGGAATGGTTCTCAAACCGGAACCGCTGGCCGCAGCGCTGGACAGCCTGGACATCGATTTCGATAATATCGATAGGGACGCGACTCGCCTGATTCTAACTGCCGCCTCGGGACAACATTTCCAGCACGAAACGGCGGTGGAGTTTTCGCTTCTTAAGCGGCTGGTGATTATATGCGGGCATTATAAAGGCGTCGATGAGCGAATTCTGCAGACGTATCCGATAGAGGAAATCTCGATCGGTGATTTTGTCCTGACCGGCGGCGAACCGGCAGCCTGGGTGATGATTGACGCGGTTCTGCGACTGATCCCCGGCGTGATGGGCAATTTCGAATCGGCCATTGATGATTCCTTTGCCGACGACAATCTTTTAGGCGCACCGGTTTACACTCGGCCGGCCGAATTTCGGGGCCGGGGAGTACCGGAAGAGCTTTTGTCGGGCAATCATGAGGAGATACGGAAATTTCGTCGACGTGAGGCGATCAAAAAGACTTATGAAAATCGGCCGGACCTTTTGGAAAAAGCCGATCTAACAATAGATGAGAAACAGTTTGTGAAAAAAATGAAAAAAGAAGATACAGAAGGGAGTGGTTGCGATGAAACGAATCGCGCAGATTGAAAACCAGTACATGAAGGAGTTGCCCCCCTTCAACTCCGGAGACACCATCCGGGTACACTACCGGATTAAAGAGGGTGACAAGGAACGTGTGCAGGTGTTCCAAGGGACAGTCATCAGCCGCCGCGGTTCCGGCACCGGAGCCACATTTACCGTGCGCAAGATTTCTTCGGGCGTGGGCGTGGAACGCGTTTTCCCGCTTCATTCACCCAACATTGCCAAGGTCGAGCGGACGGCCATGGGCCGGGTTCGCCGGGCCAAGCTTTATTATCTGCGCGGTCTAACCGGTAAATCGGCTCGAATCAAAGAAAAGATTTTGGACAAGGCCGACAGCAAGAAGGCCAA
>JAAEQF010000968.1 GCA_024231695.1 FCB group bacterium
ATATACGGGTCTTTGGAAGGCAAACCTCTTCAACGGGCAAGGCGTCATGACCTCTCCCGACGGCAGGACATACAAGGGCCAATGGAAGGACGGCAAGCGGCATGGGAAGGGGACATTGACAACCCGTGACGGCGTAACATACGCAGGGCAATGGGAGATGGACGAAAAGGCCGGCCAGGGGACCGAGACGTATAGGGATCAGGGAAAATACACAGGTCAATGGAGGCATGGGCAGTACGACGGCCAGGGGACGTTGACGTTCCCTGACGGCGGCAGGTATTCGGGGCATTTTGATCATGGCGTTCCCCATGGCAAAGGAACCTATGTGTTCCCGGACGGGGATACCTACACGGGCCAGTGGGAGGACGGCCAGATGAACGGGCATGGGACTTTTACCGCGCATGACGGCGCAAAATATGTGGGAGAGTTCATGAACGGGGACTTCCACGGCCAGGGGACGTTGATCTATCACGACGGCAAGATGGTGACAGGGCGGTTTAAGAACGGTTCCTTTGTGGGGCCGTAGCGGTTGGCGCGGTCGATGGTTTGGGGTTGGGACGAGCAAAACTCCGGGCTACCTGAATATGCCATGTTTACATCACTTCGTTACCTTCGGGTTTGGAATTCATTAAGTCGGGTGCATTCAACAAGACTGTTCAATGTCTTAGCGGTAAACACTTTTCCTCTGG
>JAAEQF010000969.1 GCA_024231695.1 FCB group bacterium
AAGCCTGTCCAGAAGGCTCCGGCCAAGAAGTCGGCCGACAGCAAAGTCAAGGCTTCCACCAAGACGGAACCGGTCCCGGCTGCCAAGCCGGCTGCCTCGCCCGCCAAGGCCGCTCCGAAGAAAGTAAAGAAAGAAAAAGCTCCGTCCCCGCTGCCGAAATCCGCTCCTGCCAAGAAGTTGGTTTCGACGCCCGCGTCGGCTCCGAAGGTAACGGTGGCTTCGAAGACCCAGCAGCCTCAGAAGAAGGCTGAACAGCCCAAGAAAAAGGCTCCGGCTCCGAAGAAAAAAGCCAAGCCCGCAGGCTTGGGGCAGAAGGCTCTGGCCCAGAAAGCTGCCGCTGATAAGCCCGCCAAAAACGTGAAACCGGCTGCGAAGCCGAGCCCCAAGGTGGCCCAGAAGCAGGAAGCCCCGACCAAGAAAAAGACGGCCACTTCCAGGTTCCGTCGTTCGGCAGCTTCCAACAAGATCAAAGGCACTCTGGTCGCTGAATTCCCCAAGCGCCTGGTGGTCAAATACAAGTCCTCGCGTTATCGGGATCCGTTCAAGACGCTGATCGACGCCGCACGCACTCAGAACGTTCCTGTGGAGCAGAGAATCGCCAACGTGGAGGGTCTAAAGCTGGTCGGAATTATCGAATCCGACGGCGGGTCCAACCGGGCGCTGTTTGAAGATCAAGAAGGTTATGGGTATATGCTTGAGTCCGGGGACAAGGTGCGCAACGGCTATGTCCTTCGGGTAGAGACCGACCGAGTCTACTTCCAAATATTCGAATACGGCTGGTCGCGTACTGTGGCACTGAAAATGGACTAATTCTCTGAAAGGCTGGTAACAGAAAATGAGGTTTAGAAACTCTAGTCCCCTGACCTGGATTCTGGGGTGTGCATTGGTCGCTCTGACGGCCCTGACGCCGGTGATGGCTCAGGACGCTCAGCAGTCCGACCCCTCGACTCCCATCAAGAACCTCCAGTTCCAGGCAGCCGAGATCCGGTCGGTCCTGAACTTCCTGGCCGACTACGGCGGT
>JAAEQF010000970.1 GCA_024231695.1 FCB group bacterium
CTGCGCCGTTACGGCCGTGACCTTTTACCGGCTCTTTGGGTTTATCATTTTGCGACTTGTCTTTCTTATCCTTCTTAAAAACATTGTCGGTCTTTTCGGTTGTCTCGCCAAACAGCATCTGTTTGAGACGCTGGATCGATACCCGCTTTTTATCCAGTTCATT
This sequence comes from FCB group bacterium, assembly GCA_024231695.1. Taxonomy (GTDB): domain Bacteria; phylum Zixibacteria; class MSB-5A5; order GN15; family JAAZOE01; genus JAAEQF01. Next base: position 164 of record JAAEQF010000970.1, read on the forward strand.
GCCAACTACGCCCAGAGTATCTAAAGCAGCGTACAGCTTATCATGCTCAGCTTCACTCAGGGTCTCAGTTCTGGTTTTATCAATTAGGGATTTAAGTTCAGATATATCAAGCTCAACCGGCTTGGGTTTAACCGTTCTGAGCCGTTTTTTGATTTTACTAAGCCTGCTCATTGTAGCATTATCGGACGGTCCGGGGCTGAACTTTAATCTACCCGTCGCCAGGGCTTGGAACCTTGTACCTTATCCGGATTCCCGCCGGACAACAGAACCGACAATTGATAAGATTCCAGTGACTTACCGGCGGCGTTGCTAATGGGCCAGAAGCGGAACCTGCCCTTGGAAAGACGTTTCTGGCAAAGCCAGAACCCCTGGCCGTCATAGATCAGGATCTTGACCGCCTTGCGGCTCCGGTTGCAAAATACAAAAACACAACCGCTAAACGGATCTTCCAGGAGAACCGACCGGCATAAACCGGCCAGCCCGTCAATGCCCTTGCGGAAATCTACAGGTTTGGTCGCTACCAGAACCCGCATCTGGGGAGTGACCTGGATCATCGAATATTGCTCCAGAACTCAGAGAAGAAGGGTTGCAACTCCGAGAGTTCTTTGCCCTGCAAATGGATGCGGATACGCTCGCCGCGGGTATTTTCACATTCGACGGTACATCGACCGGCCAAACCGGATTGGCCCGGCAGAATCTCGACAAATGCAGGGGCGGAGCCTGGCTTGGGCTTTGCCGGGCTAGTTGCCAGGCGCTTCTTGAGGCTGTAATAGTCCAGCTTCAAAACCCGGCATATATGATTATGGCCGTATTGGCGGGCCAGCTTTGTCGCCATAGTCCATAACGGCTCCGGGATTCGGGTTCCGGACTTGTGCTCCGCACGCCATCTGGTGAATTGTCCCTGCGCCGCTGCCAGATCGGTCGGTAATGTTATGTCTTGCTTAGCCATGAGCCATCCTCGAAATAAGAGTTTCTTACGCAACCTCCGCCAAACACAGGCGGAGTCGAAACTGATGACCCAAATTATATCAACCGACTAAATTTATTTCATACACCCTTGCCGAAAGGACACTCATCTTCAGGCTCATCCATGCTATTGA
>JAAEQF010000971.1 GCA_024231695.1 FCB group bacterium
CCAAGATGTGTGAAAATTGTCGAAAATGTCGAAAAATGACCAAAAAATGACCAAAATCTGGAAAAATTTGTTTGAACCAAAAATGATCCCTGATCATGGGAGAGTTGGAAAAACGATGTTTAACGATGTTTTTGAGCCGCAATCAGTGATTTCTGGACCGAGTTGGTCCACTTTTACAGTGAAAAAGGCCAATTTTGGGGTCTAAAAGTGGTCAAAAATGGCCAAAAAACGTCGAATTTTTATTTTGAGTTTGGGTGCCCGGGGACGCTCCGGGACGTGAAATAACGATGAAAAACGACGTTTTTCCAGCGATTTGAGTGTTTCCTCAGTCCAGTTGGTCGATATTTACGGTCAAAAAGGGCCATTTGGACGTCTAAAAGTGGCCAAAAGTGGCCAAAATAGGCCGAAAAATGAAGTGCCGGTTACATGTTCCCTGGCGTCTGGGGAGCAATTTTAGGCATGACAAACGACGTTTTTCCACGTTTTTGAGCGATTGAAGCGCAGACAAACAACGTTTTGGACTGGTGCCTGCCAAGGGCGGCTCCCTGCCAAGGGAGCCGCCCACGCAGGCACCTCAATATCACTGAGAAGGTATTGATGCACAGAGCCATCGATTTGATATGGAAGTAAGTATGTGGGAAACGTACATGATGTATGTCGCGCAACCTGAGGGTGTTTGAGGAGCGTTAGCCCATCAATCTGTCTTGGGACCGTGAGGTCACTCCTGGTAGCGAAAGCTGGACTTTCTTTTGGCAGCTTTGCTGCTTTTTAGCATTTAGAG
>JAAEQF010000972.1 GCA_024231695.1 FCB group bacterium
ATCTCTCAACGAACGGTTTCCCGGATATTGAGAGGATTGAGGCCAAAGGGTGGCAAAGGAATGAAATGGAGTACCTTCGCGAGGAACCAATCCAAAGCTTTCGCCGGGATGGATTTCTTTGTGGTTCCTACGCTGACCTTTCGCCGTTTATATGGTTTCTTTATCATCCGCCACGGAACCCGTGAACTCCTTCATTTTGGTGTGACCTACCGGCCCACCCAGTTATGGGTAGCGGAGCAATTAAGAATGGCGGCTGAAAGGTTAGTGGACGTTCAATTTATGATTCATGATAATGACCCGCTATTCTCACCGTTGATCAAGCGCACCATGAAGTCCATGGGTATCACATCCATGCCCACGGCCGTGCGTTCACCATGGGAGAATGGGATAGCGGAGCGATGGGTCGGAAGTGTGCGCCGTGAACTGCTTGACTACGTTATCATTATTAATCAACGGCATCTTTACAAGCTATTGGAGGAGTATGTCGAATATTACAATACTGACCGGACGCATTTAAGCCTGGGAAAAGATTCCCCGGCTGGACGTCCGGTTCAAAAGAAGCAATCCGACGATGACAAGCTCATCGCCTTGCCGCGCCTCGGCGGATTGCACCATAAGTATGAATGGCGTCAGGCTGCCTGACGCCTTCATTCCTTCTCAATGCTTCGCAAAACCATCAGGAATGAGTCTGCGCGCATGGTGATTTTCCGCCGTCCTTCAACCGAAAATCATCCGAATTTCCAACCGTTCATCGCCCGGTTTTCAATCCGCCGACAGAAATCCGTTC
>JAAEQF010000973.1 GCA_024231695.1 FCB group bacterium
ATTGAGAGGTTAAGTCCCCCCTGTGACCCGGCGCAGATGATTTCGTCACTTACGGCCACTGAAAAAATACGGTGATGGTGTTTATCCATCGGGTTGAACAAAGTTGTATCGGGTACGATCGATTCCCAGTTCAGTCCGCCATCGGTCGATTTTTTCAAACCGGCCCACCAGTTGGCCGTCCAGACGACCTCCTCGCCCAGATCGATATCATAAATGATATTTCCCGCATCCTGGCGACCGGGGATATCGATAAAATCCCAGGCCATCACCCGGGGATCAGTGCGGTAAATACCGCCGTTTATATAATAATCGTAGCCATATATAACAGTATCATAATAAGTAGCCGTCCAGAGGGCGCTGTCGTTGACGACGGCGGCCGTCACTACTCCCCGGCCATACCCGTTGGTGGTATCGTAGTGATTCCAGGACAGTCCGCCGTTGTCGGAAAAGTAAATACCCTGTTCATACCCGACCCATATATTATCATCCAAGGCGGCAATTTCCATGACGGAATGGCCGTCGGCCAAATCCGCCGGAGAGACCGACAGGGTCTGGGCCCCTGCGCCACCGGACAGGATAAAGGTCATTACCAGAAGAGCATACAAAAATCCTGCTTTGCCAAAACTCATGAATTGACCTCCATGTCTAAAAGACGGTTGCGAATATCAATTTGTGCAACGGCATCGTTATTGACAATCTTTATTTGTTATACGAGATCTTTTTAAGGCAAATAGTTTTCATCCTGGCCGGGGCAAAAAAAAACCCGCCCAATAGGCGGGTTTTTATAATAGCTTAAGAAGATGGGTTAGAATTGGAAACCGACTGAGAAGCGGTGAACTGAATCGAGGTGGTCGAAACCGGACCAGGCATAATCGATGACCATATTGGTTTTATCACCCAGCGAAGTATAAATACCGCCGCCAAAGGTAAGACCCTGCTCGACATAGTTCAATTTATATCCCGAACGCAGGAAATACTTCTGTTGGAAACAGTATTCAGTTCCCAGCGAGGCCTGTTGTTCATTGTCATTGGGGTGTTTGGCTTCCACCGCCATCGTCCAGCGATTATCGGCGTTATCGAGCAGATCAAAGGCAATCCCGAGACGGAAAGTCAAAGGCAGATCATAACCGTCAACTTCCACAGCACCTTCAGGTGTGGAGCCGCTGGTCATATCGAGATTTTCCAACAGGTCGGGACCGGAGAATTTCATCTCGGCGCCCAGATTGGAGATATTCATTCCAATCCGCAGAGATTTATAACCGGTGCGCAGCTGGGTACCGAAATCGAAGGCAAACCCGCTAGCCGACTCATTATAGATTTTCTCATAGACGTATTTGATAGAGCCGCCAAAGGCCAGCCGAGTGGTCAGATTGCGGGCAAAGCCGGCACTGAGTGCAAAGCTGGAAGCGTCAAACATCTCGCCAGTGCCATCAGGTTGATCAACGGTAGTTATTTCCATGTCGCCCATTGTCATCAGCGTGGCCGAAAAACCGAACACACCGACTTCATCGACGCGGGTTGCGAAGCTGATATAGTTCAACACGACATCGGTGACCCAATTGACATTGGTGAAGGTGATGTCGTTTGATGGGATATTGGCCAGACCTGCCGGATTCCAGTACATGCTGTAGGCATCATCGACAACCGCTACCGAAGCTTCACCCAGACCCTGATAACGGGAACCGACGCCGATTTTCAGAAATTGCGCGCCAACCGATCCGGTCTTGGTGAAATCGGAGGCCAGAGCCGGAGCTCCAACCGCCACCAGACAGGCTACACAATATATGAGTACTCGTTTCATCATTTTCTCCCCGGGTTTACTTGATTACGGCAAACTTGTCGGTGTGTTCGCCATACGGACTTTCAATGTGATAGAGATATACGCCGGCGGCAATACCGCGACCGCTTTCGGACAGCATATTCCAGTTTTCTGCGCCGGTACCATTGTTATGATCTATGGTGCGCAGCAGTTCTCCGGCCAGAGTAAATATTCTAATCGTGCAATTGTCCGGCAGATTTACAAACTGAATTTGCCTTTCTCCCTCGGAATATTCCCAAGAGGCATTGCCCATGTAGGGATTGGGCACGACCCTGATCTGATCCAAGTTGGCTCCAGCCGTCGAAGCCACAACCTTGTTTGATGAGAAATCAAATTGATCTTCGGGCGAGTATATCCCGGCCGCTTCGACGGTAAGAACATCGCCGGCAATGGGCGACAGAGTCGATTCAAAAGCCATTAACCAGGTAAGGTAATCCCTAAACGAATCACGAATCAGATCCCCATCGTCATAGTCGAAATTGGTCAAGATAATGTAATCTTCATCAGTCTGGGTCCATTCGCCGTCGCCGTACCAGTCGACGATCCAACAGCCGACCTGGGTATTTGTGGAAGTATTCCAGACCTCGAACGGCACGTCGATCGTGACATCCAAATCATCGTAATAGAAGTAGAAGTAGTCATAAGCCACCGATCCGGCGCCAGTAAAACGAATCTCAATATCATTACGAAAATGTTCGCTACAGCCAGCGGCGGAGCTAAATTGCTGGACAAACAACGGCGTCGCGGCGCTGTCGCCTTCGATGGCGAACTCCGATTGATAGATATCGGCCGGTTCACGGTGATATTCGGCCACCACCTGCAAACCTTCAACTATCGGGAAAGCGCCATAGTCGCCGCCAAACTGGTCCTGATCAGCCAGCAGCGTATCGCCGGTAGTAGTGTTAATCAGATGCCAGTAGCATTGAAAGCAATCTTCGGTGAAGCCAACCCGGTATTCATCTCCGGTTGCGGACAGGTCATCGACGATATACACATTGATACCGTCGCCTGAAGCCTCAAAATCGCCGGTATACGAATGTTCAATCGAAGCCTGCGGCGTATAATATCCCAGCGGATCATCCCGCGGAATTACGCGAATTGTATTGATGGCCGTCTCCGGAGTCAGGCGGTTGTTTTCCAAAGTGTCGATACTCAAATCCGGCGTTCCCGTATCATAGGCAACTACGGAGTACCAGTATTCCATTCCGTTGACCAGGTTACTGTCAATAAAGGCATGCACAAGCCGGCCGAAACTATCTTCAGTATAACGAGCAATAGGGTAAAAATCAGGACCGACCGAATAATCGGGATTGGTCACCATTGTACCCCAGGTCGCCCCCCGATCGTCGGACCGGAAGATCTTGTAACCCTTGAAATCCATCTCGCCAGTAGTCGGTTCGACCGAGAGTTCGGCAGCGTTATCCCAGGAGATTTTTACAGCCCGATCACCGGCGGCGACCTTCACATCCGGTTCACTCGGAGGTTTGGGACCGATATAGTTTTTCTCAAATAGGGCTTTGGCCCGGGCAGCGGTTTCTTTCAGGTAATCCTGATTAGGTGCGGCCACCATGGCAAAATCGAGTTGAATTGTCTCCCCGGCCGGTAAATCGATACCGCGGATGGACTGTAAATAAAACTGGTCGGTGGGCGGAAGTGATTCGTCCCACTCAGTATTATCGATCAACTGGTAGCGTCCTGCGTCTGTAGTCGGCAGGTATTCCCATTGATCGGTATTAAAGGAAGTCATGGGAATATCATTGGGCGTGGACAGAATAACCGTACCCATAACTCCAGCAACAACCGAAGGTCCCCAACCAGGATCATAGCCATCCTCGTCGTAAATCCAAGCCAGATCAAGTGCGGAATCAAAGGCCACCAAATCACCCAATCGACCGTTTTCGCCGGTGGCCGGATCGTCACCGCCGATATCAAAATCGCAGTAAAGACCTACAGCCAGATCATGGTAGTTTTCGGTACTGGAGTTGGTGATCTGGAACGTGAAAAAGATCATGTCCTTATTGTATTCGAAGCTCCACTGGCGGATGGTCTGAGTCACCTCGATGCCCATCACCGCAGTTCCGGTGGCATCGTCAGCGAAGCGGCAGATAGATTCCTGCACACTGACCGGACCACCGGGATAAAAGGTGGAGTCGAGAAGGTAATATACATCGTTATAGTCCCATTCCGCGGCTTCTACATCCCAGACCCGCCAGCCCTCGGCCGGAAAACCGATTCCAGCTCCGATTGTATCGAACTGGTCGAATTCATAGCGAGTGGTGTCGGTGGAAAGGCGGATATCATAACTTTCCTCGCCTGATATCTGAGACAGGATGGGATTGAAATCATCCATGGTATTGGCAACGATGGTATCGCCGGCATCATTGATGCCGCCGATCCAGAAGCGCATTTCGGCCAGATAATCATGCCCGGAGTTGGACGGCCAGCGGCCAGAAGGGCGGCCGGCGTAAGAATAGCCGCCGATATAACCGAAGTTATCCACGGTAGTGGAGATATTACCCCGATCATGTGTGATCTGATCGCGGACGGACGGAATCGGGGCCATTGGCGATTTGACCGCAGCCGTCACCGAACCGATCGAGAGCAACACCAGTGCCGCTGCTGTCAGGGCTATCTGTATTTTCATACTCTTGCTCATTTTTTCCTCATCAATGATCAGTCGGTTAGAAGTTAAATTCCATCCCCACACGGATGCGGCGCGGATGCTCGTAATTCTGGGGATCTTTGGCCAATAGGTCATACCAAAGTTTTTCATTTTCGTAATTCGGGCTGTTCACATTGAGGGCAAAGTTGCCGTCACGATCGGGTAATCCGGTCGCTGAATAGACATCAACAACATTGCGGCGATTGAACAGATTTTCCACTTCGACAAAGAAGGAAAGGAAATTGTTTCGAGCCTTGGACAGGAAGAAATCCTTGTTGAAGCGCATGTCGAAGCTCAGAACGTAAGGCATCCGGGCACCGTTAAGCGATCCCTGCCATTTACCGGTAGCATCGGTTTTGGTATAAGCCATCCCCGAACCGTACCCGGCCATCAGGTTGACACCCCAGGCATCGGGCAAGGACCAGCCCATAAGCTTCAGATTTTCACCCGGCTTGACGCGAAAATCAACTACCGCAGTCAGGTTGTGACGTTGATCAAACGAGAGCGGATACTCAGAAGTCGGCCAGGGCGACCGGGAGAGGCTGTCCACTGTTATATAACTGTAATAACCTTCCCTGGGAGTCGAAGCGTTGCCTCGCGCGATCATATATGAATAGCTGACCGACCAATTTAGCAGATGGCGGCGGAAGCTTTCAAAGGCCAAATCGAAGCCCTTAACCGAACCGTAATCCTCATTGGTGAAAACAGTAAAGCGATTACCGTCATCATCAAGCACTTCGCGAGTCGAGGTCATGTTTTTGATATCTTTGTAATAGGTGGTCAAACTCAGGCGGAGATCACTCTTGAGCATCTGGGCCAGACCCAATTCAAAGTAGATTGTCTTTTCCGCTTCCAGATCGGGATTACCGATCAGAGGCCAGCCACTTTCCAGATTAGCATCCAGATTGGTGAACAGGAATCGAGCCGAAGGCGGCTGGAAGAGATAGCCGTAATTGAAATGCAAAACGGAGTTTTCGCTGACCGGATGAGTAATACCCATTCGCGGCGACCACTGGGTTTTGGCGGACGACTGTTTGCGATAGTCGTGGGTTATGGGATTGTTCCAGTATTCCATATCGGCATGATGGTAATCGAAGCGCAGACCCAAATTAACCACCATGTCATTCAGTTCAATCTTGTCCTGCAAGTAAGCACAGCCGAACCAAGGCTTGGCCGTGTAGGTTTCGCCGTAGGGAAGTTCATTGTAAAACTGGCGATTATCCCAGGACAGCTCGCTACGCCTCAGTTGGCCGCCAACCTTTATCTGGTTGTGCTTATCCATTTGGGACAGGAAGGAGAGTTGTCCCCCTGTATATATTGTGGATCGTTCCAGGTAGTAGGGGTGAAAATCATCGTCATCGGTGAAACCTATATAACTGTAATCTTCGCTTCTCTGATAGTTGGAGTCGTCGATCTGGCCGTCATAGACGCCGAGAGTGTCGGTCGAATAACCGGGCCATTGGTCCCAATAAAGGTCAAAGAGGTGCTCGGGCGCTCTTTTGGACCGGGTATTGAAACGATTGAGGCTGAATGAGAGTACCGTATTCTGCGACTTGCTGTAATTGGTCTTAAGTCCGACCAAATAGGCCTTGTCTTCAATTTTGCCCAAGCCGTCAAGATTGAAATCGTACGATATGTTATTGACGTCGCGGTGTTGATATACTTGCTGGTCGCGGAAATAGTAGGCACCGTTGAGGGTCACTTTGGCCTTATCCATCGGGAACAGGACCACTTTGCCGACCCCGGAGTACCATTCGGCCTGGTTGTGGGGCAGATAATTGTCGTTTCGCAAGAATTCAACGGCGGTGAAAAAGGTTACCGGTCGGTCGCCGAGATAGGCCAGCGGACCGGACAGGTCGAAAAGAATCGACTGATTCTTGGTCCGCGACAGGCTGCCGTAGGTTCCGGTAGTAACATCATATTCGTGCGTAGCACCGTCGTAAACCTTGATTCGGCCACGAAAATCCTCGCGACCCTCGCGGGTGATGGCATTGACCACGCCGGAAAGCGCCTCACCATGCTCCGGTGCCAAGCCGCCGGAAGTGAGAGACAACTCCTCAAGCGCTTCAGGCACGATACGAATCCCCATTTCGCCGGTAAAGGCATCTTGTACCGAGAAACCGTCGAAAAGGTAAGTAACTGTTCCCTGGCGGCCACCACGCACATGCAAAGCGCCATTGGCATCGGTCACCGTCCCGGTCATATTGGAAATGACTTCCAGTACCGAGCGTGAATTGGCCAGATTGGTAATTTCGTCACGAGTGACAATGCTTCCAGACGAGGTCTGATCTCGTTGAATCAGCGGCCGAGTAGCTACCACCGTAACCGATCTCTCCATATGGATAGGACTGGCATTCATGGTCAGCTCGACCGGTGTGGTCAGATCCATAAGGACGCGAATCTCGGTCATATTCACGGATTCGTACCCGAGGAAGGACACCGACATACTGTGCACGCCCACCGGTAAATTAATAATATAAAATTCGCCATCGGAATCTGCTTCCGTGGCTATAGCCGCACCATCGACTCTGATGGTTGCCCCCTGCAACGGCGCCCCTGAAACCGCATCCGTCACGATTCCGGCAATCTTCCCAGAAGTCCCGGCCTGAACCGGTATAGCAATAATGAGAACAATTGCTGTGAGGATAAGTCGAATCGAAACTCTTTTTTGCGCTAACAAGCCGAACTCCTCCGTTTTACAATGACATGCAATCATTACAAACAGATGTCTATATCTCGCAGGTCGTTTTCTTATACTATATATTATCAGATTTCTCTCTGGATATATCGGATGGAGCCGTCTGTTTCTTTAGTCGTTTTCTTAGTAGTAATGTCACAATATAAGATGCCAAATATAGCCAATTAAAAATACATCTATATATATTCGGTATTAAAACGACCGGAAGGATAAAAGAATTGTATCAATAATCACTTAAAGGCTTAAGAAAACGGTAGTTCAGACCGATACAGGCAGAGAGTTTGATCAGGTAATATTGCAAGTAAAATGAAGTGACATGTTCCTAGCGGAACCATTCGGGTACGGGATTATAGCATCAGGTTATATATGATTAGACGGCAACAACGAACAATCCGACCACCCGCCTGCCAGAGAACACTGTGTGTTGTCATTCTATCGGTTCTGATTCTTTTGTGTGTTGCGAACGGAGTTGCTTCGGCCGCTGATAATGTCGCCATCATCGCCATTGACCAAGAACCGACGACAATACGCACGATTAAAGGTATTAAAAAGGCGATCAATCGTTTCGACGTCGAGGTTGCTTTTCATGAAGCGTATCTCAGTGGCGATCAAACGGCCGACAAGCAAAGTCTGGCCGCTCTACAGGATTTTAACCCCAGTGTTTTCGTTACGATCGGATCATATGCCACGGAGAAAATAGCCGAGGCATTCCCCCAGCACCCGATAATATTCGCCAATGTTATCAATCCCCAGGCCTCGGGTTTCGTGGCCTCCATGGAAAATCCGGGCGGGGATATAACCGGAGCATCGCTGGATATCCCGCCGGAAATGCAGTTCAAGTATCTACAGAAAGTTGTTGGGTCGATTAAGACGATTGGTGTCCTATATTCTTCGGAAACTGAAAACATCATTCGCCAGGCCACCGTGGCGGCGACCGCACTGGGGATGACGCTTATCGCCGTGCGAGTCGATAGCGAAAAGGATATCCCCCGATCTATAGATTCATTATGCCAAGTATCTGATGTACTATGGTCGGTTGCCGATCGTAAAGTTTATACGCCCCAGTCCACCCGTCATATAATTCTTCAAACCCTGCGTAACAAAGTGCCGTTGATGGGGTTTTCACAATCGCTGGTTGAGGCCGGCGGATTGTTTACCCTTGATTTCGACTTCAAGGATGTTGGACGACAGGCAGGAGATATAGTCGTCCGCGTCCTGCACGGTTCTCTTCCGTCTCAAATCAAGGTCACTACGCCGGGTATTATATATTTCAAATATAATGAAAAAACCGCCGGGCAGATTCAGATTGAGATTCCCGACGAATTACTGGCCATAGCCAAGGAGGTGATCAAATGAGCTTCCTCGGCAAATTCAACAATCTCAGCCTGCGGTTGAAATTTATCATCATCATTTCCCTGCTAATTGTCGCCAGTGGTTCGCTTGTGTCCTATTACCTAATATCCAAACATCTGGACGCGGCTAAACAGGGTTTGGTTAACAAAGGTTCGGCGTTGATCAAAGTACTGGCGGCCAACTGTGAGTACGGCACCTATATCGAAAACGAGGATATCCTTGATGAATTGATCGGGGCCACGGCTCAGTCCAGTGACATCACCTATATTGTCGTCCAGAATTTGAATGGCGATGTTCTGGCCGATGAAGCCAAGGAAGGCGTGCAGATACCAAAGAGTTTGTCCCTTCCAGCCGCGGTCGATTCGCTGCATATCAGAACCTTGGCCGATACCGACAGCGACAGCTATATTTATGAATTGTTTTACCCGGTAGTGACCACGCGAACGATCGTCTCCAAGGAAACTCTTGGTTCCATAAGCAAATCGCCCGGCCACATAGTGACCGAGGCTATCGGAAGCGTTCGGATTGGTATCTCCGTTTCGCCGACTATCGCCGAAGCTACCAAAAATATCCGCGCGGCGGTAATTATCATCCTGCTGGTTATCAGTGTCACTATTCTGCTGACCTTCAGTTTTGTCAAAGTCGTAGTACGGCCGCTGGAATTATTGTCTGAAGCGTCTCAAAAAATCGCCTGTGGCGACCTTTCATTGGAAACCGGTATTCACTGTGATGATGAAATCGGGCGCCTGGCTTCGGCTTTCGACAGTATGGTTGGATCGCTCAAGGACTCAAGGCAGGAAATCGAGGAATACAACCGAACTCTCGAGGAAAAAATTATCGACCGCACGCGGGAACTTGAGGACGCGCAGGCTCAGTTGATTCAGTCAGAAAAGATGGCCGCCGTTGGGCAGTTATCGGCCGGCGTCGCCCATGAGCTGAACAATCCGCTGGGTGGTATTTTGGGCTACGCTCAGTACACTTTGGAGAAAATGTCGCGTAAGCCGTTAGCAGAAACAACCGAGAAGGAATTCGACGCTTTCAAGAAGCATTTGCGGGATATCGAAGACCAGTCCCGGCGGTGCAAGACCATCGTGCAGAACCTGTTGAAATTCTCCCGATCGACGTCGAAAATCGATCTCGCTGATACTGTCATCAATAATGTTCTACTGGAAACAATCAGCCTAATCGAGCATCAGCTGACCATGCACAAAATCAATCTGACGACCGATTTGCAGGATGACATCCCTATTACTCAGGCCAACGGTGGCATGTTGCAGCAGGTTTTCACCAACATCATCATCAACGCTTTGCATGCCATGGAGGATGGCGGCAACCTGATTATTACCAGCCGCTATTCCCCCAGTCTGGGCGAGTTTGGCGGAGCTGTGGAAATAAGTTTCACCGACAACGGCTGCGGAATACCGCCTGAAATACAGAAAAATATTTTCGAACCGTTTTTTACAACCAAAGCTATTGGCAAAGGTACCGGTCTGGGGCTTTCAGTAAGCTACGGCATCATCAAAGAGCACGGTGGTGAAATCAAAGTGGATTCGGTGGAAGGTTGCGACACGACTTTTACCATCATTTTACCACTTGAAAAAACATCAACTAATTCCGATAAAGACAATAAAGTAGATACTCAGGTGCAGGGAGATCAAAGTCAATCATGAGTCATCCAGCTCATATACTTGTTGTTGATGATGAAGAAATCATCCGCGAGTTTGTCGCCGAGGTTCTTGAGGAGTATGATGTCGACCATGCCGTTAACGGTCAGGACGCCATTGACAAGATCCCCGGATTACAGCCAGATCTGATCATCACTGATATAAAGATGCCTGTACTGGGTGGCAATGAAGTAATAAAATTCTCCAAGCGGTTTGATGCAAAGATCCCGGTTATTGTCATCACCGGATATACTTCATTGGATATTGCCAATGAATGCGTTCGGATGGGGGCTGACGGATTTTTATCCAAGCCATTCACAATTGCCCAACTCCGCAACGAAGTCGTGAGGTGTCTCAATGGATGAGAACCGCGTCAATAACGGACAAAAGCATCCCTCGAATAGAGCCAATATCCTGGTGGTCGATGATTCAGACATCATCCGCGAAATGCTGGTGGAGATTTTGAGCGACGAGGGTTATTGCGTAGAAACCGCCGTACATGGCGAAGAAGGCGCGGCGATGGCCAAGGAAAAAGATTATGATGCCATCATTTGCGATGTACATATGCCCCGCATGAATGGACTGGAAACGGTGAGAGAAGTCATTTCCGCCAAACCTTATTCCCGGATAATTTTGACCGATAGCTTTCCCGATAAGCTGGCCCATCAGGCCCGCGAGGAAGGCGCCCTTTGTTGTCTTCAAAAACCATTCGACGTATCAGAGCTACGAGGGCTAATCAGGCAGATAATTGCCGGAAGGGATATCTCCGTTGGCTGATAAGTCAAAAACCTCCGAAGCATCCATTCTGGTAGTCGATGACGAACAGATTGTATTGAATCTGGTCGAGGACACCCTCACCGACGACGGATATGACGTCACCATAACAATTTCAGCCAAAGAAGCCATTGAACTGGTCAAACAACATCATTTCGACTTTATTTTAACTGATATCCGCATGCCGGAGATGAACGGCATCGAACTGGTCAAGGAAATACACGAAATCGTACCGACTCTCGGCGTCATCTTCATGACCGGCTACGCCAACCTGGATACAGCCAAGCAGGCCATCAAGGAGGGCGCTTATGATTATATCATGAAGCCGTTTGAATTATCCGAAATCCGGCAGGCCATATCCCGTGCGGTCGCTCAGAGACAAAGCGCCACGGAGGCCACTCTTTCCCAGGAACTCAACAAAATCGCCGACCTGTCCAGTATGATGTATGCTTCAGGTGATCTGGCCTCGTTGATGCAATTATCCCTATCATTTGCGATTATTCAAAGCAAGGCCAAAGCCGGGGTCGCCGTTTATTTCAATTCCCGTCAGGAAGAACTGATTGTCATGCAGGCCGATGGCCGTTCCGGCGGAGCCGAAGAGGTTTGCCGCTTTGGCGTCCCTGCCAGCGATTGGAAAATGATTCCGACACCGACGGCCGCTTGTCTGCTCGAAAATGAAGTTAATCATCCCTTATTCGGGCTGTCTCAATTTCAGGCGCATAAGGACAAAATCCTGCCCGGTGAATCTGATCAATCTAAAGCGGTGGTAATCGTTCCTCTCGTCCGGGCCGATACCATGCTGGGTATTATTTCTCTCTTTCACGAAAACAGCGAATATCAACTGAAAAGTTCCGACACTCGGTTCCTGGGATTTATATCCAATCAGCTGGCCATTTCGTTGGAAAACCTGCAATTGCTTGAGGATTCGCGGGAAGCTTACAGTCGTTTGGAAGAATTGCAGGACCAGACCATTCAGATGGAGAAAATGGCCACCCAGGGTCAGATGTCGGCCGAGATCGGCCATGAATTGAATAATTATCTGGGTGTCGTTGTGGCCAATTTCCAATTAATGAATCTGCGTATTCGTAAAGGGGCCACCGAGGGATTGGAGCGTTTCACCGAATCGATCGAAGACCATCTGGATAAAATCAGCCGTTTCACCAAGGGATTGATGGACAACTCTTCGATGAAGAAGGCCACTTTCGCCAAGACCGATATGAATACCCTTTTGACCCGGATCATCGAATTTCTACGGCCTCAGAAGCGGTTCCGCGATTTTGATTTCGATATCAAGCTCAACAATGACCTCCCTCAAATCGAAATCGATCAGGGATTTATCGAACAGGTTCTATACAACTTGTTCAATAACGCCGCCGACGCCTCAATTGACTCGCCAATCAAGAAAATCGACATCGGATCATCAGTCACGGCAGATGGTCTGGTCAGAATTTCCATCAAAGACTATGGCTCCGGCATTTCCGAGGAAAAACTACCCAAGTTATTTAAGGAAAAGTTTACGACCAAGGAAACCGGTCATGGTATCGGGCTGGTCGTCTGCCGTAATATTGTCCAACGACACAATGGAAAAATCTCAGTACAATCTGTCTCCGGTCAGGGCACAGCCTTTTTCATCGACCTACCTGAGAATCAGGATATTACCGAAAAGACTGCAGCCGGCGTGATTTGATTTTCACCTCGACCGACGATTTCCAATCTTCTTTTTTCCACTTTTTCAACTGCGTCGATCAATGCTTGCAATCGAAATGGTTTGGCCAAAAAACCGTCTGCCGGGCCGGATGACATTTTGGTCGGGCTCGGTCTCCGCCCGCCGGTCAGAAGTATAGCAACATCTTCCCCGCAGGTTCTAATGTACTCGGCGGTCTCTTCCCCACTCAGGCCGGGCAACAGCAGGTCGATTACGGCCAGATGGATTTTATCCTGTCGTCGCGCATAGATTTTCACAACCTCGCGGCCGTCCTCGGCCAGAATTACCCGGTAGCCTATTCGGGCCAGGATTTTCTCCAGAAGTACGCGGATCATTTCCTCGTCATCCACTACGAGGGCGGTTTTGATTTCCACGGATAGCCCCTATGTCAGCACCCTTTTGCTGTTTTATCAGATGACGGAATGCGAAGCTTGAGGTCAAAATGGGGATTATTTAGTACAGAAACATTTTGACGAGGGCGTGAATTATCCCTACCTTCTCCAGTAAGAAAATGTTAGAAATATCGGCTTGGGCTTTATGCATACTACCAACGAAAAAAAATCGGTTGCCGCCTGGTCCATTCTGGCCGCCGTCTTTCTGATCGCCGGGAAAACCACCGTCGGTCTCTTGACCGGCTCTTTGGCCATATTAACCGACGCCATCCATTCGCTTTTGGACATGGGCGCCTCGGTAATCACTTACTTTGCCGTCAGAATCTCGGACAAACCAGCTGACGGCGATCACCATTTCGGGCACGGCAAGGTGGAATCGCTGGCGGCTTTGATTCAGGTATTACTGTTGACAGGCACTTGCGTTTTTGTTGGTTATGAAGCCATCGATCGCCTGCGGGGAACATCGGAAGCCGAAGTCTCACTATCGATCTGGGCCTATCTGGTCATCGTCGTTTCCATTGCCATTGACTTCACCCGGGTTCGGGCTTTGAGACGAGTGGCCAAAAAATACAGTTCCAAGGCGCTGGAGGCTGACGCGTTGAATTTCTCCACCGATATCTATTCGTCGCTGGTCGTTCTATTCGGTTTGGCCGCCGTCAATTTCGGGTTCAGCTGGGCCGATCCGCTGGCCGCCATAGGCGTGGCTATCTTCATTATCTCGGCCACCATCCGTATGGCCAAAGATTCAATTGATGTTCTCCTCGACCGGGCTCCGGCCAAAGCCGACGAAACCATCAGATCAACCGTCGTTGATTTCCCTGAGATATTGCGCATTGATCGTCTCCGCCTGCGCAGTGACGGCCGGATGACTTTTGCCGAAATGACCCTCGATATCGACCGCTCACTTTCTTTCGGCGGGGCTCGAGATGTCGTGGATCGACTCAATGAAAAACTGAAAAAACGTCTGCCCTCGGCCGATGTGACCGTCACTTTCAACCCAGCCTCGAAAGATTCGGAAAAAATTGCCGATACCGTCCGCTTTGTGGTCAATTCCTTCGGCTACGATCAGCATCATTTGATCATCAATCGCGGTGCGGAGGGTTATTTTGTTTCGATGCATATCGAAATGCCCGGTGAATTTTCATTGGATCAGTCGCATCGGAAAGCAACAGAGATCACGGCCAAACTGCATGAGGCCATTGAGGAATTGGACAAAGCTGTAATTCATACCGAACCACATGGAACCGAAAAGACTGTCTCCAGTGACGAATGCGAGGAGTGCGATGATGTGGCCGCTCGAATCAGGAATATCGTCGAATCTTTTCCGGGCGTGGATGACTGTCATAATATTGTCTTGACGCCGCATCAGGACGGGCTGGCCTTGTCGGCCGACATGCGTCTGGATGGTTCGATGCCATTGGATAAGACGCATAAAATCGCGGATGAAGTGGAAAATAAACTCAAATCCGAAATCCCTCAGTTATTATCCATCACATTGCACCTCGAACCATTGAAATAACAGGCGTGGTACGCAAGCGGGGGCGCCCGGTCACACATTGGCTTCTTTTCTTCGTGACCCGGGCGGCGACGGCCCACACCGATTTTTGAGTTGGGAAATGGGAGAGAATGTCGTATTTTCCAATTTTACAATTGTTCGATGAAATTTCGGCTTTATGCGGATCGATCCGCGGTCGAGTGTGAAAGGAGTTTATTAAAGTGAAATATCCTCTCAAATGGAATTTAATCTCCGGCCTGGCAGTCATCGTCGGGTTGATCGGGGCGCTATTGATCGGCTGCAGTTCCACTCCGATACCGCCGTTGGCCGACAAAATCGCCAAAGTCGATACAATTCACGGGGATGTTCTGACCGATAACTACTTCTGGTTAAGAGAGCGCGATAATCCCAAGGTGATCGCCTATTTGGAAGCGGAAAACGCCTACACCGACGCGATGATGAAGCCCACCGACAATTTGCAGAAAGAGCTGTTTGAAGAGATGAAAGGACGCATCAACGAAACCGATCTTGATGTCCCAGTCCAACGCGATTCGTTTTTTTATTACACTCGCTCCGAAGAAGGCAAACAATATAAAATATACTGCCGCAATACAGGCGAGGACAGTGAAGAAGAAATCCTGCTCGATTTGAATGCGATGTCGACTGGTTACGATTATTATGATCTGGGCGCCTATGAGGTCAGTCATGACCATACACTTTTGGCCTATTCGATTGACACTGCCGGAGGTGAGCATTACACACTTTATTTCAAGAGCCTGATCACCGGGGAAATTCTGGCCGACAAAATCACCGACTGCGATTACCCGGTCAAATGGGCGGCCGACAACAAGACCATATTTTACCCGACACTCGATCAGATCAACCGGCCGGACAAGATTTTCCGGCATGAACTGGGAACCGAGCGAGATGCGGATGTGATGGTTTTTCATGAGCCGGACGAAGTTTATAGCGTATATCTCACTGAACCGCTTTCGCGGGAATATCTGTTTCTGGAAGTCTACAGCATTGCCGCCACCGAGTATCATTATCTCGATGCGAACGATCCGACCGGCGAATTCAGGGTTATCGAACCACGCAGAGATAATATTGAATATTTCGTCGGACATCGGGGCAACTATTTTTATATCATGACCAATGAGGACGCCACTAATTTTAAATTGATGAAGACGTTCATCAAGAAGCCGGCGCGGCGCTATTGGAAAAGCGTAATTCCTCATCGGAAAGATGTATTGATCACCGGCATTGAGCTTTTCGGCGATTATCTGGTGGTCAACGAGCGAAAAAATGGTTTAAGCCAGATTCGTATCGTCAATTTGACGAAGAATGAATTTCATTATGTGGAATTCCCCGAACCGGTTTATGATATCCGAGTTTCGGGCAATAAGGAATTCGACACCGACAATCTGCGCTTTACCTATCAATCACTGGTAACGCCAAAAACCATTTTCGACTATGACATGAAATCACGCGAGCGAGAGAAAATGAAACAATACGAAGTTCTGGGTGGTTTCTCGGCCGACGAGTATCTATCCGAACGGATTTTCGCTGAGGCTTCCGATGGAACCAAGGTTCCAATCTCGCTGGTTTATAAAAAGGCGATGAAAAAAGATGGCGGCAACCCTTTATATCTGTATGGATATGGAGCATACGGGATGGCCATGGACCCTTATTTCAGTTCCCGCCGGTTGAGTCTCTTGGATCGCGGCTTTGTTTACGCCATAGCTCACGTGCGCGGGGGTAATGAAATGGGGCGTCACTGGTATGACGACGGAAAGCTGTTGAACAAGAAAAACACTTTTACCGATTTCATTTCCTGCGCCGAGCATTTGATCGCCGAAGGCTATACCAAGCCTGACCGCTTGACCGCTGGCGGAGGCAGCGCCGGTGGGCTGTTGATGGGTGTGATCTTGAACATGAGGCCGGATTTGTTCAATATTGTCGTAGCCGATGTTCCCTTTATCGATGTGATCAACACCATGCTCGACCCAACCATCCCGCTGACAGTCAACGAATATACCGAATGGGGCAACCCGGAGAATGAGGAGTATTATCGGTACATGTTATCCTATTCGCCTTACGACAACGTTGAAGCGAAAGCGTATCCGAATATCCTGATCACAGCCGGGCTCAATGATCCGCGAGTGCAATATTGGGAACCGGCCAAGTGGACGGCCAAATTGAGAGCACATAAAACCGATACCAACCGCTTGCTTTTGAAAACAAATATGGGAGCGGGTCACGGTGGCGCGTCGGGCCGTTATGATTATCTGAAGGAGATTGCCTTCGAATATGCTTTCATTCTCGATTTAACTGATACTGAAAAGTGATGCATGGAAATGGTTCTGCCTGAAATACTGTATCTGCTTGTCGGTGCTGGAGTCGTCTGTTGTTTCGGTTTATTCGCCTCCGTATCGATCGGCGAGAATAAAACCCGAGCAGCGGTTTTGTCCGGTCTGTTCGCCGTGGTTTATGGCGTGGTTTGGTTTGGGATTTTCATTCTCCGGCCGATGCCCGAAGCGGTGTTGTACGGTCTGACCGGAGTAATCCTTTTGGGCGGGTTGATGTTCTTTCTACCTCTGGGACGGACGTCATTTCTTGTTGTCGGCGACATTACTGAGAAGATTGATGAACGGGATGTGATATTTTCCCGCGAGGAATACCTGCCGGGATCGATAAAATATGACGAGTATTACGGCCGGCATCCGGAGTTGAACGAAATCGATGACCGGATTCGCCGACTCCCCGGTTTGCTGGAGCCGGGTGGGCGGTTTTATGATCCGGTCAGCTCATCATACACTTCGTCCATCTTTGACGTCATAGAAAAACTGGGAACCGAAGTTGATGGATCCGTCAATAGCGAACGCATAGAGATGGATACCGCAGAGGCCACGATTTCAACTAAGGAAATGACGCGTCATCTGGGAGCGGCTGAAGTCGGCATCGCCGCCTTAAATCCGGCGTTTGTTTATACACATGTCGGGCGCGGGCCGGAAAAGTGGGGCGCACAGATCGACAACAAGCATCACTTTGCCATCGTGTTTGCTCTGGAAATGGATTATGACTATGTCGAGCAGGCACCGCGAGCAGGCATCACCGAAGAATCGGCTCGGGAATACCTTCAGGGGGCGATGATATCGCTGGCGTTGGCGCGGTATATTCGCCGGCTCGGCTATCCGGCACGGGCGCATATTTCCGGAAGCAATTATCAGATTATGCTGCCGCCGGTGGCTCATGACGCGGGGTTGGGTGAGTTGGGACGATTCGGCTATCTTATCTCTCCCCGTTATGGAGCGCGGGTGCGGCTGGGTGCGGTGACCACCGACCTGCCACTTTTGCCCGACAGTCCGATCAAATTCGGTGTTCAGGAGTTCTGTGAAATATGTAAACGATGTGCGGTCAACTGCCCGTCGGCTTCGATACCGGACGGAGCCAAAACAAAGGTCAATGGTGTTGAAAAATGGCCGCTGGAAATAGAGTCCTGCATGATGTACTGGCGGGCGATTGGAACTGATTGTGGATTATGCATGAAAGTTTGCCCCTTTTCTCATCCGGATAATTTTATGCACAATCTGGTTCGCAGCGGTATCAAGAATTCGGCGGTAGCTCGCTGGTTATCGGTTCGGGGTGAGGATATTTTTTACGGGCGTAAAGCCGGGATTTAGATCCCGCCCTTGTTCTATTTTTATAATCTTATTAAGCCATCATTCACCAGCAGGCGGGATTACGGTCAAGTAGTAGTCAAAAACGTTATCACCTGATACCAATGTTTTGGTGGTATTGTAGGTTTGATAACCGGAGGCCGAAACCGTTACCGATGTGTTCCCGATGGGCAAATCTCCGTGGATCACATAATACCCGCTGGAATTGGTGGATACACAGGTACTACCATAACAAACATTAGCGCCCGAAATCGGGCTATCCTGAGCGCGATAAACATAACCGTGGACCTCGGCCAGCGGGCTGCCGGTCACGGTTATATTAATAACTTCAGTAGTACTGCCCGAACCATTCGAGACCCAGACAGTGAGCGTGTATAAGCCTTCGCTGTCAGGAGCTTTCCAAATGACAACACTTTTTTTACTTCCTGAAGGAAAGGTACCGCCATTGGAAGACCAGTCGTATAATAGCGGGTCATTTTCGGCGTCGGTAGCGGTACAGGATACAGTAACCGTGCCCAGGCGCTTGATCGTAGTCTGACTACTGGAGACGGTCTCTATTTCGGGTCGGTGGCCGGTGAGTGCCGGATCGGTACCGCTGCCATTATCGTCGTTACTGCAACCAGTAAATATCAGAATTGTCAAAATCAGAAGTATATTGGGCCATTTTGGATTTTTCAACATTGTCCCTCTAGTGTAGAGATGCAGATACAAATTAATATTCCAAAGGAGAAATGTAAAGCAATTATTGGCAAAGCCTGACTTTTGGAGAGAGAGTAAGACTGCGAATATTCGCTTGATTGCCGCTCCACTATTGGCTATTTTACAGATGAAATCATTATGCAAGCAAGGAGGGATTATGAAGTATGCTATTTTGATGTTGGCGTTTGCCTGCCTGTTTGGGTTGTCGTCGGTCATTCAAGCAGATATTGTACTAACTCAGAAGTCATCAATCGTAACTATGGGTATGGGCACTTCGATGATTTCCACAACAATGAAGATCAAGGGCGACATGAATTATACACAGATGCTGACCACACCCGGTACAATGGCCGGTATGCCCGGTGGCGGGGAATCACAGGAAATGGAAAATATTATCATCAATCGCCTGGACAAAGGCGTGATGTGGATCCTGACACCTCAAGCCAAGCTTTACAACGAAATGAAGTTCGAGGAATTAAAAGCCATCACCGCCGGAGCGACTCAGGAATCCAGCCCCGACGAGGCCGACAAATATGAATGGCTGTTCGATGTGGACAATCCGACCGAAGCGACTATCAACGAGTACAAATGCAAAGGTTTGCGGAGTGTAGCCACCGGCGTATCCAAAACCGATGAGACCGACCGGATCCGGATTACATACGAACTATGGATGGGCCAAAACCTGCCGGGGGGTAAAGAATTGGCTAATCATTTTGAAAAGTTTTCGGAATTATCGGGTCAGGACAAGATGGCGCACGCCGATATGGCCAAGCAGATGTTCCGTAATGTCGGACCGCAGTTTGCCAAATTGGCTGAGGCAGTTTCCGAGTTGAAAGGATTCCCGGTAAAACTGATCATGTCGATCGAGACCGGTGCAGGTTCCGGGACCGACGCCGACGGTAACGATCCTCAGGCAATGATGCAAAGGATACAGTCGATGCGCGGCGGAGGCGAAGTTTCCGAAGACGGTATGCAGGTTATGATGTCGGTCACCACAATGTTGACCTCGATTGAAGAGGTTGCGGTGGATGGCGCAATTTTTGAAATCCCCGAGGGGTACAGCGCGGGGTTTTAGCGGATGTGCAAATAATAACATATATAAAGCCCTCAAGCCGGCAATCGGCCTGAGGGCTTTATATTAAGTGCACAGACGACTCTATAGAATCTTTTTAACCTACCTCATTTTAGCAGGATCATTTTTTTCGCTTCGATATTATCGCCTGTCTTGAGGCGATAGAAATAG
>JAAEQF010000974.1 GCA_024231695.1 FCB group bacterium
CAGCGTCCGCCGGTTCTTCCGGCTTGGAGGCTTCACAGATTTCGATCGCCAGGGGAACGTCTTTGATCGGCAGACCGTCTTGGCGGAAGACGATCCGAAGTTCGAACTGCCCGAGCTCGTGACCGAGGATGTAAAAGACGACGGGCTCGGTATCGGCGTCGCGGCCGGATTCGAGCAGATCTTCGAGAGAAGCCGAGGGCCGGGCGCCCGAGGTCTGCGGCCCCGCGGACCGCTCGGTGAGCTCGAACCGGTGCTGGTGGGCGGTGGCGTCGAGGTAGTCGGCGTAGATCTTCGGATGCTCCCGGTGCAGGGCCTCGATATTTGCGCGATCGCGGGCGAGCGCTTCACCGAGACGGCGCGCCCGTCCTTGCTCGAGGATGACCGCAGCCTCGTCGACGGGGCCGCTCCGGCCCACGGCGTAGGCTGCAACGCGGTAGAGGTCGGGAGCGGCCGCGAGCTCCGCCTCGCGGCTGCTGAGCAGCAGGGCGGCCCGATACAGAACCTCCGTCGCCTCGACCGCCTGGCGGTAGGCGTCGGCGGCGTCGGTCCAGCGGCCTTCCCGGGCGCAGAGGGCGCCGAGCTGGCGG
>JAAEQF010000975.1 GCA_024231695.1 FCB group bacterium
CTTCCACCCCAGATTATCCCAAAAAGCATCGCAACTCCCGGGCTTCTGGCTCATATTATTGTATCCAAATTTGAAGATGCACTGCCTTTTTACCGCCAGGAGAAAATCCTCCGGCGGATGGGGATTGATATACCCCGGTCAACGCTATGCAACTGGGCAGTAAAGGTTGCGGATAAAACTGAACCTATTATATCCCTGCTTCACGATGAGATTCTATCCGGCCCATTGATCAATATTGATGAAACACCGGTTCAGGTATTAAAAGAACCCGGTCGTTCCAATACCAGCAAATCTTATATGTGGGTATACCGGGGAGGAAATCCGGATCAGCCTGCGTTGATCTATCAGTATCATCCAACCCGTTCGGGACAGGTGCCGTTATCCTTTTTAAATAAGTATAAGGGGTATGTTCAAACCGATGGCTACAGTGGATATGAAGCGTTGGGGCGAAAGGATGGTATTGAGCTGGTCGGCTGCTGGGCACATGCCCGTCGAAAGTTCATTGATGTAATTAACGCCAAGTCTGGCAAA
>JAAEQF010000976.1 GCA_024231695.1 FCB group bacterium
AATGACACAAAAATACTTCCAGATGATCCTGAATTCTTAAAGCAGATGATTGCTGAATTACTTGCCACACTGAATGATCAGAACAAAAAGATAGATCGCTTGCAGGGCATGTATGACGCATTAGTCAATCAGCGTTACGGTCGTAAGTCAGAAAGGCTTGAAGATGTAGATCCTGAATTATTATTGCCAGCTATCAGTGCATATCTTAAAGAACTCCAAGAACAGGAAATCCCAGAGGTTGAGCCTGAACCTGTTAAAGAAGAAATAAAATATACACGCAAGAAACCTTCAGGCCGCAAGAAACTTCCAGCAACACTTGAACGTGAAACAATTATACACGATATTGATGATTCAGAGAAAGCGTGTAAATGTTGCGGCCAGGAACTGGAACAGATCGGACAAGAGGCAAGCGAACAGTTAGAATACATACCAGCAAAGCTTTATGTGATTGAACATTTAAGATTGAAGTATGCATGTAAGAAGTGCCAGGAAAATGTTGTAATAGCT
>JAAEQF010000977.1 GCA_024231695.1 FCB group bacterium
CTAAAAGAAATGTTTTTAGTAATTAACCTTAAGCGCTTTGAAGAATTAAACGAGATGTGTCCGCAGGGTTCGATGGGATTCACTCCAAACCAAGCCGTCTTAGATTTACAGATAGCAATAAAAGAGTTTAAAGACGTGTATGAGGCAAATATCCGCCCATTAGATCAGAGATATTTTGTTTGCAATCAGGACGAACCTTATGCCCAAGAAGTTTGGGATGTCATTGTGAAGGGTGAGGCTATAAAAAATGATTGAGCTCAGGGACTACCAAGCCGAGCTGGTCAATTCGATCAGGAACGAACTTAAGGCTGGGCACAAAAAAATAATAATGGCCCTGCCGACCGGAGCCGGGAAAACATTTATTCTGGCGGACATAGCCAAGCGCTCAATCGATAATGGCCATAAAGTTCTGGCCCTGATGCACAGGAGACAACTTGTGCAACAAATGACCGATAGATTTAATGATTATAATGTTGACTCCGGGATAATAATGTCCGGGAATGAGACTGAGCTATCCAAGTCGATGCAGATAGCAACCATCCAGACTTATCATAGGCGCTTACAGCTCGATGAAGCCGAGAGAAACAGGTTTTTTGTGGACGCCTCGGTCGTGCTTGTGGATGAGGCTCACAGGTCGCTCAGTAAAACCTACCTTGAGGCCTTGTCGAACTATGAGGGCAAGATCATTATCGGCGTTACGGCTACACCCTGTTTGGCCAGTGGTCTTGGAATGGGTAATTACTATGACGCCCTTGTGAACGGTATCGGAGTTGATGAGCTTATTGAGAATGGGAGTCTGGTTCCGGCCCGGTATTATGCGCCGAGCCAGCCTGACCTTGATAAAATAAAGACAGTCCTTGGGGACTACGATAAGAAGGAGCTCGGCAAGCGTGTTGATAATAAGAAATTAATCGGGGACGTGTTCGACAACTGGGCCCGGCTGGCCGGAGACCTTCAAACAATCGTATTCGCCGTGAACGTGAAACACTCCCGGGCGTTGTGCGAGGAATATGTGAACCACGGAGTAGCGGCCGAGCACCTCGACGCCCACAGCACTGACGAGCAGAGAGAGAATGTTTTGAATCGTTTATGGGCTGGTGACGTTCAGGTTGTCTGTAATGTCGGATTATATACCGAGGGATTTGATTATCCTGCGGCTGGCTGTATCGTATTGGCTCGGCCCACCAAGTCGATGGGGTTATACCGCCAGATGGCTGGGCGAGGTCTCAGGCCGTCTGAGGGGAAATCTGAATGTGTTATAATCGATCACGGTGGATGTATAGATCGATTAGGCCTTATTGAGGATGATGTTTTTTGGTCTCTTGATGGTAAGTCGCTGGGATTTAAGAAAAAAGTTGTGCGTAAGAAGGAAAAAACTCTGATGACCTGCGATTTTTGCTCCTTTATTTTCACTGGCAGGACGTGTCCCCAGTGCGGTGCCGAGGTTAAGGACTATAAAGCCAAGGTCGAGGCCATGGACGCCAAGCTGGTCGAAGTGGGTAAGCGCAAAAAAAAATATACCATGCAGGAAAAGCGCCAGTGGTTCGGTATGTTTGAATATTACCGGCGGTCTAAGGGTTATAAGTCCGGCTGGGCGGCCCACAAGTACCGGGAAAAATTTGACGTGTGGCCCCGGGGTATGGATGATGTCGGGCCAATACCTCCAGATCAAGGCTTTAAAAATTATATGAAACATCTTTTTATTAAGTGGAAAAAACAGAAAGAAAAACAGAACTATACGGGCATAGACCCATAGGAGGAAACATGGAAGAGCTCACTGGTTGGCCGTTAGCCTTTGCTGTGGTTGGTGTGGCTTGGGCGTTTGCCTATATTGTAACCCACTTAGGGTAGAAGAAAAAACAGGAGGCTACGAGATGAAAAAAATAGTGGCGGTGTTCGGTATTTTGGTATGTGGGGGCCTTATATTGGTCGGCTTGTTTATTTTGAGCGGGGATATTGACATCCCTGAACCTTTTGTGAGTGATGTTATTACAGATAATCTTGAGGTGTCGAGCGATATAACCGTTTTTGATGGGACGACAGTAAACACAAGACACGAGACTTATATTGTTCGTGAGGGATTATTGGTGCAAAAATTTTGTGACCATTGCATGGTTATCGTTAGCGACCAAGGACGATATGCTTATGTCGGTGCAACTGGTGATATCAGTGCAATTACATACGACACGGAAAAAGAGGCTCGTGATCATTTGTTGTTTTTTGAGCAGTACTGTCAGTCATGGGAGAAAGTAGAATGATAGACCTTGATAAATTAAAAACCGACGCTCAGGGCCGGTGGCCGGGTGTCTTTGAGCACTTCAGGATTAATGTTGGTGACGGCTCACACCAGCCATGCCCCATCTGTGGCGGTATAGATCGCTTTCGTTATGACGGCGAGGGTGACGGCGGTTATATTTGTGGCCAGTGCGGTGCCGGAGACGGCTTTTCCCTGATTAAAAAAGTCAAGGGCTGGTCATTCGGTGATACGGTTAAGGCCGTGGCCGACATTGTTGGCGGTGTTGAGTATACCCCCAAGAAACAATGGACGAAGAGAGACTCCCGGATCGCCCTTCAGGATGTGTGGAACTCTACAAAGTCCCTGACTGGCTCAGACCCGGTGTCTAAATATTTACACTCGAGGGAGATTATGCTTAACCCTGATAATGTGCGATTCCATCCCGCCTGTTATGATTACGAGTCCAGATCAAGATACCCGGCCATGATCGCTCGTGTTCACAATACCGAGGGTAAGCCGGTCTCGATTCATAGAACGTACCTCGCTTGGAATGAGCCCCGAAAGGCTGACATCGACAGCCCTAAAAAATTAATGACCGGAACCGAGAAGCTGACCGGGGCCGCCATAAGGTTGCTCAAGCCCGGCGGAATGTTTAAGCCGGATACAATCGGTGTTGCTGAGGGTATTGAGACGGCGCTCGCCTGTGCGTCAATGTTTTTCATAGCGACATGGGCCTGTATCTCGACCAGTGTTCTTAAAAATTTTGTGCCTCCGAAGGGGATCAGGAAAGTTATTGTGTTCGGGGATAACGACCTTAACCTCGCCGGGCAAGAAGCGGCGAGGGTGCTGGCCAATACGTTAAATGAAAAAGATTATATTGTAAATGTGAGCATCCCGGACTTTCCCGGGGATTGGGCGGACGTGCTTATGAGAAAATGTAGGGGGGGAGATGTATAATATGGGCCTTGATTATCGTTGCGGTAAATGCGGCAAGGTTTTTAATGTGGCGAGCGACCCACACAGCTACCTCGGCCCGGTTGACCGGGAAGACACGACATGCAACCCGTTTATAGAGTTTGAGTCTATTTGCGGTGATTGTGAAACGGGGAAGAATGAAAAATAAAATAATTATCGTGGTTGTTATTCTTGTTCTCGTCGGGATGGTCGGGGGCCACTTCTGGATGTTATGGTGTATTAATTCCTCACTTGTTCAGATAAAAGACAATAATCTTAAGCGTGAAATTCATTATAACATAGCGGCCAAGGGCACGGTCGTAATATTTGAAGAAGGCAAGAAGCCCGTGGAGGTTGAATATGAATGATATCAAGCTGGTTTTCCCGGGCCTACACGCCCAGAAGAGACATCGCCTGTCGGGCCGGAGAATGTACGACCCTTCTGTTAATGATAAGATCGAGGTCGCCATCCTGACCCGGACACAACTTCCGTCCGACTGGAAGATGTTTGAAGGTGAGCCGCTCCTCGTCGCCCTGCGGTTTTATGTCCAGCGACCCCAAAACCATTACAGGGCGAACGGTAAGCTTAAGTCGTGGGCCCCGGTGTTCTGTTATTCCCGGCCTGACATTGATAACTATATCAAGCTGTATCTGGATGCAATGGCTGGGATTGTCTATAAGGATGATGGCCTTGTGGCGGTGATTACTGCGGGTAAGCCCTATGGGGATAAGCCTGAGACTCAAATAAACATAGGCTCTCTAAATAAAGAAGCCGCCCCCGGGAAGGAGCGGCTTGGTTTTCGGATAGTTTAAGTTATCCTACGTCGCAGTGTTTCATAACTGTCTGGAGTACGTTGTCGTAGTCCCCGGACTCGGCTTCTAAGCGGAACTGGTCAATATATTCTTTATCTGCGCCAGCCCTTTGCAGTGCCCGTGCGGCCGTCCCTATAATAAAAAATGCGTTGCCGTCCGCTCCTGTAAGTTTAACAAATGGTTTTTTCTCCGGTGCCTTCATTCAATTCCCTCCTATACTAAAAGTTTTTGCGGAGTCGTTCCCGCTTCGGTTGCCCGCCTGTTCATCATAGCTTGGCGGTGGTTGTTGATCTCGATTAGGTTGTAAAGCCGTTCGAGCCCCGTCTGTTCGTGATACTTTGCGCTGTCTTCGCACCACTGGCCCCATATCTTAGCCTCAAGCCTGAGACAAATCTGGAAGAGGTTGGGCCCCAGCTCCGGGGTTTGGTTGCTCCGGTTGTCCAGTCCCTCGGTAACTCCGGCCGCCTGTTCTATATAGTCCTTGAGTGTCTGGTCGTCGGCGAGAAATATCCCGAGATATTCGCTGTCGCCGTCGATGTGGTGCCGGTAGACGGTGAAGCTCTCCCCGTCGTCGTCGATGTCCCTGTAAATTATTATTTTTCCCATGGCTTACCCTTCCCCGGGGAGTCCGCCCCGGGTCGGTTGTTGTTTATTCAATGACGGTTATGTGTTTTTCCGGGTCAGGCTCTTGTTTCAGCTCAACCATGCCGATGCCTACCCATTCGTGAGCCTTTCCGCCTATAATAAATACCTTGTCCAGTAGCTCGTCGCTATTGCAGAAGCATAACCGTTTTAACTTGTCAAATTTAATGGTTTCTTTTGCGGACATGTGGGCCCCCTTTTTTAAGTCACTTTGAGTAAAATCTCGTTTACCGGGCGGCCGCCTGTCCTGACCTCTTTCAGGTGTACCCGGGCCAGATCAAGAACAAACATGTCGGCAAGGGTCTTAAGCTCTCCGGTGTAGGCCGCTGTTGTGACTTCGTTGCTCATTCTAAGCATGGTTGGGCCGGTGATTTCTACCACGGGGAGTGTCGGCTTTTCCGCCTCGAGTTTTTCCTCGAGGTCGATTATTCTGTCCTTAAGGTCTTCGATCTCGCTCTCGAGGTCGCTGACCGGGCCGGTTTCCTTGAATTTGTGGAAGCAGATAACGGCGCTTTCAAAATACGGGTTCCTATCGTGTTCGTCGAGCTTGGCAAGATAGACCTTGTAGGCCACCCAAAAATCGGTCGGGCCGTATTCCTCGATCTGGTCGGCTTGCTGTCTGCGCTGGCCGTTGATTCCGCTCAGGTGTATCTCTTGCATAAGCTTGGCCCGGGCCTCGACGGCCTCTTTTCCGTGTTTAATTTTGTTCATGGTTGTCCCTCCTGTCATTTATAGGTTCTTACAGTGTCTCGAACGGCCCCCCGCCCTTCGAGTATTTAATTTCGGTGCATCCGGTGTTCGGTGTTCCGAAGTCGTCCAGCGGGTCGAAGCTTTCCGAGCTCGCCCGGCCCTCATAATACAGCTCGCCGTCGTCGTCGTACATCTTGAACCGATACGGTAAGGCCTTGGGGTCAAGGCCTTCCGGGGTCGTCGGGCCTCTGACTCCGTCGTCGTCGCCGTCGCAAATGATATCCTTGGTTATAATCCATTTTGCCATTTTGTCGCCCTCCTGTTGGTTTGCGGTTTAGTCAAACTCGTCCGGGCTGGCGTGGTGCGGTGCGAGCCCGGAAGGGTTGGGCTATCCCCAGTGTGCCAGCGTGAACTCGCCCCATGCCTTGAGGGCTTTGTCGTATGCGTCCCGGTAGGCTATCTTTGGCGGGATGCACAAGTGAAGCCTGTCTATTGCGCTGTCGATTTCGATGAGCCTGAGCTCCCATGCGCTTGCGCTGGTCATCTCGTCGAGGAGCTTTTTTGTCTCCTCGCCGCCGAGCCTTTCAACTACGCCCCTTATTCTCGCAACGTCGCTTCTATCCACGTCCTTGAGGGGGTCTGCGGCTGGTTTCCGTTCACGGTGTTGGCCTTTTGAGTCTTCCACTTCCAGAAAAACCTCCCGGTATATCTCTTTACCTTTAAAACCACAGTCAAGGCAGGTAAAAGGGTAGGTTCTTATATCGTCCTGAATCTCATTGGTTCCATAGTCAAGGTTACTGCTCGTACACTCTGGACAAGTTTGCATATTGAGCCTTTCCCCCGGGTTCCGCCCGGGGTCGGTGTCTGGGGGTTATTTTATGTCATAATCGAACGGGAATTCGCAGAGCAGGTCTAAAAGCTCGCTCTTTACGTCGGCACCAACCGGGTGCCGCCAGCCAAAGCAAAAGCGCTTAGTGTGGTTGTAATAAATCACGTTGTCAATGCTCACGTTGTTATCCATGAGCCAGATGAGCCCGTCATGCTCGGCCTTGGCGTTCTCTGTGTCCTTTTTAAAGTCGGCCTCTATTCTCGCCCGCTGGTCTCGAAGGTGCTTGGCGTTCCGGCTGTTCTCGCCCTTGGTCTGGCGTTCGATGTACTGGGGCATTAACCAAGCCTCTTCGCCTTCTGTGAGTGGCTCTCGGTCGTTCTTGTCAAGGATAAAATGAAGCCGGAGCAGATGCAGGTCTTTTTTCTCAAGATATTGGCTGTCAAGGCACTTGTCGCAAAAGGTTTGCGCTTGCTGGAAGTTCCGGGGCAAGCCTATATACTGAGCCCCGCAGTAGCCACAAGCCCGGACGGTTGCTTGATATTCCCTGATTTTTTCGATACCCTCGGCGATGTAGTAGCCCCTTAATTTTTTCATGCTGGGAGTGGAGAGGCAAGAACACTTTTCAAATATTCTAAAGCCCTCTGTGGTGTTGTACTGGTTAGAGAAAATGCGTTTTGTCTCAACGTGATAGGTTCCGGCTTCAATCATTTTAAACTGGAAGTGTAGAGAGTCAAAAGACTGAAGGCCCAGCGCCTTGAATGTCTCCCGGAGCTCTGGGGTTTCCTGTGGGTAGTTCTCGATCTTGATTTTAATTGTTTTCATCCTTCCCCCTTTTTATGTGGTTTATTGGTTTAGTCGGTTGCGTCCGGGCTGGGCCCTCGAGTTCCGGCCCGGAGGTAGCTGACTAAATGTAGCGGTCTTTGTGGGTTATATTCAGCGGGGCCAAGATCACGGCCTCGAGCTTCTCCCGGTGCGCCCGTTCTCTCTCGAGCTTGTCAACAAACGCCTGTAATGCGTTGGGCCGTTCGTTCTGCCTGATATAATCGTCATATCCCATTTTATTAATCCTCCTCTAATGTTGCGAGGGTCGGGCGTTTATAAAACCCAAAACCCTCTTCTTTAAATTCAATAGTTGCTTTGAAGTAAAACACCCGGCCCCGGTCTACTGGCCAGCTCACGCCCCGGGGGCATGTGCCGAAGATTTTAAAGCCGTGCTCGGTTATCCACAGGGCCTTGTAAACAACTGCGTTGGCATCGTATGAGTAGTTGTCCGGGTAGTCCTTGACGCTCAGAAGTGCGGCCTTGATGTCTTGGCGGCCGAATTCCTGCTCGGTTGTTGCGGTCTCGAAGGCTTCAATGGCTGTGTTTTGTTCGGCCCGCTCCTGCATACTCTTGAAAGCGTTTAGTACGGCCTCGGCCATGCGCTCGGTCAGGCGGTGCCCAGTGTCGTGCTTTTCTTTAATGTCGGCAAGGAAGCCCTTGAGGTCGTCCCGCTCGAGGATTTCCACGGCGTCGGGGTAGGTGGCCCGGTTCTCGGCTTGAGTCTTGACAAGTCCGGTCTTGCGCTCGGCTTCCTCGGCCTCCCGTTTATCTCGTCGCTTTTTTTCCTCTCTGGCTCGGCGCTTCTCCCGGGTGGCGTCCAGTTTCGCAATCTTCTCGAGTGTGTAAAGCTTTTCCTTCCGGTTGCCAAGGTGTCCGGCTCCGCCACACTGGAAACAAGTATATCCTGTGTGCCTCCACTTGTCGGCCCCACCAGCGCCGCCGCATCGGTAGCATGTTCTCGGCACCATGATAAAAGCGGTGTCCGGCTTGACTATCGTACAGGGCCCGCTATACTCGCCCCCGTCTCTATAATGCCATTGTGTCGTTTCTTCTGCCATTCGGTTCTGTGTAGCGGAGCCGTGTCCGCCAATTCCGTCCTCACCCATATTGTACCCCCTTTTTTTAAAATGGTATATGTTCATCGTTACAGATCGGCAAGTTAACGTCCGGGTAGATCGGTTCCGGGAGGCTGTATATATAGGGCGCTTCCGGGTGCCCGAGGTCGTCACCGTACTCCGCTCGCATGTCCGGGGAGGTGTCGTACACCTGAAGGATGCCGGTTTCTTCGCAGATCACGGCGTCGGTCAGGCGGCAATGCACAAGGTAATTGATACAAACAACCACATACCCCCAGCGTGTCAGATAGTCGGCCGCCCAGCTCTCGTCGTGGGAAACGTGTTCCCGCTGGCTCAGGTCAAAAGCGGCTTGGCTCTCGTTTTGAAAATCAAACATTCCCATGGTTTACCCTCCCAAGATGATAGCAAGGGACAAGATCGCAAACACGCCCCAAGCTATTAAAAGACTGATTCTATCGATTTTTTCCAAAATTTCCCCCTCTGAGTAAAAATAAATGTATGTACCCTCTAAACAGAGCAAAAACGGTGCCACGCCGGAAAAGTTTTCCTGTTTCAGCGTAGGGCCTTGACTGGTGCGGGCTTACGAGGTTCACGGCCTCGGCCCGGGCCCCGGAAACCCTGAAATTCTGTCGCAAACCGTAACCAGCAACGGCGGGGCTTTGCGGGGAGCGCCCCGGCAACCTGTTGACATCATTAGTATTTTTATGTGACAATTTACGGCAAAAAAGCAGACGTTTTTTGTTAAAAACCTTGACATTTACCCGGGGCTGTGTAACGGTGGGACTATTCGAGCCGGTTCTATGCGCCGGTTTAACTTATCTGAAAGCCTCGTCCGGGGCGGCCGGGCGGGGCGATAGGCATTTTTATTATGAGTCGGATGACCCCGGAAGCATGGCGGGAAATTGAGTTTTTCACACCCGAAGAAGACGGCTGGGGCGACTGGCGGCGGCTTGATCGATCTTTAATATATACCCTTGACAAGATACGCAAGTTTGCCCGGAAGCGCTTTTATGTGCATTGCGCTTACGAGGAGCGGCTGAAAGGCTGGCACCCGAAGGGCCAAGCAATAGACGGGCACTTTGAAGACCTACACCCCGTCGAGATGTTTGAAATCGCCTCAAGGTTCGATGAAATTAACGGGCTGGGCTTTTACATGTGGTGGAACAACCCCGGCATACATCTTGACACGAGGCACAGCACATACAAGCTTGACTATGACGCCCGGTGGATGTCCCTGAGCAAGGGCGATTATCTGCCGATAACGGCCAACAACCTTAGAAAGGCTCTTGACTGATGGCTGTCTTGATCGGATTAAGCATAGTAGCCGCAACCTTTTTTATTTGTTATGCGCTCGAAACATGGAGCATGGAACCATGAAGCTGACGCTTGACGACATGCCGAAAATGAGACCCGTCCCGATTCCCACGGCCGGACTGGCCCCGCTTAAGCGAGGCTGGAACTGGATAACAAAGCCCCGGCATTGGGAGATATATGAGGACTGGACTTATCAACCCTTTGGCAAGCCCATCATAGTAATACCGGCGCCCTTTATTTTCGACGGCGCCTCAATCCCCCGCATACTCTGGCCACTTCTAAGCCCGGTCGGAGTTCTTTTGATCCCTGCAATCATTCACGACTATGGATATAAGTATAATCACCTGTGGACACATGCGCCCATCCAGCCCCAAGCTACCGGCGAAGCATGGCCCATGTGGACACATGCGCCCATCCAGCCCCAAGCTACCGGCGAAGCATGGCCCACACACCCGGAGGGGCGTGGCCTTGTGCATTTATGGGCCGAACGGGATCAAAAGTTTTGGGATAAGCTATTCAGGGCCGTATCAATAGAGGTTAACGGCATGAAAACAGTTTCCGACGCCGCATATTGGGCCGTAAGGCTCGGCGGTGGCATGGCTTGGAAGCGATATCGCCGGGAAGAGGTCAATGCCATGCTCGAATCACTTGAGCTTGACGAAACAAAACCGGAGGCATCAACATGACACATGGCGAGATAATCATAAGCGAGATACCAAACAACCCAAAGCCCAGCGCTGAGGCCTTGGAATCACTCAAGGTGTGGTTCGAGACCTTATTCCCTGACGCTGAGGTGCGCCATGGTTTTAAGGTTTGGCCGTCCCAAGCTCGCTTTTTATCAAATTTAGAGCCACAAGCCCGAGCTCAGCTTACATTTAATGGAGTTTAACCGGCGAGACCATGGACACAGACGACCGACGACATAACGAGCGCTTACGAAAACTTTTAAACGATGTAATAAACCTAAGCCCACGACCCCCGGAGCGAAAACTTGAAAGGCCCCGGGCGGTTCGAGTGCCCCAAGCGTTTAATCAGGGCCACAATAAGGGCCACAAGCTCGAGCTCAGAGCTCACAGGAGGGCTTAAACCAGCTTACATTTATTCAATTTTAACCGGCTCAACTTAACACTCATGGCAAGAAATACCTATAATGAACATAAAACACCAAACAAACGAAAATTCGACCTCCTCAGAGGCTCAGGGCTCGACGATCTCTGAGGGCTCAAGGGCTCAGGTTGCGGGTTTTAGGCCTGTTTTGGGCTCACAGGGAATAAAGCCCAAGGACTACAAGCCCAAGGAACTAAGCGAATATTCCACGGCGGAGCTCAGGGCCTTGACCATGCGGCGAATTCTTGCGCTCAGGGCTCGGGCGCTTGCGGGATTTATGGGGCCAAGCTCACCCCTTGAGAGGTTTGAGGCGTAGAGCTTAACATTAAACACGACTTAAACGTCTAAACATCCGAGGTGCAGTTGATACCCGAAAACAGGCTCACAGATGACAAGCTCAAGGATTTACTCAAGAGCGGAGTTCGACAAATAACGATAGCGGCAACATATGGGCTCACCCGGTCAGCGGTTTCCCAGCGGTGCCGTAAGCTTGGCATTAGAACAGTGGCGGCCGTATCCGAAAAGGCGGCGGCTCACATAGTTAACCAAAACATCGAGGCGGTTGACCAGCTCCACAAGATCAATCTGGTATGTAATCGCCTGTTAGACGAGGTCACTGGCGAGACTTACATAGTTGACGAGCTCACCAACGCAGTGGAGGGCGTCCTTGAGGCTCACGAGCTCGGAGACTCTGGCGCCATGGTGGCCATGCTCAAGGGCCTTATTGATAAGGTCACACGAGACAGGGAGTTTGCTCTTAAGTCATGCGCCGAGATCAGGGAACAGCTCAAGCTTCAGGCCGTCACCTATCAGACAATGTATTCGAGTCAGGCCATGGCGGAGTTTAAAAGAGCGGTAATTGAGGAAATCAATGCAACCAGCCCGGAGACCAAGCGCAGAATTGTGGAAAGACTCAGCCGTCGAAGGCTCATGGGATGATTTACTAGCGTCGTTAGGCGCCGACCCCAACCCAATAAGAGCTGGCGCCCGGGATAGGCTCGTCGAGTTCATGGAATACGAGGGCCGGGGCCAGTGGCAACGTGAGCGGCATCTTGAAATCCTGTGCAATAAGCTCGAGCAGGTCGCCGCCGGATGGATTCCCCGGCTTATGGTGTTCATGCCGCCAAGGCATGGCAAGAGTGAAGTTTGTTCCAAGAAGTTCCCGGCTTGGTACCTGCCGAAATACCCAGACAATTATATAATGATAACAAGCTATTCCGCCGACCTTGCGTTCGACTTCAGCCGGATAGCTCGAGACACCTTAATAAATGAACGTGAGCTCTTCCCGATGGTCAACGTGAGCACGAAGGCCGTTAAGCACTGGACTATTGAAGGCCATCATGGAGGCTTGATAGCCGCCGGGGCCGGTGGGCCCATAGCTGGCCGGGGCTTTTCGATTGGTATTATCGACGACCCATTCAAGAACTACGAAGAGGCGTCAAGCCGTGTTACCCGGGAGTCTATATGGCAGTGGTATCGCTCCACATTCTATACACGCCGGGCGCCGGGCGCCGCCATTGTGCTCATTATGACCCGTTGGCATGAGGATGACCTCGCCGGGCGCTTGCTCGCCGAGATGGAGACGGGCGACGGGGAAGAGTGGGAGGTCTTGAGCCTTGCGGCCGAAGCGCTGGACGATGACCCGCTTGGCAGGGCCAAAGGTGAGCCACTTTCGCCAAGGTTCCCGACGTCCGAGCTCGTGGAAATCAGGAAAGCCATCGGATCTTACCACTTTGGCGCACTTTACCAGCAAAACCCCCGACCCGAGGAAGGCAACTATTTCAAGCTCCCTTGGTTCGTTCCCATAGACCTGTCAGAAGCGATGTCCAAATATAAGGAGAATGGGGCCCACATCCCTGTGTATGCCGCCATGGACTTAGCCATCGCCGAGGGGGAAGAAAACGATTTCAACGTGATAACCGTAGGCCTGAGCCTACCCGGTGGGGAAAAAATTTTAGCAGATGTTCGCAGATTTAGAGGTGACACATACGAGATTATCGAACAAATTCTGGATGTTGAGAAGACATGGCACCCCTCACAATTTTTATTTGAGGAAGGAGCGATCCGAAAATCTATATGGCCAGTGCTTGTAACCGAGATGAAAAAGAAGGTCTTGCCGATTAACGCTTACTTCGTGACGCCCATACTTGATAAGGTAGCTCGGGCTCGTGCTCTTCAGGGCCAGATGCGATTAGGCTTGTGGCTGTTCCCGAAAAATAAGCCTTGGTATCAGGATTATGAGGATCGTATGCTGATGTTTCCCAATGTTACTTTCGATGACGAAATCGATGCACATGCTTATCTGGCCAGAATGATGAGCGGATATGACAGTCTGTTTGATGCGCTTGACCTTGACGCATGTGCCGGAACTATGGTAAGGTGATTTTATGCTGGAAATTATTTTATTTATTATAATCTGTGTGGCTCTTCCGGTTGTGTTTCTTCGGAGTCAGCCTAAGCCGGAGGCGAAAGACCCGACGGACGAGTCCAAGCCGGAGTTTAAGGGCCGGTTGGACAAGGACGCCCTTTACAGGGTTGACGAAGAGCATTTATATTATAACAGGTAATTTTATTTATGTTGGACATCAGGCGAAACCATGTTGTGGATACCCGGAGGAGTACTTGGAAGGCAGGTGCGTTCCGGGAGAACATGTGTAGCCGAAAAGGGCAGACCTAAGCACCCGGTCATTGGCCCCCTTGGAAAGGACGGGTTGAAGCGGTATGGCAGAAAAATTGATTCTATTTTTTTATCCTTCAATTTTGGGAATAATACCATATATCACATGATAATCTATGTTGCAGTATTTTTCGCTTCGCCTGATGTTCAACGTAAATAAGAAAGGAGAAACCCTATGAGCGGTAAGAACGCCAAAAAAAATCGAGAAACTGAAGCCCGGAAGCAGGAAACGGCTGAGGACGTTGTTCTTGTGATACAGGTGAATGTGCAACGGAACGGTCAGGTCTCAGTCCAGAATTTTCCCAACAACGAACACGCCGCCATGCGATTTATGATAAAAGGCATGGAGGCCCTGAACATGCACTTTACCCAACTGGCCAGAGAAAATAAAAAAATTTTGGAACTCAATAAGCTCCCCCTTTTGGACGTTGCCGGGAGAGTGATACATTGAGCGAAAATGCGATAATAAACGAGGGTCGGAAACCACGCAAGGTCTTGTTTGATATGGAAAAACAAACCTCGACATTATATTTTTCCGACGGCTCGAACGGGGACTACCGGATGCGGGGCGGCGTGTGCTGGCCCATGTCAGTAGAGCGGACTCCCGGGAACCCGGACATCGAGGGGTTTATTCTCATGGCCGGTCAGAACGTCGACACCGGCAAGGTCTTTATTTTCGAGCAGAGGACGTTTGTCGTGATAGATCACATTGTTAACCAGTCCGGCGTTATCGAGTACGAGGGTATCTCGAGTTGGATAAACAAGTGCTGGTCAAAATATTACGCCCGGGATTTTTTCTGGAACCAG
Organism: FCB group bacterium; assembly: GCA_024231695.1. Taxonomy (GTDB): domain Bacteria; phylum Zixibacteria; class MSB-5A5; order GN15; family JAAZOE01; genus JAAEQF01. Next base: position 13,968 of record JAAEQF010000977.1, read on the forward strand.
ACCCGGGAACACGCCAAGAGCTATCGTCTCGAGGTGATACGGTCTAAGATGATCGACCCCAAGCCCCAGTTTATTGAAGTTGGCTGGGGGGACGTCGCCGAGGTCAAGCACACGGTCTGGCGTCTGGTGAAGACTGGTAAGATATGGTACGAGAAGGGCTCCCAGCTCCACGAGGAGCTCGACCTTATAAAGAAGGGCCAGATTGAGTCTGTTCCTTCAGTCCATGCGATGATGTGCCTCGCATACGGGCTTGAGAGGTATCCGATACGATGATTACAAGACGTCAGTTTTTAAAAAGGGTTGTGCTTGGCGGTTCGGCTTTAATGCTGGCCCCGTCGGTTTCATTGATAGATGACGCCAACGCTTATCCTCATTTTGACCCGCTTATGCAATACGGCGATTGGATTAACTATACTGACGAATTTATGAGCCAAGAGTTGTTCCGGGAATGTGCGAGAGAACTTTATGAGCAGATAAAGTCGGTTGTCCCGCAAAAATATAGAAGGCGGATAGTCTTCATTATAAAGGACGGATGCCCGGCTACCGGCGACCCGCTCGGTCAATTCGGAACGGTCGCATGGAAAACCATACCTATCGACAGGCAAATGCCTGAAAAAACAATAACTTATTATAAAGGAGAAAGTCATGTCACTGAAGCAAAAGCAGTTTATCGAGAACGAAGTGAAACCCTTGGTACGGGAGGTTATCCCCGAGCTGATCGACACCATGGAAAATCTGACTAAAATCACGACCAAACTCGTTCAAAACGTCAATAAGCTGAAGGCGCTGGATGGTAAATAATGACCGAATTAGCGGGCCTCGCAAAACATATTAGAACCAAATTGTACGACGAGTGGCGGGCTGATCGAAAAACACTTCTCGAGACCAAGTGGCAAGACAATATTGATGCGTTTAATTCAATATCTACAGGCACTTGGAAGAAAGACGAGGCGAAGGGTTGGCGCTCAGACACCTTTGTTCAGATAACCAAGACGAAAGTGCTCTCAGGTTATGCCATGGTTATCGATATGGAGCTACAGGGTGGTCACATTCCTTTCAAATTAAGGCCCTCTCCATGGGATGAGGTGCTTCTCGAGGAGCTCGAGGACGCCGAAAAGGATAAGATCACAGATTCCATCGAGGACATGACAGGTCAAATAAAACAGCAACTTGCGGACTGTAATGCCGACAGGGCGCTTATGAAATGTGTCATGTCCGGGGCGATTTATGGCGAATTCTGGGGAAAACGGTTTACAAAGGAGGTTATCCGCAAAGGCTACAGAGAGGTTAGCTTTGCGCCGCAGGGATTACCCGACCCGGAAGGCAAGTATTCCCGGTGGGAAAAATGGGAAAAAGCGCATGATTCTCCCGCCATTGACTACACGTCAGTCTGGGATATTTTCCGAGACCTCGAAAACGACGACCTTCAGGAGTGCATCGGAATAATTCAGCGGGACATGGTCTCGCCTTATTCCCTTCGTAAAGGAATTGGAAAGCCACTTTTTATAGACAAAGCCATCGAGTCCGCTATCTCCGAGGCCGATAGCGGAGACCATGGCACAGCTCAGGACGTGGGCACCGAAAAGCCGGGGCTCAGGGAAATAAAGAACAGGAAAAACAAAATCGAGCGCCTCGAGTTCTGGGGCCGTGCGCCCATGAAGCAAGTGCTCGAGTTTGAGGCCGACCTTGAAGACAGCGGCAAGCAAGCTGATATTGATAAGGCCGGTGAGCCCGAGGATGACGGAAACGAGATCGAGATTTATCTCCAGATGGCCGGAAACGAAATCATACGGTACGCCCGGAACACGGGCGATAGGCCGTGGTATCGTGGCATGTGGGAATTCAAGCTCGATCACATCGAGGGCACAGGCATTGCGGACAACCTGAAAGACAGCCAGAAAGTGTTGAACGGCATGGTCAGGGGCTTCGAGGACAACGTGAAGCTGATCGCAAACGTAATGGTCGCCGTCAAAAAGAGGCTTCTTGCGAAGGGTGCGCTTGACAACGGTGTCGAGCCCGGCAAGGAGATTGAAATCGCCGAGGAGTGCGATGACGCCCGTAAGGCTATCCAGCAGATAATTATTCAGGACATCACGGGCCCTCTTATAAATGGTATCCCTCTTTTCGAGAGGTATGCCGACGAGGCCAGCCAGATTCCCAAGATTCTACAGGGAACCGTTGCAGAGAAATTCAAGCCGGATACCCTTGGCGAGATGAACATGCTTCAACAAAACGCCGGGAAGTACCTTGGCGCAGTTATTAAGAACATCGACGAGGGCCTTATTGAGCCCATGATTCAGGACTTTTACGAGTGGAACATGGCCGACCCCGAGATGAAAAGAGGCAAGGGGTCTTATATAGCTCAGGCTATGGGTTTCCACAGCTTTCAGGAGCGAGTGCAACGCATTGAAAAGCTTACCAAATCGCTCCAACTGATCCTTTCGAGCGAGGAACTTATGAAAGAGGCCAAGCTCGGAGAATATCTCAAGCTTATCAACACAGCATTTGACTTATCCCCTGAAGATACGCTAAAGTCAAAGGAAGAAAAACAGGCGGAGGCCAAACAGGCGATGGAGCTCAGAGCACAGGAAGAGGCCAAGACTCGCCAGCTTATGAAAGACCAGCTCGACATTAAGATTGCCGAGAAGGGCGCCGAGGCCGAGATGGACTTGAGAGAAAACGAACAGGAGCACGAGCAGGACATGGAGATGGAAGAGCTTGAGCATACTCATAGACTTGTCGAGAACGCTCAGAAAGCCGGGCAGGAGTTTGAAAAAGATGCTAATAGAGGAGATAGCAGATTCATCGGCGGACTTAATTCTGGTGGCCAGAGCGGGTGAAGTTGGTACGTCAAAGGCCCTATTGAGAGTGATTCGCTCATTGCGAGACACCCTGAGAAAGTCTGTTGAGCTTAACCCAAGCGACGAGAAAGTAGTGGAAAAACTGGCAATGGTAAAAGCATATAACAGGATATTAGACCTTCCGAGAGAGGCATCCGATTTCATACAACGTCAACCGGAAGGAGAGGAATTATGAGAAAACTATTATCAAAATTCAGTGCCATGCAAAAATTTGGAGCGATTTTGTGCTCGCTTTTTATTAGCGTTGTCATCGCTGATGCGGCAGGGCTACTGGAGCACAACGATCAACACATGAAGGGAACGTGGTATTTCGAGAACACCGGCACCAGTGCTGATTTCTCTGGAAACATTGTTGTGGACGGGACATCTACGCTGACCGGGGCGGTAACAATCGTCGGAACGCTTACCCATGCGTCCACAAACGAGTCGCTCCCCTTGCCACTGTTTACGTTTTTTGGTGAAACGACGAGTGACGGGTCTACTGTTGGGGATGCCATTTTACCACTGACGACCTCAACTACACCAAAACTCGATCAGGACGATCTTTCTGCCGGGGTTGTGTGGGTTGACGCTGACACGAGTGCTATCCAGACTAACTTTATAGTACCACGAGATTACAATGCTGGCGGTGGTTTTAGGGTTATGGCCACAGAGTCGGATTCTACAACCCCCAACAAGGTCGATTTTGACGTTTACGTTAACAGGAGCGGTTCGGCCGCTGATGCGGCGGCTACAGGACAAACGCCTGTTGCTCTTAATGGCACGACTTCGACACCATCACTGGTGACGCTTACCGTCAGTACCGACTTTGCAAGCCTCGCCGCTGGAGATAACGTGACTCTCCGATTGTGGCGTGACAACGTGGCGGACGGAACAGGAGACTTAGAGGTAAAAGCCGTTGATTTTATCTATACAAGAACGCAATAAACCCGCTTATTTAGCGGCCATACTTCTTTTGCTCGCAGGGGTCTTGCGTTTCCCCTTTCCGAGCAACGACTTAAAGCTGTCAACACAGGTATGTTTTGAATTCACGACATGCCTGTTGATGGCGGTATGGGTGTGGAGGAACGACAAGTGGCTGGCTTTGTTTTTATGTCTGAGCCTGTTCTCGCTGTATTTAACCAACTACTCCATTCAGTCGTTCTATGCCTTTCAGGCCGTATTTTATGGCATGATCTGGTATTCGTTTATTGTAATTGTTTTCGATAAGGGGAACGTCCGGTATCTTATGGACGCAATCGCCATCATAGCGCTGATGAATGTGTTTTTTATTATTTTGCAGGAGATGGGCAAAGACCCGATATTTACTTTTTATAGTGACCCTACCGGGCTTTGCGGGAACACGAACTTTGCCAACCTTCTTCTTGCGTTTTCAATCCCTGCATTTCTCAGGCCCAAATGGACGTTTGGGTTAATTGCTATTGCCGGTGGAATGGTAGCAACGAGAACCTCAACCGGGGCCGTATCGGCCGCCATTGGGATGATATTCTTTTTGTCATTTCACGGCCTTTTCTGGTTCGGTTTTGTCGGGGCGACCATTGCCACAGGGTTGTACTTTTATTATGTGGATTTTTTCGGGCTTGAAAGATTGCCGGTCTGGGAGATAGGGCTTAATAAATGGCTGGATCACTGGCTGTTTGGCTGGGGCTTGGGGCGCTGGAAGGTTGTTTTTGCCGAGCCTATGGTAACGGGCACCAGATGGCTTACGCCTCACAACGAGTATTTGCAAGGACTGTTTGAGATGGGTATAGCCTTTCCAGTCCTTGTGGCCGGGTATTTTATAGGTATTTTCAGACGGTTTACAAAACAAGCGCTTATACCAACAACAGCGCTAATAATTATAGCCGTCTCTTGTATTGGCCAGTTTCCGTTCCACATTGCGCCGACAGCAGGTATCGCCGTGACGTGGCTCGCAATATTAACAGTATCATTAAAGGAGAATGAAAATGCCAGACGATGAAAATGTAGAATCGCAAGAGCATGAGGGAGAAGTAACAACAGGGTTTGACGATGACTTCGACGAAGAGGCCGCTTTTGATGACGCCGCAGACGGCAAGCCCCCGGAAGACGAGGACGATGCCGGGGCTGGCGAAGGTGGCGACGACGAAGGTGCTGGTGAGGATGATGGTGTTGGTGACGATGACAAAAAGGGTGACGAGGAAGAGCCCGGATCGGCCGGAGACCAGATCAAGGCCAGAATCGCTGAGGCCGAGGCTGGCGATGCTGACGACGGAGAAGCTGGGGACGCTGAGGGGGCCGGAGAGGCTGGAGATGCCGACGCCGGAGAGGCTGGAGATGCCGACGCCGGGGACGCTGGCACAGGAGCGCCGGAAAAGCTTACAGTGGAAAACATTGAGTTTATGGCTGACATTGTTGATATCGACGAGTTCCCTGACGCTCCAATCAAGGTCGGAGAGGACGAGATCGATATAAGGCGCTTTCAGGAGGACGACCCGGTAGGGTTTGCCGCCGCTAAAATTCTTGGCTCCATGGCGACACAGAAGACAATCAAGGCCGCCATCGAGGCTGGGGTGCTCGTGACCGGCGAGAGGCACATGGCGCTTGAGAAACAGATCAACCAGCTTGGAAACACCATGACGGGCCTGTTGTGGTGGAACGCTGTATCAGACCCGAAGACTGGTCACATCGATGCGAGAGAAGTTTATGCTTCGCCTGAGTTTAAGGCGTGGTATAAGGGCCAGCCAGAGGCTATCCGAAAGCTTGGTAACGGAGCGCCAAAAGATGCTGTTCTTGTTATGAATTATTACAAGGAAGAGATAGCCAAAAAGGCTACCAGCGCACATGACAACAAGGCGGGAAAAAACAAAAAAGACCAAGACGATATTCACAAACACTCGACGAGATCATCTGCCGATACCTCAACAGGCCTTGGCGGAGACGACGAAAACGAGGAGGCCCTGTTTGACAAACACGCAGATTAATTATATAAAAGTAGCACATAAAGAGCTCAGGTGCCCGGGGTGCAAAAAACTGCTCCTGAAAGGAGACCCGGGCCCCGGGGGCAAAATCGAAATAAAGTGCCAGCGGTGCAAAACCCTCTGCCGCTTTGAAAAGACTGTCGGAATAGAATAGCTCTTAGATAAAAGACCTGAAGTCCATTGAGACTCCTAACTAACTGAGCCAGCAGAGCTGGTAGAAAGGAAA
>JAAEQF010000978.1 GCA_024231695.1 FCB group bacterium
CCTGTGCTGGACTGGGCGGGATCGGACCGACCCGGTCCCGCCACTGGCTGGCGGCCCCGGCCGTCCCGGGCCGCCCAAAATCACCAGAATTTTCAGCTTCTTTTGATCACGGTGCCACGTAGAGAGGAGACTGGAGGTCCCCCGACCACCCACAGACCCACCGTGTATGGTCTACCCATAGGTGGAGTCTGGGCCGCGGAGCTCACGCCTACCGCGAGCTATGGTCCGAAACACTGAAATGTGGACCCTTGCTTTGCTTTGCTTACTGAAATGTGGACCTTGTTGTTGCTTTGCTTGCTGGCTGCTTACAGAGGGGCAGTTGAGACTGAGGTCGATTTCTGGATCGCACACCCAGCCGGGGAGCCGGCTCGGGGTACCCATACCCACAGGTAGGAGGGTGGTACTAGTGTACATACCGAGGGTAGGGAGGAGGCGGGCTCTCTCCTGCTGAGCGTGGTGCAGCATAGTAGATCTCAAAAACCGTGAAGTGAAAATATAAGTATTCTAGATAGTTATTTCCCTGAAGCAAACCGCCCTGGCTGAGGCATGGCCGCTGGTGGACTACACCCGCCAGGCTGAGCAAAATGAAGCGTTGCGCACCTCCAAGACACGCACCTGGCCAGTTCGGCACTGGGCACAGGCCGTTGTTTGCATGGGTGGGTGTTGCATCCGGGCGATAACAACTGCGCATCATTTTCCTGAAGAAAACCGCCGCCGGC
>JAAEQF010000979.1 GCA_024231695.1 FCB group bacterium
CTCCCCAAAACCCCAAAACCCCATGAGAGAATTTGAATTTGAATTCTACAAAGATATTAAGCGCAAAGAAAGTATTTGGTTAAGTATGGTAGTAGCACATATATCAACAATTGGTGAAGGTGGGGTGATGGGTGGTCGAGATAGCGCGTTTGTTTACGCACGCCCGTGTTGCTCTATGGATATCTGTATTCGCAGTTGGCCACGGCTACTCGCTACTCTCGCCACCAACACCCCACTGTACATCGGCGCTTAGCTTTAAACATGTCTCAACTGACAGCTGTGCACACTCTCTCTCTAAGCTCGCTCCAGCATCAGCGTTGTCCTCTTGCAAGTGATTATTCTACCCTATCACACCACCACCCAGAAGCTTTTAGTGCGCTTTGCAGTCTTCCTAAAGCTAGTCTGTTCGCATCAGACTAGCCAAGAACCTACGACTGCAAAAGCCCACCAAATAGCCCCTAAACTTGCAATTGACTCCTGCTCCTGCTGCTGCTAGCCCAGTATGGCGCCAAGCTTAGATTGTCGAGTGCGGTTCGCTGTCAATCCTACAGTTGTTATAGTATCAATTTGACTTTCAGTTTCAGTCTCTGACGACGAACCTGTCAAATCCTCTGGCTTGTGTGTCCTGGTAGCCAACGAGAC
>JAAEQF010000980.1 GCA_024231695.1 FCB group bacterium
CCGAGGGTTGGCCTTGCCCAGTCCCAATCGTCCGGCCAAACGCTCCAGGTCGGGAATTGTGGTAAACACCTCGGCCATACTCTCCGACAGGTCGTCACGATCAAATAGATTGGCAACGGCTTCGAGACGAGCATCAATTTTGGCCTTAGCGATAAATGGAGCGGCGACCGCTCGTCGCAGTCGGCGGGCTCCGGCGGCCGAGCCGGTGCGATTGATGGCCCAGAAAAATGAATGAGTGTCAGTTCCGCCAGCCAAATTAGTGAACAATTCCAGATTGCGTACCGTGGCGGCGTCGAGCATCATCCGGTGGTCATGGCGGCCGACTTTGATTTCTGTGATATGGGTCAGGCGATCCTGCTTGTTGTCCTCCAGATAACTAAAGACGGCACCGGCGGCCGACACCGCCGCATTCATCCGATTCAAGCCGAAACCATCGAGTGTGCTGACGGCGAAAAATCGACACAACCGATCGCGGGCCAAACGGAAATCGAAATAAATATCTTCAAGCGGAGTTACTATCCCGGCCAGTCCATTTTCGATCAGGCTTTTGGGCAACAGATCATCTTTGTCCTCGGCTGGTAGAAGCAGTTCCTTGGGGGGCGATGACTGAAGCTGATCAAGAATGATTTCGGCGTCGTTTTCGGTGACGGAAAAGTGTCCGGTGGAAAGTTCCAGCCGGGCCAGGGCCAGATTTTTGCCTTTACCGCAGAGAGCGGCCAGATAGGAATTTCGCGTCGGGTCGAGAACATTGTCGGCCGTTGACGTGCCGGGCGTAACGATTTCGACAACATCCCTTTTGACTATCCCTTTGGCTTTTTTGGGGTCTTCCACCTGTTCGCAGATGACGACTTTTTTACCGGCCTCAATCAGACGCGGCAGATATTTGTTGAGTGCATGATACGGAATGCCGCAAAGGGGAACGGCCTTGGTTTTGTCCACGGAACGGCTGGTCAGAGCGATACCCAATATCGGCGCGGCTTCGACAGCATCATCGCCGAACATCTCGTAAAAATCACCCATGCGGAAGAAGAGGATTTTGTCGGGATATTTGGCCTTGAAGCTGAAGTATTGCCGCATCATCGGCGTCAGGCCGTCATTTTTCATCGTTGACAACTACCTTGAAGATCTGATTCTCGCCTAATTCCAGTTTCTCTTTGACCCGCCCGGCTTCTTGCAGTGTAGTGAATTTGCCGGCCAAAACGACATGATAGGTCTTGTCGGAAATCTTTCGTTTTACCGTGCGCATCTTTTGGCCATAGGCCTTGATTCGTTCGGACATTTTTTTGGCGTTATTCTTAACTGAAAACACACCAACCTGAACCGAATATGTGATGCCCTCGAACACCTCGGTTGATTCCTGACCGGACTGGCGGTCGGAAGTCTTACGGAGTTCAGAGATTAAATGCTCCTGCCCGATGGCATAAGGATATTGCTCACGCAGAATATCGTAATTTAGCAAAGCCCGACCGGCATCGTTGTTTTTGAGGGCAATGCGGGAAAGCATTATCAAGCTGGCAGGAACGAGTTCATCATCGGCAGAGTTATTGATTTTCCGGCATAAAGTCGTGGCTGTTTTGTAATGGCCTCGATCATAGGCGGCCGAGGCTTTAACCAGGCGAGCATATTGCCCGAAATAGGAACCGGGATATTCATCGATCAGCAGATTGAGATATCTTTTTCTATCGGATGCAACCGAACCGCTATGGGCGGCCAATGCGGCCAACAGGTAATTGCGATATTCGCTGTCTTCCCAGCGGTTGAGAAATTCCTCCGATTGCGTCAGAACCGCGCCTTTGTTCCCGGAGGTTTCGGCCAGTTGAATCAGCCTGAAGTGAGCCTCTTCCATGTATTTGCCGTCGAGATCGGAAGAGATAGCGGCTTTGAGCATATTTCGGGAAATGATCGCGTCGGTTTCCAAAAGGGCAGCGATGAACAATCGGTTGCCGTCGCGAGCCGCGCTCTGCGGCAGTTCCCTCAATTCCTGCCGAGCCGTTTCCAAGTCGCCCTCATTGAAACGGGCAAATATTCCATCCACTCGCTTATCGGCATAAAGCGGCATGGCGCACAGAAGCGCCATAATGATAACAATGATCGTTTTCATGACTTGACGGTTTCGAACGAATCGACTGTCTTACACCGGGGGCACAGCCAGACCATATTCTGCGAATCAAGGCCGCAGTTTTTACAGCAAAAATTTTGAGCTTCTTTTTTGACCGCCATTTTCATAATGTGTTTGAACACGTTGTCTGAGGCTTCTTTCCTGCCGGTCCCCAGATTCAGGCGATACAATCCCAATCGGGCCATCATTGATTCGGGATGATTATCCACGGCCGCCATGAAATGTTCGCGAGCGGCATCAATCTCACCCTTTTTCTCCAGAAAATAGGCCAATTCCAAGCGGGCGGTCAAATGTTCGGGGCAGACCTGCAACAGGTTGCTCAGGGTATCGGAATACTCGCCGTAACGGCCGATTTCGAAGAAACCTTTTTTGAGCCGATCAAACACCAGATGGCCCATTTCCGGTTTAATCGTGATCACTTTGGTCCAATAACCAATGGCATCATCCAGTCGCTTGTCGGTGTAATAGCTGTCGCCGATGGCAATATAGGCGGCCAAACATAATTTGTCTAAATGAATAGCCTCCTTGAAAAACAGCCGGGCCCGATGCGGATCACCGGCCTCAAGCAGGTCTTCTCCTTCAAACATTTTATAAAGAGCTAAACTCCGGCTTGAATCCTGGCCATCAATCTTGTCCAATTTTCTTCTCACGCCGGCCGCTTCTTTCCATTCACCCGAACTCTCCCGGGCGCGCATGGTTGCCGAGAGGGCAATACGGTCATTCGGATAGATATCAAGAATTTCGGCGGTTGCTTTGAGAGCCGAGGATTCATCGTCCATTTCCATGAAATCGTGATAAAGGGAAATCAGGATTTCTTTTTTCTCTTCGCCGGTCAGATTGTCGCGAAAAGTCAGGTCGCGATGCACGCGCAGAGCCTGTTCCGCCTTTTTACGCCGGCGGAAAATGTTCCCCAGACGAATATAGGCATCAATATTGGATGTGTCGGCACTGACGGTCTCCTTGAGCTTCTCGAAAGCCTGTTCATCCTGGCCCCGTAGAAGCGCCTTCAATCCCTCAATATAGTCATGGGGATCCGGCCGCTGAGGCTGCGACCCGGCCCTCCGGGACAGAAACAATGCCGTTCCGGCCAAAACCAAAGCGGACAAAAGAATAATTATAGTCAGCCAGCTCATTTCCCATCTTCCTTTCCCGACTGAAGAAATTTGTCGGGCGATTCCTCAATAGGCCGGTTACGCAAGGCCGATATTTCACCATTGAGAGAGGATACCGATTTACGGATCCGGCGCAATTCGGCCGCCTGGCGAAATAGAACTTTGGCCAAAACTATGAAGGACAACACCATGCCGAAAATAAAGGCCCAATAGGTTACATAAATCAGGGGAACATTGATATATCTTGTATTGAGGATATTCACGGCCACTCGTTCCTGGGCATTGTAAACCGAAAAGCCCAGCAGGACGGCAATCAAAATTACACCCAATAATGCCCAGATAACCCTCATATGTCCTCCTTGATTGGGGCTATATCCGCTAAAAAGTCTATATAATAGATACGCAGAAGGCAGTCAATATAAAAGAAAGCCCGCCGCAGTTGATAACCTCCGGCGGGCAAAAATCAATCTGCTGTAATCGCCTATTCAAATTTCAAACTGGAGATAAGGCGGTTGAAAGTATCCTGATATTGCATGTTATAGGTATATTCGTAGATCATGTGGAAGACAAAAATCTTGCCGTCGCGAACAGTCAAAAACATCGCACCGCCTTTAAAATCGCTCACTACATCGGCCCTGTCCGATCCACGTTCTGCCACTTCAATAGAATATGCCTGGCGAGCTTCAATCTGAATCGCTTTGGCTTTGTGGAAGGTGATATCCTTTTGCTTCAGGATTTCGTGGGTTTTGGAAATCAGTCTGAGCTTCTTCATGAAATATTTTTTCTGACCGGATTTGTACTTGGAATCAAGCAGGTTTTCCAAAAACTTGTCCACTGGGATGGAGCAGGTATCAACCAACACAATCATCATGGGAATCTGGGCATAATCTTCTTTGCCGCCACCTTGAAAGTGCTGAGGATAAGGATACGACTTCTCATCCAGGGCCATTCGATCGGGGCGATTATCCTTACCGATTTTGGTGGACCATCCCTCCGGAATCTGCATGGAAAACTTATAATCTTTATCGGTGTAAACTTTATCCTTGATTTCACCGGCCTTTTTGGCCATCACCGGGGCACTGATCAGACATAATGCCAGAATTATCGCCATTATTAAACTATAACTTTTCTTCATTATTCACCTCCTGCGCGTTTGCGCCAATAACGAAAAACGACCTTGAATTGTCAAGGTTTAATTCCAATCTTTGACTCATATATAATTATACATCCAATCGGCCATAAGGTCCAGGCTATTTAATCAGTATCGCCCTGAAAACTACTTGTTCCTCCGGAGTCCAGGCTTTGAAAAAGTAAACGCCGCTGGCAGCTTTCCGTCCATCGTCGTCCCTTCCATCCCATTGGGCCTCCAACCGACCGAGACCGGTCATCGCCGGAGTTAAGTCTCGCACCTTACGACCCAATATATCAAACACAACGAGTTGCACTCGGCCAGGCATGGCGAAATTTTCCATGACCAGTCGGATGTCAGGATTGAACGGATTGGGATAACCATTCAATCGAGGCACCAGATATTGCGGCAGAACAGGACTATCGTCGTCGGCATCTACAGCCGGCAAAGTATAAATTTTGATCGACTTGCCATCGCTGGCCGCCAAACGGTTATTATCATAAGTCACATAGAAAGCGGGATCGCCACCGGAAAAGAGAAGCTGCGGCAGGTCGCCGGAAATATCATAGATGAAGAGACCATTGGAGGCGGCGCAAACCAGCCACGATCCGATTTTATGCATTTCGAATACAAGACGCGGCTCGTACAGAGTGTAAATCAGATTTGGCGCCAGTGGATCGGTTATCTCGGCAATGATAAGATTACCGGCGCCCAGATAGAGAAGAGTATCGACCGGCAGGATATCATTGACCCGGCTGGGCAGGTCGCGCTGCGTAGCCAGGGTCAGGAGGTTCTCTTCGTCGATGGAATAGGTCTTCAGGGAATTTTTGCGATTGCCCTGATAGAGGATTCTGTCCTTTAATTCAAGAGCGGTGACACCATATATGAAATGCCAACGAATCAGGTTGGCCTGTTCCATAGTATCATTACGGGCGGAACCATTGAATGTCCAGCCGTTGTGAAAGTAGAGTAAATCGAGATCACCAAAAAAGTCGGGGATAATCGACGGCCGAGTCATCGAATCCAAAACGCTGAAAAACGGAAAAATCAGCACCGGATCACCAAGTCCGTCATCAATGGCCGGGAAATAGGTTTTAGTCTTAATGTCGGCGATAAAGAGAGTATCCCCCTTGTAACAGAAGCCGGCCGGTTTGTAAGGCGGATTTATGATTTTGGCTGATCTCGTCGGCCGGGACGGCTCGGAGAGATCGTAAATTTCATACCAATTATTGCTTCCGATCGTATGCAGGCGCGATTTAAAAAATTGAACCTGGGTTATCGGACCGGGATAGGCATAGATGACATCCGGGAAATCGAGAGCAATTCGTTCCGGATCACCGATATCATAGGCCACAAAGCCAAGTTCCTCGTGCGGAAAAGAAATATACCATTGATTGTCGAACTGATAAACGGAGGAGAAACCACGGATATTCCCCAAAGGGAAAAGTTGATCGATGAGAGTGTCGCCCTGGTTATATTGTAACTCGAATCCATTATAACTGTTGGAAATAACAATACCGTCAGTGGTGACATCGATTCGGTCGGCCCGGATGAAACTACTTTGCTGGCCCAGATAGACGGGATGGTCAAGATCGGCCACATAGCCCAGCATATAGCCGGTCGGATTCAAACCACAATAGACGGTGTCATTATTTACTGTCAGGGAAAGCCCTGCTTGAGGCAAAAGCAGTTCCGAAACCGGCGCATCGAAAGCAGTCGAGTCCGGCTCATAGATTAAAATCCCATTATAGTCATCCAGGGCAAACAGCCGGCCATCGGCTACATCAAGGGCGATTATACGGATGCCGAACATGCTACTGTCTTTGAAAATGATATTACCCGGATCGGATAGATCGTAACGAGCGATGCCGTCGTATTCGACGGCGGCATACAGGAAGTGGTCGATCATTTCCAGATCAAAAATCTCCCACTCGGGAGTAAATGAACCCAGATATCGCATGTCAGTCGGATCAGTAACGTCAATTATCGAAACGGGGCCATATTCACTTTCGGCGACCAGAATATTTTCGAACAAATGCAATCGGATGGGGAGATCATGCAATTCCAGCGTAGAGGATAACTTTTTCTTATTGAAATCTTGAGTCAGGTCGATAGCTCCGATACCATCATGAAAGGCGCACAAAAGATAGTCACCGTTCTGGACAATCGCCCGGACGTCATTCCACAAAAACGATCCTTGATAAATAAAATCGTTTCCTCCGGCCGGAAGGCTCATCAGCATAATCAGCATCATTATCAGCAAAATAGTCTTCATCGCATCAACACCACTTTCTTGGAGGTATATTGCCGTTCGTCACTCAGGCGTACCAGATAGACTCCGGAGGCAACCTCCCCGCCTTCAGCATTAACTCCGTCCCAGATGACGGTATGAGCCCCGGCCCCATGGCGGCCGGACAAAAGCGTGACAACCTTTTGACCGAGGATATTGAATATATCCAGATTGATGTCGGCAGCCCGATCGAGATTGAAACTGATCGTCGTCGAGGGATTAAAAGGGTTGGGATAAATATCGGTCACAGCGAAACCGGTCGGCAAAGCAGCGGCCTCCGAGGCGACAGCCGTAGGCAGACCTATATCGGGATTGATCCCGCTGTTTTTGGAATCACCTCGAAAACGAGACCAGACAACCAAATCAGGATCATAAGGCGCTTCCAGGTTCCAGACGAACAAATTGCTGCCATCGCCACACATAATCAACTCCATCCGGCCATCGTTGTCAAGGTCGTCGATAACCGGTGTAAAGACAGTGGAGACGACATTGTCGGGCGAGGTCGGTGTAATAATTGGGAAACCGGGAGTAAGGGCGCCATTGGGTTCCCAGGCAAAAACCTGCTCGTAACCGGTACCGGGAAAAATATAACCACCCCGGCTGATCAAATTAGGCAGGCCATTCCCATCTATATCAGCCACGATTACGTTGGCCAGGGTATTCTCGGTTTCAACCAGCAAACCGAGCGGCCATCCGGGGTTATCGACGTAAGGCGTGCCATCTTCATTGAAAACGTAGATGCGTCCCTGGTCGAAATTGTAATAGGTGACTACGACCTCTTTGGATCCATTAGCGTCGATATCAACACAGACCGGCGCTGTTCCGATCCAGCCACTTAACTCCTCTAATATCACCGGCCATCCGGGCAGATCCTCACAGCCGTTGCGCGTCACCCAGACACCAATATTGTAAATGCTGTCGTGACCGGCCATGATCGTCTCCAGAAAGCCATCGTCGTCGATATCGGCCAGCACTCCCCCGCTGGACAGCTTGATGGGACGGGCCTTGGGCGACTCCCAGCCAAACGGCGGCAAACCATTACGTCCATTCCAGATATAAATTCCTGACGGGTCTGTGGAAGTGCTGTACACCCCGACCACTTCATTGGCGCCCATGTGATCAAGGTTGGCGGCGGTCAGATATGGCACAGACAGACCGGCATAAAGTGAAGTGTCAAAGATGTTCGGATCGAGGGCGGTGAAGAGCCCATCCAGAGAATAAAAGTATGAACTACCGTCATAGTTATAAGCCCGCACTTCACCATACTTTGAAAGATAAATAATCACCGAATCGGATTGGTTGAAAAGTTCGGTCGGCACCGGAATCGGATAGGAGAAAAAGGCTAATCCGGTCGAGGCTTCCTGTGGCCAACCCGGCAATAGTTCACCTCGATAGTTGTAGCAAGTCAGGATATTATGGCCGGTAATAATGATATCGAGCAGACCATCTCCATCTATGTCATCAAAAGCCGGCATGCTTCGCATATCGACGTCGGAAAGCACCGGAAACCCTGGCAGGATGTTACCGGCCGGATCAAATGCAAAAAGACCGCTCCGACATCCAACTACGATTTCCTTAAGGCCGTCGCCATTGATGTCAGCAACTCCCGGCGAAAACGCGGAATATCCAGGCAGATTGGCCGGGAAACCGGGACGCATCAGTGACCGGACCAGTACCCTGACCGAATCAGACAAGTATTCCTGACCAAAATGGGCGGTTAAGCGGATATGATAATATCCCTCGTCATAGTTGGCGCTGGGCCAACTGAAAGCAGCCTCGTCAAAAAACAATCTTGTCCCGACAAACAACGATTGATATTCACTCTCACTTTCGGGTTTAATGGAAATTACTGCAGAATCGTAATCAAGGCCGAAAGCGGAGATATGAATCGGTACCAGATATTTAACTTCTTCGTCGAAAGCCGGAGCAGTCAACTCCGCCAAACGACCGTTTACAACCCGCACTTCGACCCGGTCCTCACCGTTATCGGACACCAAACGCAATACAAAGTATCCGCTTTGGCTGCCGCTGTCCCAGAGATAAAAAGAATCGAGCGCCGCTGCCTGGTCGAGTTCATGAAGCAACATCCACTGATCGGGCAGATGCCCTTGTCCGAGATAGAGTGACACCGGGCCACCATAAGAGCCGGTGACGGACAGACCGACGACTACATGATCATCGACAATGTCGCCATCATGAGGCGAGGAAATAAAAGCCGTCGGAGCTCTGACCATATCCAGAGCCGCGCCGACATTCAGTCTCCCCCATCCGGATAAAGTATCGTATCCGGGAAGATAATCGCCCTCATTGAATGGATCAATCAGATCATCGGCCGACAGCCGCAGGGCATCTTTGATTTCGTTCATTTCCAATCCGGGATTGAACGACATAATCAGGGCCGCCGCCCCGGCTACCAGCGGCGCCGACATGGAGGTGCCGTCGGCCAGAATATAATTTTCGGCAATAATCCGTAAACCAGCCTCATCGGGAGCATACAGGTCGGTTCCGGCAGCCCGCAACGACAGGATATTGCTCCCCGGTGCAACTATATCCAAATGCGGGCCGTAGGATGAGAAATAGGTCATGAAGCCATCGGAATTGGTTCCGCCAACGGTGAACGATTCGGGAATGGCCGCCGGGGAAATACGACGACTGTCTCCAAAATTACCTGCCGCCGCTACCGGAAAAACGCCTCGACCCTCGGCATATTTTATAGCTTCGCGCAGAATATTGGATTCGAATGGAAAGCCCCAACTCATATTTATGACCTTGGCGTTCATGTCGGCAGCGTAGATAATGGCCGCCGCCGCAACTGACGTAAATCCATTGGGAAATATTTTGACCGGCAAGATTTTGATTCCGGTCGGATAACCAGCGATACCGATTTGGTTCTCGACGGCCGCAACCAAACCGGCTACATGTGTCCCATGTCCGATAGAATCAGTGGCATCGTTGTCGCCAGTGGTTTCGATGACGTTGATCGTATCCCCGGAGAAATCCCAGCCCCGGTAATCGTCGATCAGACCATTGTGATCGTCGTCGTAGCCATTGTCCGGAATCTCGTCGAGATTAATGAAAATATTGTCCGCCAGATCGGGATGGTCATAGTCGATACCGGTATCGAGAACGGCGAGGATAACCTCTTCGCTCTCGGGCCGAGGATTATCATAAATCGTACGCAGGTTGACATCCTCGCCGGTTTTACCTGTTTTCAAATACAGAACATCATTGGATGGTCCGGTAAATCGCTCGACGGCGTAGAATTCCTGTCCCTCGTTGTGCAGATACCATTGCCTGGAAAAAAGAGAATCAGCCGGCCAGTCGAATAATTGAAGGACGTAATCAGGTTCGGCATAAACAATCTCGGGATGACCTGATAACTGCGCCAGCACTTCGCGCACGCCGATTGAATCGGGAAACGAAACGATATATAGATCTTCAAGCAATGATGTGCTCCGGCTGCGATCAAGCGCATTTTTTTCAACGAATCTGTTGGTTAAAGAGATAACCTGCCAGCTCTGATATGTTTTTAGTTCGGCAAAGCCAATTTCCGGTAAAAGCGAAGTCACCGTCGGTGAGAAACCTTCAGTAGTTTGGATTATAACTCGTCCGGGACAGGCGGCTCGTTCGTTGTCAACAGCTGATATAGTTACGCTAAAAGAAAGTATCAGCGCCAAAGCAAGCAGTAGCTGTTGATGATGTTTGTACCGTCGATAAAACATAAGCAAGTCGTTTAAAGAGAATACGTTGGCTCCACTTAAAGATAACCGTAATCTCGCGATTGTCAAGCAAGGTTTATCAACCACCGTCAACGAGGCTACTTAACTTCAGATTCTCTTAAGTATTAGACGTATTGGCAAGCTTGGAATTTAAAGAAAAGACTGTCGGATGAAACGGGAACTACTGCCGGGATTTTCTGCGGGCTAGACGAAAGCGAGCGCGGCGACTAAGCAGCCGGTTACGGCGCAATATACTAAAGACCGTCCACCAGCCAAACTTGAGATGTGGAGCCTCTTCGATGGCCTGTTCCGCCAACTCGCCAATAGAACCAAAAGGATCTTCCACTACCAGCCACAGGATAACGTCTTCGGCATTTTTTGCACTGCCCCGCAGTGGCTGTGCCTGCGAATCATCCGCGGAGGTTTTGGTACCGGGCGACATGGCTGATTGAATAGTCATTCCTCTTTCAGGAACAATCTGATCGTCTGACTTCCAAACCTTGTCACCATTGCCCGGTCGATCACCATCATCCGACATGGGAATCTTGAATGCTTTTTTGCCTGAATCGAGGGTATCAAAAGCGGGAATAATATTTTCAAATTCCAGCAGTTCATATATTTCATATACATTGGGGATCATGTTGACCAGCTTGATATCGCCTTCCTGATCCCTGATTTCCTGAATTCGCGATATAAATATGCCCCAGCCGGCCGAGGAGATATACTCAACCCCCCCAAGATCGACCAGAATCTTATATTTTTTTTGGCCGATAAGTTTTTCGATTACCGTTTCCAGCTCGGAGGCGGTTATGGTATCGACAACGCCGTCAACCCGGATAATCGACAGTTCACCTGCCGGTCCGGTTTGTGATAACGATAGTTTTATCTCTTCCATAGCGGGCATGATTTAAACCTTCTCATTATTATAGAAATCGCCACAAGTAACCTATAACTTTACCTTTGTATCAGTATTACGAAAAAGGACCGAAAATGCAACTGCTTTTTGTCCAATTAAACTCATCCTGGCGGCGGCGTAACCTTCGCCGGAATTGCTATTGGGCCTTCAGTTTGTAATCTTTGATTTTCTGTCGAAGCGTATTGCGATGGATACCCAGAATATCGGCCGTCTTCTGCATATTCCAGCCTTCCGATTGCAAAATCGCCGATATGTGGATCTTCTCCATTTCGGCCAGCGATGAGTTATTGACCAAAGCAATAGGAATATCGTCCGTGTCCCGATCCGCCGAGATACCCGGTAAATCATCGGCATCAATTACCGGTCCCATGGAAAGGACAACCGCTCGTTCTATAACGTTCTGCAGTTCCCGGATATTGCCAGGCCAGTCATAAGCCGATAGCGATACCGCCGCCGCTTCAGATATCCCTTCAATCGTCTTGTTCATTTTCCTGGCTGCCCGGGCCAGAAAATGACGACCCAGAAGAAGCACGTCACCTCCCCGCTTGATTAATGCGGGCAATTCGATATTAACGGTATTGATACGGAAATAAAGATCCTGTCGAAATTTACCATCTTCAATATGTTTCTTCATATCATGATTGGTGGCCGAGATGACCCGCACGTCCACCTTTTTGGAACGCTCTGATCCAAGTGGCTCGAAGACTCCGTCTTCCAGCACACGCAGAAGTTTGGCCTGCATAAATGGCGACATATCGCCTATTTCATCAAGAAAAATCGTACCGCCGTCAGCCAGTTCAAATCGTCCGGCTCGTCGGCGGTCGGCGCCGGTGAAAGCACCTTTTTCGTGCCCGAATAATTCCGATTCCAATAGCGTCTCCGGTAAGGAAGCGCAGTTGAGGGGCACAAACCTATTCTCCCGCCGTGGCGAAAGCTGATGCAATATTTGCGCCGCCAGGCCTTTGCCCGAACCGGATGGTCCAGTGATGAGCACTGACGAATCGGACGGCCCAACCCTCGAAATCATCGACCTGACCCGCATCATGACCTCGGATTGGCCGATCATTTCCGGCATGTCGGCCATGTCTTCAACGGTTCGTTTAAGCAGATCATTGTCGATTACCAACCGATTCTGCTCAGTTGCTTTTTTCAGGTTAATCAGGAGTTCATCCAGATTAACCGGCTTGGTTAGATAATTGAATGCTCCCCGGCGCATAGCCTCGACCGCGGTTTCGACTGTCCCGTAAGCGGTTAGTACGATTACCTGAATAAATGGATTAAGCTCGCGAAGTTTCCCCAGTAATTCCAGCCCATCCATGTCGGGCATTTTCATATCGGTGATTACCAGTGGCGAAAAGAAGCCGCTATATTTGGCCAGCGCCTCTTCTCCGCTTGCTGCGGTTTCTGCCTGATAGCCCTTGAATTTCAAAAATCCGGCTAATTCATCGCGCTGCTTGGCCTCGTCATCGACAACCAGAACTTTGATCATGATTTTCCACCGTTACAATAAAAAAGCCTTTCCCCAACCCGAGGAAAGGCTTTATGGCCTTTATAGTCGGGCCTTATTCTTTGGGACTGATGTTGAAAAGAACACCGACTCGGAACATCATAAAATTATTGTTGTCACCCCATTTGTAATCAGTGCCTTCAAATTGTCCGGCCACATCGCTCAACATATCCATATGGTAAGCCGCTTCCAGAAAAACGGCGCCACGGCTGTTGGTTTTAATGTGAAGACCCAACGCGGCCTCCGCAGCGAAAGCAGGATCGTAGGACAACTCGCGATAAACCGGATTGCCATCATCGGTCACCTTGGTGGCCAGCTTGCTGAAATTCAGGCCGCCGCCGAGACGCAGATATGGGGACAGCGAAGACTGGGCTAGATCGGAAACCGTGTACTTGGCAAAAAGCCCCAACTCGAAAACGCGGTGCTTGAGATCAAATCCCTCGACACCCATGTTACGATTATTGAAATACAGACCGAGAATCAGTTTTGGTTTGTAATAATAACCGATACCGACATCGAGACCGATACCAGCCTTGGCATTAAGGCTGTCCGGTACCATATCATTCTTGATAAATCCGGTCGGGAGAGTATAATTCCCGGCGACAAAAACTTCGATATACGGATCTTCCTCATACTGGGCTTGAGCCAGTGAGGAGACCAGAAGTAGCGCTAATAAAACCAGAGACTGAGCTATACGTTTCGTAGTCATTGCCTAAATCAATCCTTTCCCTGCTATACAATCGACCGACCTGCGGCCGGCCTTCATAATATATTCAAATTTGCATGATTGGCGCGCACTTGTCAACAGAAATAAGCCATTTTGTGTGGCGAGGCGGTCGATCCGACCGTCCGCGCGCGGCCATAATATATTATTAATCTTCTACCCTTCCTGCTTGGAGGTCTGGTACTCCTCCTTAAGTTTTGACGATACATCGTGCGGGACTTCTTCGTAATGCGAGAAATCTCGAGTGTACACGGCCTGCCCCTGGGACATGGAGCGCAAATCGACCGAGTACTTGTAAAGCTCGGACTGCGGCACACTGCCGCGGATGCGCTGCATTCGGCCAACCGGTTCCATGCCGATGATTTTTCCCCGTCGTGAGGATATATCACCCATGACATCGCCGGTGAATTCATCCGGAGCAAAAACGGTTATGTTGAAAATCGGCTCCAGAATGATCGGTTTGCTCTTGATATAGCCGTCCTTGAAGCCCATTGAGGCCGCCACTTTGAAAGCCATGTCGGATGAATCCACGGCATGGAAAGAACCAAAATAGACGGTGACTTTGACATCCACAACCTGGGCGCCGCAAAGACCACCCTCCAGCATTGCTTCGACCACTCCTTTTTCCACCGAGGGTACGAACTTGCCGGGGATCACCCCACCCTTGATTTCATCCGCAAATTCAAAACCGACGCCCCGGTCCAGCGGAGACAGGCGCAACCAGCAGTCACCGTACTGTCCGCGTCCGCCGGATTGCTTTTTATATTTGCCCTGAATTTCAGTCGTTCCCTTGATCGTTTCCCGGTACGGAATCCGGGGACGGTCCAGATCAACTTCCACTCCGAAACGATTTTTCAATTTCTCCACTAACAGATCGACCTGAGTCGGTCCCTGTCCGAAAAGCAAAGTCTGTTTCAAAGCCGGATCCTGAACCATTTTGAAAGTGGGGTCGGATTCTCCCAGTTTGTTCAGGGCCAGCCCCATCTTTTCATCATCCCCTTTGGCTTTGGGCCGGATGGCCATATCCATTACCGGTTCCGGATAATCCGGAATCGGCAGAACCACTTTGCGCGACTTGAGGCAAAGCGAATTGCCGGAATGCGTATCTTTCAGTTTGACCAACGCCACTATATCACCGGCCTCGGCACCGTCGATCTCCTTACGATCCTTGCCGATTATTTCGAACATTTGACCAATGCGTTCGTTTCCTTTTTGAACGTTGACGACGTCCACCCCGGATTTGATTGTCCCGGCGAAGACCTTGGCTAATGCCAGGTCGCCGACATGCTGTTCGGAGATAATTTTGAAAACATACACGGCCACCGGATCAGCGCTTTTGCAGGGAATCTCGATTTCCTTTTCCGTGTCGTCGTCGACGGCTTTGAGCACGGGCACTTCCGCCGGCGAGGGCGCGTAATCAAAGGTAAAATCGAGCAATGAAGACGCCCCGATATTGGAGGTGGCTGCCGCGGCCAGGATCGGGTAGAAACCACCCTTGGCAATACCGGATTTCAATCCGGTCAACAGATCCTCATCGGAAAGAGTCCCTGCCTCGAAAAACTTTTCAAGCAGGTCGTCATTCGTTTCGGCTATCGACTCGATCATCTTTTCCCGGGCAGCGTCGGCATCATCCTTGAGATCGGCCGGGATATCGCCAGGAGTCTGTTTGCCCTTGTCATCAAAGGTGATTGCTTTCATTTTGATCAGATCGATGATGCCTTTAAAATCATTGGCTTTGCCAATCGGTAAATTTACGGGAACGGCCTTGCTGCCGAAGGCCTCTTGAATAGAAGCCACGTTTTTATCGAAATCCGTATTTTCCTTGTCCAGCCGATTGACGATAAAAAAGGCCGGTTTATTGTCTTTTTCCACGTAATGGAAAAACTGCAAAGTTCCAACTTCCACCCCACCGCCGGCATTTATGACCACACCGATGGTATCGGCCACCGCAATACCAGCCAGAACATCACCGGTGAAATCCATATGCCCGGGCATATCGACAATGTTGATTTTGCCGCTTTTCCAGGGACAGCGGAGTAATGACAGATTGAGAGAGGTTTGGCGTGATTTTTCTTCATCTGTATAATCTGAAAGAGTTGTTCCGTCGGTGATCACACCCAGTCTATTGGTAACTCCAGCGGAATAGGCCATCGCCTCGGCCAGTGTGGTTTTGCCGGCGCCGCGCTGTCCAATCAACCCAAGATTTCGTATTTTGTCGGTAGTCATAGTCATTCTCGGAATATCCTCCTCAACTGTCGCTAATACATAAAGTTCAACTGCCAATGATAACGAGATTCACCCGTTTTGTCAAACCTTTTCGGCTTCTTTGGGAGGATAATAGCATATGTTTGAGACGAATACGGCAGAGGAATTGGCTAATTGAAATCGAGCCCGATTTTGGCGTAGAAACGCTGCCGGGTATCGGTTTTCCGACAGCGTTTTGATATTTTGGCTGGTCGTACTATTTGCCTTCAACCGAGTTAACCGAGTCTGTTTTCAAGGCGGTATTGAAATCCACTACGCGAGTAGTCAGGATCATAAAACTCTCTATGTTCTCTTCAACCATCGATTCATGAGAGAATAAAAACGGCAGGATATGGCCAAGAATCGGGAACCGTTTTGTATGCTTATCCTTGATGGTCCGTGATAATCCGCCCAAAAGCACCGATTCACCATCCTTGACGATTATCGTATTTTCGATCAACTGCCCGCTTTTTATCGGACTGCCGGAAATATTGCCGGAAATATTGGTGAACTCCGCATTGAGTTCCAGAGTGATATAGCCGCTTTCACCCATAGACGGCAGCACACTCATGGTTAATCCGGCATCCATTGAATCGGTTTCAAAGAGATTAGTATAACTGGAATAGCGGGTGACATAGGTTACTCTGTCGCCATCCAGGATAGTCGCCCGGCGATTGTTCAGAGTTAGGATTTTGGGGGCGTTATGAATTTCCACCGCGCCCGATTCATCAAGAATATCCAGTGAAGAACCCAGGTCAACCGTAGATGTAACATCATAGTATCTATCAATATCACGTCTTTCGTCGTAGGTGCTGGCCTCAATACCGGCAGTATTAAAAGACTGTCTTGCATTATCATCATGACTTTCGCGATAACGCAAATTCACCCGAGGTGCCGCATCTTTCCAGATTCGTTCCCAATCCAGACCTATTTCGTGGGCCTTGGAAGTATTGATCTCGACGATTTTAACTTCGATTTCAATCTGCCGGGGCGGAATGTCCGCCTGTCGAATGAGGTCGGCCACAAAGGCGACATCTCCTTCGACACCACTTAGAATCAACAGATTGGCCGGGGCGTTGTAACGAATTTCCACTATATGGTAAATGCCTTTTGTTTTCCAGTCGATGACATTACATCCACCGAGTTGTCGAGCTCCCAGAATTTCCAGAACCTGCGACGGTGGTATAAACTCAGGCTTAACTGATAAAACCGAATGTTGCTCAAAAGGCACAACCTGGGTCGCCACCGGGGCACTATTCTGAGCGGTGATAACAGACGATAGAATAATCAGGCATGCAAGAAGTGAAGTCGAACGGGAATATTTGGCGGTCATAGTCCCTCCTTTAAACTGTAATTATATAAAATTCAAGATATATAAGTATAATTAATAACACCGTGGCTGTCAACCGCTTTCGATTAGGCGAAGAGCACAATGATCCTGCTGCCAGGAATGAGTTAACATACAAAAACACGGCTTCCGAAAAGGAAGCCGTGTCTGTATTTTAAAGCAGCGGACGCCGGGGCAAAACCCGAGCGGGCCGTATTATTTCTTTTTTTCTTTTTTCTTGTCTTTATCGGATTCTGCTTTCGGCTTGGGCGTCAGCAGTTCGACCAAAGACAAAGAAGCGCCATCACCCCGCCGGGTTCCGATTTTGATTACTCGAGTGAAACCGGATGGTCTATCGCTGAAATGGGGAGCGATCTCATCAAAAAGTTTCTTGACGACGGTTTCATTGCGGATGGCGGCAAACACGTTGCGTCGGGCGGCCAGGCTGTCGGTTTTAGCCTTGGTAATCAGCCGGTCGGTTAGACGCCGCAGTTCTTTGGCCTTGGCATCGGTAGTGCGAATAGTGCGATGCAAAAAGAGGGAGTTGGCCATATTGGCCAGCATAGCCTCCCGATGCGGCTTGGTCCGCGAAAGTTTCTTTGTTTTTACCTGGTGTTTCATCAGTAGCTACCTATTCGTTATGATTTCTTTTCCAGATACGGCGTAATGTCCATACCGAAAGACAACACCAGTTCTTCAAGAATGCTGGTCAGTTCATTGAGTGATTTGCGACCGAAATTGCGGTATTTGAGCATCTCCGATTCGGTTTTGGAAACCAGCTCACCCAGGGTCTGTATATTGGCTGCCCGCAGGCAGTTGGACGAGCGAACCGAAAGTTCCAATTCGTCCACCCTGGTTTTCAACAGAGCGCGGATACGAACCACGCCTTCATCTTCTTCCGCTTCCTCAGCGATCTCCATGGTTTCATCGATATGGATGAAGAGCTGCATATGATCCTTGAAGATTTTGGCGGCATAACTGAGTGCGTCTTCAGGTGTGATCGACTTGTCGGTCCAGATATCCAGAAGCAGGCGGTCGTAATCGGTTTTTTGTCCGACGCGAGTATTCTCAATCTCGTAATTGACTTTGACCACCGGTGAGAAAAGGGAATCAAGGAAAATGGTTCCGGCGGGCGCATCTTCGCGCTTGTTGAGGTCGGACATAACATAGCCGCGACCGTAGTCAAAGTCGATTTCCATAGACAATTCCTTGTCCTGCGTCAATTCGGCCAGATGCAAATCAGGATTGAGAATTTCGACATCGGCGCTTTCCTCGATCATACCGGCGGTAATTTTACATTTACCGTTGGCTTTGAGCGTCAATGTCCGGCGTTCGTCAGCATGAAAGCGGACTCGGAGCTTTTTAATATTGAGGATGATATCAGTAATATCCTCATAAACCCCTTCAATGGTGCCGAACTCATGCAGAATCCCGTCAATCCTGACGCTGACCGGCGCGCCTCCCTGGATGGACGATATGAGCACGCGTCTGAGTGCGTGACCAATCGTCGCGCCGAACCCCCGTTCCAGAGGTTCGATCACAAACCTGGCATACCCGTCATCCATATTGGACTGATCGGTTACAATCTCCTTGGGCATCGTCAGGCTTTTCCACTTCATTCGTTTATCCCCCGAATATAGGTCCCTTCCCTTAACGGGAATGCAATTTACTTGGAATACAGCTCAACAATCAGCTGTTCCTGAGCCGGAGTCGGAATCTCATCCCGTTTCGGTATCTCCAGCAGTTCTCCTTCCAAGCTGGCTTTATTCAAGCGCAGCCAGGGAATTTGCTCACCGCGTGACTCTTTCAGGGCCAGGTGAATGATGTCGATGCTCTTGGACTTGTCCTTGACCTGTAAAACATCATGAACCTTGACCTGGAACGACGGAATATCGACAATCCGGCCATTGATCGTGAAGTGACGGTGTCGCACCAGCTGTCTGGCCGACTTACGGGAGGGAGCAAAACCCAGGCGATAGACGATATTGTCCATTCGGCATTCCAGCAATTGCAGCAAGTTTTCGCCGGTAATACCTTTTTTCCGGTCCGCTTTTACGAAGTAATTGTGGAACTGCTGTTCCAACAGACCGTAAATACGGCGAACTTTTTGCTTTTCACGCAGCTGCAGGCCGTACTCGCTGACCTTGCGGCGCATATTCTGTCCATGCTGTCCCGGCGCATAACTCCGTTTTTCAAAGGCGCACTTGTCGCTTAAGCACCGGCTGCCTTTAAGATACAACTTTTCGGATTCACGTCGGCACAACTTACAATTAGGGCCAGTATATCTAGCCATTCATCGTTCCTCTTTTATCTAAACGATTCATTATCAAACCAGTCCAACATCACACCCGTCGCCGTTTCGGCGGGCGACACCCGTTATGGGGTATCGGGGTGACATCTTTGATACAGGTCACTTCCAAACCGGCGGCCGATATGGAGCGAATAGCCGCTTCGCGTCCGCCACCAGGACCCTTGACCATAACTTCCACTTTGCGCATGCCCATGTCCAACGCCTCTTTGGCGGTCAGGGCCGCAGCTTGCTGAGCGGCGAAAGGGGTTGATTTTTTGGAGCCTTTGAACCCCACTCGACCGGCAGATCCCCACGAAATCACCCTGCCCTTGGCGTCAGAAATGGTGATAATCGTATTATTGAAGGTAGCCTTAATGTGGGCCACACCATTGGCCTCTACCTTGCGATGCCGCTTCTTGATTCTCTTTTTCTTTGCTTCAGCCACTTATTCACCTCTAACTGATGTCATTGCCTTTACCTCGGACCCGCCGCTTTCTTCCGGCCGGCGACCGTCCGCTTCGGTCCCTTGCGGGTCCTGGCATTGTTTTTAGTATTTTGTCCACGACATGGAAGTCCGCGGCGATGTCTTAGTCCGCGATAAGAACCGATATCGATGAGCCTTTTGATATTCATCGCGATCTCGCTGCGAAGATGACCTTCCACCCGAAAATCGTTTTCAATGGTGCCACGCAGTTTGATTACGTCTTCCTCGGTCAATCTGTTGACCCGGGTGTCGGGATCAACGCCGGTATCTTTCAATATTTTCTTCGCCGAGGTCAGTCCGATACCGAATATATAGGTTAACGCGATTTCGATTCTTTTCTCGCGCGGCAGTTCAACACCTGCTATACGGGCCAATTGAGCCTCCTAAAAATCTAAAAACTCTTCTGTTATCCCTGACGCTGTTTATGGCGCGGGTTACTGCAAATGACTCGCAAGACGCCTTTACGGCGAATAATCTTGCATTTGACACAACGTTTCTTCAATGACGCTTTAACTTTCATATCCGCTCACCTCAACAGAATAACCGATCATCATTTATGTCGGTAGGTTATCCGTCCCCGGGTCAAATCATACGGCGATAGTTCCAGGCTGACGCGGTCACCGGGAAGAATTTTGATAAAATGCATTCGCATTTTTCCCGAAATATGCGCCAATACCACATGACCATTGTCCAGTTCCACTTTAAACATGGCGTTCGGTAACGGTTCTAAAACCTTACCTTCCACCTGAATCACAGCCTCTTTTGCCATATGCTCCCTAAACCAGCGTTAAAATATCAGGGCCATTACCCGTTATAGCCACAGAATGCTCAAAATGAGCCGATGGCCGACCGTCAGACGTCACTGTTGTCCAGCCATCCGGCTTAAAATCAATCCGGTAGCCCCCGGCATTGACCATCGGTTCGATGGCCAGAACCAGACCTTTTTTCAACTTCAATCCCGTGCCCGGCGATCCGAAATTATGTACCTGAGGATCCTCGTGCATTTTCCGCCCAATACCGTGCCCAACCATGTCTCGCACAACCGAAAATCCGTTTTCCTCAACTGTCTGCTGCACCGCAGCGGAAATGTCCCCAAGATAGTTGCCGACCCGCGCTTTGTCAATACCAGCCTTCAGCGCTTTCAGTGTAATTTCCATCAGCCGCTTTTTCTCGTCATCAATTTCGCCGACAGCATAAGTCTTGGCCCCATCGCCGCAATAACCGTTCTTAAAGGTACCGACATCGATGGAAATTATCTGGCCCTCGACCAGTTTACGGTCTGAAGGAATGCCGTGGACAACGACTTCATCGATAGAAGCGCAGATAGTAGCCGGATAACTGCGGCCGCCTACGCGGTATCCCTTGAAAGTTGGTTCCGCACCGCGACTGCGGATATGATCTTCGGCGATCCGGTCCAGTTCCTGAGTGGTGACACCGGGGGCAATATGCTTGCGCATTAACTCATGCACTTCGGCAACGATTTTCCCCGCCTCGCGCATAATCTCCACTTCTCTGTCGGTCTTATACTCCGGCATTTCAGGCGACGCCCAGCCCTTCCACAATACGGTTAAATATATCATCCGGCGTTCCTACGCCGGCGATCGGCTTGAGAAGCGACTGCTTGCGATAGTAATCCTCAATCGGTTGCGTCTGCTTCTTGTAAACCTCCAGACGGTTTTTCACCACGTCCGGTTCATCATCGGGGCGACGAACCAGTTGCCCGCCGCATTTATCACAGACACCTTCCTTCTGGGGCATGTTGGCCGGATAATTGTATCCCGCCTGACAACCGCTGCAATTCATGCGCCCGGAAAGGCGTTTGATAATTTCATCGTCATCAACGTCCAACAGGACGGCATAGTCCGTTTTCGCGCCGACACGCTGGAACATGGCGTCCAGGGCTTCGGCCTGCGGTATCGTCCGCGGGAATCCGTCGAGAATAAAGCCGTTGTTCAGGTCGCCTGAAGCCTGCTTTTCCTCGATCAAACCGATAATGATATCATCGGGAACCAGTTCCCCGGCTTTCATAAAGGTTTCAGCCTTCTGACCCAGTTCGGTGCCGTTTTTAACCGCGGCCCGAAGTAAATCACCGGTGGACAGGTGCAGAACAGATATTTTCTTGGCCAAGCGAATCGCCTGAGTGCCCTTACCAGATCCCGGTGCTCCCAGAAAAATCAAATTCATTAGTAGGACCTCCCGCGAATTTTGCCCTTTTTCATGAAGCCGTCATAATGCCTCATCAAAAGATGCGACTCTATTTGTTGCAGCGTATCCAAAGCCACGCCAACCACAATCAAGAGCCCGGTACCTCCAAAGAAATACTGGACATTGAGTTTGGCAACCAGCACCCAGGGCAGGATGGCGATCATGGCAAAGAACAGCGCGCCCGGCAGAGTAATCCGGGTTAAAATTCTTTCGATATATTCGGCAGTACGCTTGCCCGGTCTGATCCCCGGAATAAAGCCGCCGTTTTTGCGCATATTGTCAGCCAGATCGATCGGGTTGAAAGTCAGGGCCGTGTAGAAATAGGCGAAGAAGACAATAATCAAACCGTAGATGACCGAATAAAACGCACCGCCCGGTTTCAACCAGTAGCCAATAATGTTGTTGATCCATTCGATATTGGGAAAGAGTTGAGCGATGGTGGCCGGTGCGAACATAATCGACTGAGCGAAAATGATCGGAATAACACCGGCGGAGTTAACGGACAAAGGCAAATGAGTGGTTTGGCCGCCATAGATTCTCCGGCCAACAACCTTTTTGGGATACTGCACCGGAATACGGCGCTGGCCCCTGGTGACGACGATCACCGCGGCAATAACCAAGACCATCATGGCGATCATGAATAGCTCGGTTACGATCGAACGAGTGCCGGCGAAAACCATCTGAGCTTCCTCGACTACTGCCAGCGGGAAGCGGGCGATAATGCCGATGAAAATAATCAGTGAAATGCCGTTACCGATACCACGTTCAGTGATCTGTTCACCCAGCCACATAATAAAGATCGTACCGCAGGTGAAGGTCAGAATCGTCAGTGGAATGAAGCTAATGCCACTCATGGTCACGGCCGAGACGCCCGAAGGTCCGACGATGGACTTGAGATAGACAGCGGTACCATAGGCCTGCATGGCAGCAATCACTACTGTTCCATAACGGGTGTACTGGGTGATCTTTTTGCGACCTTCCTCGCCTTCCTTCTGTAATTTTTGGATGAACGGAATAACCGCTCCCAGAAGCTGCATAATAATCGACGCCGAAATGTAAGGCATAATACCCAGAGCGAAGATGGTCGCCTTCATGAAGGCGCCGCCGGCAAACATATCGAACATGCCCAGCAGTGTGCCTGAGTTTCCGGCAAAGAATGACTGCAAGACACTGGCATCGATTCCCGGTGTCGGAATATGCCCCCCGATACGGTACACCACCAGCAGGGCCATGGTGAAGAAAATCCGTTTCCTTAGCTCCTCAATCTTGAATATCGATTGAAACGTCCCTAACACTAGACCTCCTCAACCTTTCCCCCGGCGGCTTCGACTTTTTCCCGGGCGGTTTTGCTGCAGGCGGTGATTTTGACCGTCAGCGGCTTTTCAATTTTGCCCTGGCCGAGTAGTTTGACCGGAATATTGAGTGATTTTATTTTACCGTGCTTTTTGAGCACTTCGGCTGTAATCGGCTCATCCGCAGGACACCCTTCCAGCGAAAACAGATTGATAATCTGGAATTTCTGCTTGAAGATGTTGCGGAAACCACGCTTGGGGATCAACAGATGCAAAGGCATTTGCCCGCCCTGCATCCAAGGTTGAATCGAACGCATACCGCCGGAGCGGGAACGCTGCCCCTTATGTCCCCGTGTGGATGTTTTGCCATGTCCTGATCCGGGTCCGCGACCGACCCGTTTCCGTTTCTTTCTTGAACCCGCCGCGGGTTTTAAGCTGGATAAATCCATCATATATCCTTTGGTAAACAATAACCTGCTTGACTATTCCACTTCTTCAACTGTAATCAAATGCTGAACACTTCTAATCATACCCCTAATCTGCGGGGTATCATTATGTACAACCGATTTGCGGATACGTCCTAAACCGAGCGCTTCAATCGTTCGCTTGTGCTTCGGGCGTCGACCGATAATCGATTTTACCTGTGTGACTTTTAACCTGGCCATTTCCAATCCTCTTATCCGTTCTCCAGATATTCACGTTCTTCTTCACGAGTGCGCAAGCTCAACAGGCCATTCATGGTCGCTTTGGCCACATTATTGGGATTTCTTGAGCCCTGCACTTTGGTCAGGATATCCTGTATGCCAACCGATTCAAGGACGGCCCGGACGCCACCGCCGGCGATAACGCCGGTACCTGGCGATGCCGGTTTCAGCATTACCCGCGTGGCTCCGAAAACGCCAATCGTCCGATGGGGAATCGTGCCTTCCTGAAGCGATACATTCACCATCGCCTTGCGCGCCGCTTCGGTTCCCTTGTGAATGGCGCCGACCACTTCCTTCGATTTACCTAAGCCGATGCCGACTTTGCCATTGCGATCGCCGACGGCCACCAGAGCCGTAAAGGAAAAGCGCCGGCCGCCTTTGACCACCTTGGCCACACGGTTGATGTAAATGACCTTTTCCTGAAATTCCAGATTATCTACTTCAAATCGCGCCAACTCTCACCTCGTCTCTTGCATTTTAAAATTCCAGCCCCTTTTCGCGGGCTCCTTCGGCCACGGCCTTGATCCGGCCATGATAACGGAACCGGTTGCGGTCGAAGACCACCTGTTTCAAGCCCAGGGCCACAGCCTTTTCGGCGATAGCCTGCCCGATCTTTTTGGCTTTGTCCGTCTTGGTGTCTTTGTCCTTAAACCGAGCGGCTATTTCCTTCGAGTCGGTGCCCAATCCCACCAGAGTCGTCTTTTTCAAATCATCAATCACCTGAACGTACATATTATTCAAGGATTTGGCCACAGTCAGCCGGGGCACTTCCGCTGTTCCGCTTACCCGCCCGCGAACGCGGCGGCGGCGGCGCTGGGCCCGAGCTGCTTTCTGTTTGAATTTATTTGGCATTTAGTTCTACTCCACTCATCTTATGCCGCCGTCTTTCCGGCTTTTCTCCGGACATATTCGTCTTTGTACCGAATCCCCTTACCTTTATATGGCTCAGGTTTTCTAATGGAACGTATCCTATCGGCGGTTAGACCGACCAATTCTTTATCAATACCCGTCACCGATATCATCTTGGCTTTAACATCGAAATCCAAGGCGACGCCATCAGGAGGATCAACTACCACCGGATGGGAATAACCAACATTGAGAATCAGCCGTTTGCCTTTCATCTCTCCGCGATAGCCGACGCCAATCACTTCCAGTTCCCGCTTATAACCTTCAGTCACGCCAACAACCATATTGGCGATCAATGCCCTGGTCAAACCATGCAAGGAGCGGTGGAAAGTGTTGTCGGAATTCCGGGCGACGGTAATCACGTTTTCCTCGAAATTGATAATGATTTCCGGGTGGAATTTTTTAATCAATTCGCCTTTCGGTCCGGTCACCGTCAATTCCTGTCCGTCAAGCTTGATTTTAACCCCATCTGGGATCGCAATCGGCGCTTTACCTATTCGTGACATGACTAAATCTCCTTACCAGACCGCGCAGACGGCCTCGCCGCCCACTTTCTTTTTAACAGCTTCCTTATCGGTCATGACACCCGATGAGGTTGACAAGATCATCATACCCTGCCGTCCAAAGGGATAGCGGAAGGCCTCTCCCGCCGAAATATAGCGGCGCAGACCGGGCCTTGACACTCGGCGCAGGCCGAGAATAATCGGCTTATCTTCACGGCTGTATTTCAAATAGACCCGGATAGTCCCCTGCTTATTGCTGGTCGGAATATCGACAAAGTCCTTGATATACTTATTATCTTTAAGAATGCGAGCGATTTCCCGTTTCAATTTAGAGGCGGGTATATCGGCGGCTTTCATTCTGGCTTTCGAGGCGTTGCGTATCCTCGTCAGCATATCCGCAATCGGATCGGTCATTGACATTGCATAACTCCTATTAGTACCTAACCGGACAATCCGGCTGGTTTACCAACTGGCCTTTCTCACGCCCGGCAGTTCGCCGGCCAAAGCCAATTCACGAAAACAAATTCGGCACAGTCCGTATTTCCGAAGAAAAGCGCGCGGACGACCGCAACGACGACATCGGCTGTAGGCCCGCACCTTGAATTTGGGTTTGCGTTTCTGTTTTTCAATCAGACATTTTTTGGCCACAACTACTCCTCTTTCTGGAACGGCATACCGAATTCGCGCAACAACTGGATACACTCCGCATCGGTTTTGGCGGAAGTGGTGATGGAAATGGTCATACCGCGGACCTTGTCTATTTTGTCATAATCGATCTCGGGAAAAACCAATTGTTCCTTAATCCCCAGATTGAAATTACCGCGCCCATCGCAGGATTTTGTAGGAATTCCTCGAAAATCGCGAATACGCGGAATGGCCACGCTCATCAGGCGATCGAGAAACTCATACATCCGCTCACGGCGCAGAGTCACGCAACACCCGATAGCCACTCCCTGGCGCAGTTTGAAATTCGAAATCGACTTGCGAGCCTTGGTGATTAACGGCTGCTGCCCAGTAATAATACGCAGATCGGCCACGGCCGCATCCAACGCCTTGGCGTTCTGAATAGCCTCGCCAACACCGATATTAATGGTCACCTTTTCCAGTTTCGGCACCGCCATCGGGCCCGGATAATTGTTCTCCTTGAGCAGCCGGGGAACAATTTCCTCATTATATTTTTTCTTTAACCGTGCCATTTCTTACTTCAAACTCCCTTACAGTTCCGCTCCGCAGAGCCGGCAGCATCTAATTTTCTCATTCCTGGAGCCTTTCGAATCAACCAGCTTTTGGGATACTCTGGTCGGCGAATGGCAGGATGAACAATAGACCTGCACGTTGGAACGGTGTATGGTTCCCTCTTTGGTGATAATACCGCCTTTTGGATTTCTTTGGGTCGGGCGGCTGTGTTTTTTCATCATGTTCACGCCTTCGACAATCAAGCGGTTGTTGTTGGGAAAAACATGAAGCACTTTGGCTACTTTTCCCCGGTCATTACCGCTGATGACGGAAACGCTATCACCTTTTTTAATATTCATGGCCACTTACCTTCACAGTACTTCCGGCGCCAGGGAGACGATTTTCATGAACTGCTTTTCTCGCAGTTCTCTCGCCACCGGTCCGAAAATTCGGGTTCCACGGGGTTCCCGTTGGTCATTTATGATTACGGCCGCGTTGTCCGAAAAACGGATCAGCGAACCGTCTTTCCGGTGAATTTCCTTGGTGGTTCGCACCACGACCGCCTTGCATACTTCCGACTTCTTTACCGTTCCGCCGGGGATGGCATCTTTAACGGTGCACACAATAATGTCGCCCACGCGCGCGTACCGTTTCTTCGATCCTCCCAGAACCTTAAAACACATCACCTTCTTGGCTCCGGAATTATCTGCCACAACCAGTCTGGAATATTCCTGTATCATCTCAAGCCTCGCTCAAAACAGGTTGCCGGCTATTTAGCCTTCTCCGTAACTTCCACTAACCGCCAGCGTTTCATCTTCGATAGGGGCCGACATTCCATTACCCTGACGGTGTCGCCCGCGCCGGCATCCTCTTTGGCATCATGTGCATACAATTTGGACTTGGTCCGAATGACGCGTTCGTAGAGAGGATGCTTCATGGTACGGGTGATTTCAACCACTATCGTCTGCTTCATCTTGCTCGATACGACTTTACCAACCCGCATCTTTCTTCGATTTCTATCAGTCATTTCCGCCATGACTCCTGTAAACGTTATTCTTTCTTATCTTCATGACCGGCGGCATTACCCAGCAGACCGGTTTGATCGACGATTTTGCGAAGGCCTGTGCGATCTTCGCTAAGAATGGTCTCGACGCGAGCCATTTCCCGACGCAAAGTGCGCAACTTCAGCGGATTGTCCAGACCGCGAACACCTCTCCGCATGCGCAAATTGAACATCTCCTGGCGAAGTTCTTCCTGCTTCTGGAGCAGTTCATCGCGGGTCAGATCTCTGAGACTTTCTATCCCCATGACTTAAATACCTTCCAATTCCGCACGTGTAACAAACTTGGTTTTCATCGGCAACTTGGTGGCTGCCAGCCGCAATGCCTCGCGGGCCAGGCCTTCATCCACACCTTCAATTTCAAACAAAACCCGCCCCGGTTTGATCACTGCCACCCATTCTTCGGGAGCACCTTTGCCTTTACCCATGCGGGTTTCGGCCGGCTTCTTGGTGATCGGTTTGTCGGGGAAAATTCGAATCCATATTTTACCGCCACGCTTAATATGACGGGTCATGGCCACACGAGCCGCTTCGATCTGCCGACTGGTCAACCAGACCGGTTCAACCGATTTGAGACCGAATTGGCCAAAGTCAACACTTGATCCCCGATAGGCCAGACCTCTCCGACGACCGCGATGTGCTTTTCTGAATTTTGTCCGTTTTGGCATCAACATAGCTCTATCTCCGTTCTCGGGCAACGCTTACTTAGCGGCCGAACCTCCATCATCTCTTCCCTTTTTCCGGCCCTTGTCTCCCGACATGTTATCGCGACGCACACGGCCCTGAGGTTTACGTTTACGGCGTCGTTCACCGCCCCGACGACTGCGGGACGCTTCAGGAGCATCACCCATGGAGCGTTCTTCCTTGCCTTCGGGGGTAAAATCGCCCCGATCAAGGATGATCCCACGGCAAATCCAGACTTTGACCCCGATCGTTCCGTAAGTTGTGTTGGCCGTCGAAGTGGCGTAATCAATATCAGCGCGCAGAGTATGCAACGGTACGCGTCCTTCGCGGTACTTCTCGGAGCGGGCAATTTCGGCGCCATTGAGACGCCCTTTGCAGATGATTTTAATTCCATCGGCGCCCATTTTCATAGTGGCCGCCATGGCCCGCTTCATGGCCCGGCGGAACGAAACCCGTCCCTCGAGCTGTTTGGCGATCGAATCACCAACCAGTCGGGCTGAAAGTTCGGGTCGCTTGACCTCGATTATATTCAGCGAGATATCCTGTTTGGTCAACATCTGCAGCTCTTCGCGAAGCTTGTCCACTTCTGCTCCGCGACGCCCGATAACGATACCGGGACGTGAGGTATGGATATCAACCGTTACCTTCTTCGGTGCACGGATGATCTCGACCTTGGCCAGTCCGGCATTATCCAGGCGGGCGTTGATGTATTTCTTGACCATGATATCGGCATTGACAAGATCAGCAACTCCCCGGGTCGCAAACCACTTGGAATTCCAGGACTTGTTGATCCCCAGTCTAAAGCCTATCGGATGGGTTTTCTGACCCAAAACATTTCCTCCACAAACCTTACGATTTACTTTTCTTTTTTCTCAGCGGCACTTTTGTCGGAAACTTTGGCCACGGCCTTTTTCTCCGGCTTCTTCTTTACCGCTTTTTTCGAAGTCTTTTTCGGAGCGGCTTTCTTTGTAGTCGAAGCTTTATCCTTGTCTCCAACCTTGGGAGCCGCCTTTTTTACTGTCTTCTTGCTGGTCTTTTCAGCCTTGACCTTGCCATCGTCTTTTTTTACGGCTTGAGCCGATTTGGCCTTCTTTTTGGCTGGAGATTCCTCGGACGGCGTGCCCTTGACCATCACGGTAATATGGGCAAAACGCTTTTTATAACGATAGACGCGACCCATGGCCCGGAATTGTATTCGCTTGGCCATCGGTCCTTCATCCACGTTGATTTGCCCGATTGACAGATCCTCGGCCTTTAACCGGGAAGTGCCCTCCACCGCCAAAGCATTGGCTGTGGCCGATTCGATAGTTTTGGCCAGCGGCCCGGCGGCCGCCTTGTTGGTAAATTTAAGTATCGCCAAGGCCTCTTCCACCGATTTCCCCTTGACCAGGCTGACCACGCGGCGCACTTTGCGCGGGGACATCATCAGAAATTTCAGTCTTGCTGTAGCCTGCATCTCACCTATCCCGTTTAACCTTTCCTGACCGCCGAAGAGCGCTCGGCCAACTTGCCGCCATGTCCTCGGAATGTACGTGTAGGAGCAAATTCTCCCAGCTTGTGACCGACCATGTTTTCAGTGATATAAATCGGCACAAACTTATTCCCCGTATGCACGGCCAGCGTGTGACCGACGAACTCGGGCGAGATAGTCGATCGGCGTGACCACGTTTTGATGACCTTGTATTCCCCAGAATTATTAAAATCATTGATCTTCTTGAACAACTTTTCATCAATAAAGGGGCCTTTTTTCAACGACCGGGCCATCTTTCCTCCGTTTTCTCTACTTGCGACGATTAACGATTAATGCGTCGGAAGACTTTTTCCGTCTTGTTTTCAGTCCTTTAGTCGGCTTACCCCACGGCGTGCAGGGATGACGACCACCTGAACTGCGCCCTTCACCACCACCCATAGGGTGATCAACCGGGTTCATAGCCACGCCGCGAACATGCGGACGACGCCCACGCCAGCGATTAGCGCCGGCTTTGCCCATGACCAGATTTTCGTGGTCGAGATTACCGACCTGTCCAATTGTTGCCAGACAGCCAACCGGCACCAGCCGAACTTCGCTGGAGGGCATTCTCAGGTGAGCAAATTTGCCCTCGCGAGCCATTAACTGCACCATCGTTCCGGCACCACGAGCAATCTGTCCACCTTTGCCGGGACGCATCTCGACATTGTGAACATAGGTGCCCAAAGGTATCCGTTCCAGGCGAGTAGCATTGCCGACTCTGATCTCGGCCTTATCGCCCGAGAGCAAGCTATCGTTTACCTTGAGACCGTCAGGGGCCAAAATATACCGCTTTTCACCATCAACATAATGCAACAAGGCGATACGGGCAGAGCGGTTGGGATCATATTCGATCGAGGCCACGCGAGCCGGAATATCATGTTTGTTGCGTTTGAAATCGATGATACGATAGTAACGCTTGTGACCGCCGCCGCGGTGGCGACAAGTAATGCGTCCTTTGTTGTTTCGGCCACCAGTTTTCTTAAGAATCTGGATCAACGACTTTTCAGGCACAATCGATGTGATCTCGTCAAATGCCGGCGTCGTCCTGAATCTCAGTGACGGTGTAATCGGTCTGTATTTCTTAATAGCCATGACTTAATCCATCAATTCCCTAGAGGTTTTCAAACTCGGTGATTTGTTGATCGGTTCCAAGCTTGACAATCGCCTTTTTCCAAGTCGAAGTTTTCCCCTGATACCGACCGAGACGTTTGATTTTCCCGGGCATTACGACCGTACGTACCGAGGCCACGGTAACCTGAAACAGGTCTTCGACAGCGCTCTTGATCTGATACTTGTTGGCCCCACGGTCAACCTCAAAGGAATACTTACCTTCAGTTTCCTTGGCGATGGTCGATTTTTCCGTAGTCAAAAGCCGCTTAATAATCTCGCGTGATTTCATTAGGCAAACACCTCCTCAATCTCCTTCAACCCGGCCACAGTAATCACCAGGTAATCGGCATTGAGAACATCGTAGGCATTAGCCAGACGAGCCCGACATACTTTGACGCCGGGAATATTCCGCGAAGCCCTGAAGGAATTGTCGCCAGACCCCTCATCCAGAAGCAGGACTTTTTTCCCGGCCAAATCCAATTTGCCCAGCATTGTGGCAAAATTCTTGGTCTTGTGATCGAGCAGGTTAAGATCCTCCAGAACCTTGATTCGATCCCGGCGAGCCTTGTCTGACAATACCGAAACCAGGGCCTGCCGTTTCTGCTTTTTGGGGATTCTCACGTAATAACTGCGTGGTGCGGGGCCAAAAGTGATGCCACCTCCCGGCCACAGGGGCGAACGAATCGTCCCCGCCCGCGCCCGGCCAGTTCCTTTTTGACGCCAGGGTTTCGCACCGCCACCGGCGACCATGCCGCGCGACTTGGTGGCCGCATTGCCTTGACGCTGGTTGGCCAAGTAACGAACCACATACCCATGGACGACCGCCTCATTTGGCTCCCGGCCGAAAATCGCCTCGGGCAAATCAACGGTCGAAATCTGACTACCGTCTGTTTTTATTACCGATACGGACATCTTCTACCTTACCTGCGAGTCGATGTTTTAATCTTTACAAAACCATTCGCCTTACCGGGAATGGCTCCTTTAATCAGTATCAAATTCTCTTCCGGAATCACCCGGGCTACTTTCAAACCGACGACGGTCACCTTCTCGCCGCCCATCCGGCCAGCCATACGGTGCCCTCGAAAAACCCGTGAGGGACTG
Organism: FCB group bacterium; assembly: GCA_024231695.1. Classification (GTDB taxonomy): domain Bacteria; phylum Zixibacteria; class MSB-5A5; order GN15; family JAAZOE01; genus JAAEQF01. The sequence continues at coordinate 32,113 of JAAEQF010000980.1, forward strand.
GATCCCTGCCCAATCGAACCGGGAGCACGCATGCGGTCAGACTGACCGTGCGTGGCTTGACCACCTGAGAAATGATGCCTTTTCATAACTCCGGCAAATCCCAGGCCGCGCGAAGTTCCGGTTACGTCAACTTTCTGACCAGGATGAAACGAATCAACCGTGAAAGTGTCGCCAACTTTGACTTCGCCCAAATCATCTACGCGAACTTCGCGCAAATAACGCGACGGTTCTAAACCGGCTGCTTTGAAATGGCCCGATTCGGGTTTGTTAAACAGCTTGGTCCGCCGCTTGCCAAAACCGAGCTGATAGGCACAATAGCCATGCTTCTCGCGTGTCCGCAAGGCTACCACCGGACAGGGTCCGGCTTCAACGACAGTGACCGAAACAGCGCTGCCGTCTTCTTCGAATATCTGGGTCATACCCAGCTTTCTACCAAATATAGTATTCATTTCGGCAACCATCAGGTTTTGATTTCCACGTCAACACCCGCCGGCAGGTCCAGCTTCATCAGCGCATCAACTGTCTGCGGTGTTGACTCATAAATGTCTAATAGACGTTTAAAAATCCGGGTCTCAAACTGCTCCCGCGACTTTTTGTCGACATGGGGAGACCGCAGGACCGTGTAAATCGTGCGTTTGGTCGGCAACGGCACCGGACCCACCAAGCGGGCGCCGGTTCGCAACACCGTACGAGCGATTTCTTTTGTCGACCGGTCAAGTGAATAGTGGTCGTAGGCTTTGAGCCTGATTCTGATCTTTTGCGGTTCCATTTCTATCTTTCTTTTAACTCAAGTTTTACTTACTCAATAATTTCCGCGATAACGCCGGCGCCGACAGTACGGCCGCCTTCGCGAATAGCGAAACGAAGCTCTTTCTCCATCGCGATCGGAGTGATTACCTCCGCCTCAATGGTTACTCGATCGCCAGGCATTACCATCTCAACCCCTTCCGGCAGCTTTACATTGCCGGTCACATCTGTCGTCCGGAAGAAAAACTGAGGACGATAACCGTTGAAGAACGGAGTGTGACGACCGCCCTCCTCCTTCGTCAAAATATATACCTCGCCACTGAACTTCGTGTGCGGGGTTATAGAACCAGGCTTGGCCAAAACCATTCCGCGCTCAAGCTCTTCCTTCTCCACGCCGCGAAGAAGCAAACCAACATTGTCCCCCGCTTCACCGTAATCAAGAATCTTGCGGAACATCTCTACACCGGTACAAACCGTCTTCCGCGTCTCTTTGATGCCCACCCGCTCCAAATTGTCGCCCGTCTTGATCACACCACGCTCGATACGACCCGTACCAACTGTACCGCGACCGGTGATCGAAAAAACATCCTCGATCGGCAACAAAAACGGCTTGTCCTTGTCACGCTCAGGTGTCGGAATGTAACTGTCGATCGCTTCCATCAACTCAAAGATTGACTGAAACGAAGGATCGTCAGTAACCGACGAATCAGAGGCCTTGCTCATCGCCTCCAACGCGCTGCCTCGAATAACCGGAATGTCGTCGCCCGGAAAATCATACTTGTTCAGAAGATCGCGAACCTCAAGCTCAACCAGATCCAAAAGCTCAGGGTCATCAACCATGTCAACCTTGTTCATATAAACCACGATATAAGGAACACCTACCTGACGAGCTAATAGAATATGCTCCCGCGTCTGAGGCATAGGACCATCTGAGGCCGATACCACCAGAACCGCTCCATCCATCTGAGCCGCACCAGTTATCATGTTCTTGATATAGTCCGCGTGCCCGGGACAATCCACATGGGCGTAATGACGAGCATCCGTCTCATACTCAACGTGCGCCGTCGCGATCGTGATCCCGCGCTCCCGCTCTTCCGGAGCATTGTCGATCGAATCAAACGACCGGATCTCGCTTTGACCCTTACGTGACAATATCATCGTCATCGCCGCCGTCAATGTCGTCTTACCGTGATCAACATGACCGATCGTCCCCACATTCACATGCGGCTTCGTCCGCTCAAACTTCTCCTTGGCCATCGC
>JAAEQF010000981.1 GCA_024231695.1 FCB group bacterium
CAATGCTGTAATGAATCTTGCTGTCCGGAAGGTAATTGCAAACAATGTGGTTCATCAACATGTTGTTGTGATGAAGCTACTGACACGTGTTTTGAGACCGGATTCCCTGCAGAACCTTTTATTTGTTGTCCTGAAGGCACTGAAGTGTGTACTGATGTTCCTGGTTCACCATATTGCTGTCCTACAGGTGAATGTTGCAATGGTGTCTGTTGTGATCCTTTATATAGTTGTAACAACGGGACACTATGTTGCCCAAGCCCATGCTGCGGCGATGAGTGTTGCTCATTCAGTGAAGTCTGTTGTGAAGATAAATGTTGGGAACCTGACAGGTGTTGTGACGGCGACACATGCGCATGCGAAACCGAATGCTGTTCAGACAACTGTTGCGGTGGCGATGAAGCCTGTTGCAATGGTGATATTTGTATTAAAACTGATCATTGTTGTAACGATGAGACAGAGATCTGCGGCACTCCATGCTGCAATGACGTCTGTTGTCCTATCAATCTAATCTGTTGTGCTGAAGAAACTTGTACCCCATACCAGAAGTGTTGTAACTTTTTCACAGAAATCTGCGAAAACGATTGCTGCAATGACGTCTGTTGTGCTGAAGGTGAGGCATGTTGCAATGGTGAAGTATGTGTTCAAACTGATAAGTGTTGTAACAATGGGACAGAAGTCTGCCCGACCGACTGCTGTGGAGATGTCTGTTGCCAGGCAGATGAAATCTGTTGTGATGGTCAGTGTTGGCCTGCGGACCAGTGCTGTGATGACATGACAATACGCTGCGAAACCCAATGCTGCGATGACGTCTGTTGTTCAGGTAGTGAAACCTGTTGTGATGGTACAACCTGTTGTGACTCCGATTATTGTTGTAATAATGGGACAGAATTCTGCCCAACCGAATGCTGCGGAGACGTCTGTTGCCAGGCAGATGAAATCTGTTGTGATGGTGAATGCCGGCAAGCTGGGATACCCTGCGAAACCGAATGTGGCAATGGAAATCTCGACCCCGGCGAGGACTGCGACGACGGGAACAACGACGACGGTGACGGGTGCAGTGCAACTTGCACACTTGAGCCATTCTGCGGCGACGGAAACCTCGATCCCGGCGAAGAGTGTGACGATGGAGGCAACGACGACGGTGACGGGTGCAGCGCGACTTGCACACTTGAGCCGTTCTGTGGCGATGGAAACCTTGATCCTGGCGAAGATTGTGATGATGGAAGCAACGACGATGGTGACGGTTGCAGTGCCACTTGCACAATTGAGCCGTTCTGCGGTGATGGAAACCTTGATCCCGGCGAAGATTGTGACGATGGAGGCAACGACGACGGTGACGGGTGTTCGAGCGTTTGTCAGATCGAAGATAGTGACTCAGACGGCATCGACGATGATGAAGATAACTGCCCTGACACGCACAATCCCGATCAGGCAGACGCCGATGACGATGGAATAGGCAACGCTTGCGACTGCGATGCGGATGGTGACGGAATAGATGAGGACTTGTTACCGGGCTGCTCGACAGATCCTCGATGCACCGGCGGATCGACCTCAGATTGTTCTGACAACTGCCCTGATACCTATCAACCTCCCCACGAAGATGACGCTGGCGCTGGAACTGGGAATGTGTGCGACACCGCTCCTCCTCGTGCTGGAGTAACTCCCGGCGTACTGATTAGCCTTGGCTTGGCAG
>JAAEQF010000982.1 GCA_024231695.1 FCB group bacterium
CAACCACCGCATACGTTGGCTTGTCAGTTCGGTCAATGAAAACGCCGGTCGAGTTTTGACAAGCGATTCAATTTCACGATTGAATATAACTTTGTAGGATGTGTTATTCGCTATCCCTTTCAACAAACCGACATCTTCGGTTACGGTACGGCCTATTCCTTGGTATCCCCCGATATCATCATAGACGCTTCTGCGGAATGCTATGTTATTTCCGATACAACTCTGGGGAAGTCCGGTTCCTGAAAAACCTGAAGCGATTCCTACCAGGAAAAGATGATCCATCGCTTGGAGTGCGGAAAATACACCGCCTAACGGCGGAGCGGAATACCCGGCTACAAGCCCGATATCATCATTGAAGTACGATGCCATCGAAGATACCCACCCATAACTGACTTCGCAATCGGCATCGGTGGAGATAATTATATCGCCCGTTGATTGCTCTATCCCGGTCTGCATGGCGTACTGTTTACCGGTTAGTTCTTCGTCTGTTTCGGTGATGTTGACTAATTTGAAGTTGGGATGTTCTTTGATAAAATTTTCGCTTATCTCTCCGGTTTTATCTTCCGAACGGTCGTTGACAATTATTATTTCCAATTCGCCGTGATAATCCTGCTTGGCAA
>JAAEQF010000983.1 GCA_024231695.1 FCB group bacterium
GCGATGGAGTCTGACCCGGTTTCCGATCCGTTTCAGGTTTATGACTGTTGCGCCAATGCCGACGGCGCGGCCTGTGTGATTGTGGCGGCTGAGGATATCGCCAAGAAATCTTCGAAGCCGGTGGTTTGGCTGGACGGCATGGGTTGTGCCACGGCCAGCATGTCGGTTCTCAGGCGGCCCAATCTGGTTGGTCTGCCGAGCGCCGAGAAAGCGTCGCAGGATGCCTATAAAATGGCCGGATGCGGCCCCAAGGATATTAAAGTAGCCGAGGTTCACGACTGTTTCACTATTGCCGAGATTATGGCCTATGAAGATTTGGGTTTTTGTAAAAAAGGCGAGGGTGGAAAGTTCATCGAGGAAAAACAGTCATATCTCGAAGGTTCAACACCGGTCAATATCGACGGCGGCCTAAAAGCCAAGGGCCATCCTATCGGAGCCACCGGAATTTCCATGACGGTTGAAATCGCCAAGCAGCTTCGGGGCGAAGCGGGCGAACGGCAGGTGCCGGGCGCCGATATCGGACTCACCCATAACGTAGGCGGGATCGGACAGTACTGCTTTGTCCACGTCCTGAGGAGGGATTAGATCATGTTTAAATGGTTTGGAAAAGTAAATTTCTCTCCCTATACGAAAGTGACCGAATTCGCCAATCA
>JAAEQF010000984.1 GCA_024231695.1 FCB group bacterium
AATATTGAAGGAAAGGGATCGAATCAAGGAACGAACCATGAGACAGAGGAAACGAAACTACAAAAAGGCTATTGCCAGAGAGCAAACTATGTCTTAGTTTATACTACCAACTTGTCCGATTTGTCTGAAGACGTACAGTAAAAAAGGAACGCTGGGACATAATACGAGTAATGAATCGTTTCTAATCGGATGTATAAGACAATTTAGACACATAGTTGATTTTGGACTTCTACAAGCAGTGTCTCAGAAAACATGGACTAAGTTTGACGAGGAAAGGCATTGGAGTAGCTATGAATACGAGCTACTAAGGAATCTATACTCGGATTGTCAATACTCCTTTGATGTTCCTGGCTCCGATGATGGGGAAATTATCGATCCTGATTCAATTGAATTCGCTCGATTTGGACACGATTCTACATATGGAGCATCAGACCTGACCGAGATTCTGTATGGAGTTAAGTTATCCTTTGCCTGGGATTTTGTAGATGAGCTTTTACTGTTTAACAAGTTTCAATCCATAAAGGGATCTGCTCAATGCGATGAATGCGGTCAATTTTATCCCCGATCATTCTATGGCCAGGGGCAAAAATACTGTTCACCCCAGTGTAAAAGTCGTGCAGCTAAAAGACGATCAAGGGAAAAGAATCGCCGTAAGGCCTTCAGAACGCAACGATCGATATAGGGACACCCTTCGTCCTACACCAAAAGGACATCTCTAGTCCTACGCAAGATTACACGCAACGTCCTACTGGACAACAAATTACATTGAGTTAAATTATGGCCAGTCACAATGGTTGACTGGTTTTGTTTTTGGCGAATTTGCTACAAAGATGCCAGTGATCAAGAGAATAAGGGCATTGATAGGAGATTAATACATGGATGTATTAGCAAACACTCAAACTCAGCGCACCAAGCAGCAATGCCCTGCACCAATTGCTGCCCATTTCCGAATTATTCTCCCAATTTGCCCCAAACTCCCAGAATCCTCAATCAAAACACGGATGTCCCAAAACGGCCCTTTTCCGCCGTTGAACCACAACGAGTTAAGAAGCGAGTTAAGGCCTCCATGGGTGGTAGTACCTGTGACTACACTTTTTCGCCGTAAGTCGTTGAAAATCAACAAAACGGTATTTCCGTTATGAGGGCTTATTCGCGACTACATAAAACCGGCTCTGAAAGCCTGAAAAAGCGTCTGATCAGACAGCGCGGTTCGGTGTGCCTGGGATGCGGGACCAAACGAAGAAATCAGAACTTGCTGATATGCGTCGTTGATCCGGAAAAGGAGTCATGCGATTCCAACCTGGCGCTGATAGACGCTGAATGCCGGAGAAGTCTCCTGATGATCATACAGATGCTCTACGGCAGGGATAAGACCGGCATAGAGCATCTATACGACTATCGGGCGGGTCATGGCGCTTTGAATGGAAATCACACAGCAGAAACGGGAGAGAGATAAATGGGAAAGTCGAAGAAAGAAGAATTGACGGCTGCGCAAGACTATTCATCGCAACATAAGCCAAAGCCGGTTCGCGATCCCGAAGAAGAGGGTCCTGATGCCCAGGAGTTCTGGCCGCAGATTAAACCAGGAGATTACGAAGCAGTCTGCTATAAGACCGAAACAGGCAAATCATGGGGTAACAGGAGATCTCTGTTCCTTAAATTTCGCATTTATGGCGGCGAATATGACGGAACTGAACTTTTCATGGTCTGCCCCTATCCGAAAGGCCAAAAACTATCTCGCCGGACCAAGTATTACCATCAATGGATGTTCGCTAATGGTGGACCACCGGCAAGAGGCCAAAGGCTCGCGCGCAAGGTATTTCTACATCGGATGTACAAGGTCCTTGTAGTTGACACGCAACGCAAACGCGACAACGGAACTCTCCTCCCCGATTTCGCTCAGTACTCTATCATCTCCACAATCCTTGAAGTAATGACCGGAGGTCCACCGCAATGAGATCGCTGTTTTCTAAAAAAGAGTTCATCCTTACTTGTTACTTCTTACCCTCTACCTCTTACTTATTACTTATTACATATTACCATTTACCACCTACTATTTACGATCTACCAACTTCCCCCCCATATAAGTACATGCTGAAAAAAACGTTATCGGAAAAAAACGGCGCGAAAAATCGAGTAAAAAAAGCCGCCTGTATTGGCGGTGGGTTGGGATATCATTCACCTATTGATTCGACTCCCGGGGTCCAGGTTCTGCCTGGCCCCGGGCCAACCCCAATAATCAGCGTACCTAAAAGCGATAGTTTTTGTCCTGTTTCGTTCTCTCGCTTCCCTAAGGTGCCCAGTATGCGACCGGTTCTCTCCTCCATCGCATGCTGGGTGCGATATAAAACGGAACAAGTGTTCACAAACTGTGTCATTGTGTCGAATGCCAGTAACTCGTTAAGGGATCAGTTGATGAGTGGCAAATACAGACCTAACAAATGGCGACAAATGGCAACAATTTCGAGGGGTTTTCATGGCTAAGACAACTGTTGAAGAATGCCTGAACCTGAATATCAACAATCTTAACCGCGATAGTAAGGGTCAGACCTGTCTGAAACCGGGATTGTCGGGAACTATAGATTGGAAAGACGGCAAAAACCGGATTGGTGTTACTACCTATCACAATAATGAAACCGGTCTTCTATTCCTGCGGCTGGATTTCACCAACAAAGGCGAGAATATCAGACAGGAAGTCCCGATCACACTCACCGGAATGCCAACCGGCGGGAAACGCCCCTGGTTTATCTGCTCGGTGAACAGGGATGGTGTCTTCTGCGGACGAAGAGTCGGCAAGCTGTTTCTCCCCTCTTATGGTAAACTGTTCGCCTGCCGCCACTGTTACGATCTGGCTTACAAATCACAGCAGGAATGGATTAATCCCAGAAGTAAAGCGCTATTCAAATCAATACAGATGTTGGGGGCTTTGGAATGGTCAGCGAGACAAGGAAAAGCCACCCGTCGCCGTGTCTATGAGAGTTTGAACAAAGACAACAAACTATACAGAAACCTTAAGAAAGCGGGGTTATTACCTGATGGCTACGAAGAAACAGATTGAAGCAAACCAGAAGAATGCCTTGAAATCGACCGGACCAAAGACTCCGGGAGGCAAGGCGATTGTCGGCAGGAATGCGGTCAAGCATGGACTCTATTCCAAGGAAGTAGTTCTCAAAGGCGGTCTCATCGGTGAGAATGCAAATGAGTTTGAAGAGTTATTGCAGGGTTTGATCGCCGATCTCCGACCGGTTGGAACTATGGAGACGATCCTGGTGGAGAAGATCGCAGCCAGTAGCTGGCGGTTTAAACGGCTGTTCCGAGCCGAATGCGGATCGATACAGACCAATATTGTCAATGTCGACAAGGAGAACCAATACGTTGCAGGTATGTCGCCCTGTCCGATTGGGATTCACAAACTGCTGGGAGATGAGAATGTTTCCATCGAGGATTGCACATCCGAGATGATGAAATACGCCAAGAAGCTGGATCAGTCTGGCGATGCGATTCTTAAGGACGAGGATTTCATAGAGCTTTTCGAGGAGAAATATCCTGATCAGAAACTCGAAGATCTCTCGATTCACCAACTGAAGCGACTCAAATCTACTTTCCGGTCAGAGATAAAGGCAAAGATGCTGGAGAAAGCCCATTTGGTAAACTATCTCCAGAAGGCCAAACCTCAGCACTTGGATTGTCTTATTCCTGATGATAAGATCACTAAGTACGGGATTACACTGGAAAGGTCGATTCTGAAAGACCTGTCAGCGCTTAAGCAACTCCAGGCAATGCGTAAACAGGACTAATTAGGGTTTGATTTAAAGATATGCCGAGATTGAAGATGGAAAACCTCCTGACACCACAGGAAATGGCTGATGTGCTTGGGGTTGCCGTTTCCACGATTTACCAGTGGACACATCAGGAGTATATTCCGCATATCAAGATCGGCAGATTTGTTCGGTTTAGGATATCGATTGTTGAGAAGTGGTTGGAGAAAAGGGAAAAGAAAGGGAGGAAGACGAGGAAGGTTGCTGTTGGATTATAGCTTAAGAAAAGACGATTGGTGGCGGTTCTTGTTGCAGTACCAAACAGATTTTGTTATATTGTTTTGAGCTTCGAATCGGATGTCGGGAGGGATATGTCGCTGATTTCGCTTAGTGATTACCAGTATATTATTATTGCCCGGTTGTGAATACTGATGTATGCTTACTCAGTCTACCGATCACTTGAAGTGATTGAGTTTTAAACATGTAGCCTGCCTGGAGAAATACGCGTGACCAAAAACGATAAATCGCTTGAGTCTTGGATTTGGGATGCAGCATGCAGTATCAGGGGTGCGCAAGACGCACCTAAATACAAAGAATTTATACTACCATTGGTGTTCGCCAAGCGACTGTGCGACGTATTCGACGATGAAATCAATAGGATAGCTGAGAAAGTCGGGTCGCGAGCCAAAGCTTTCAAGTTAGTCCGCAAAGACCAGAAGCTCGTTCGGTTTTTCTTGCCGCTGGAGCCGGATAATCCGGAAGATTCGGTCTGGTCAGTCATACGGAAACTCTCTGATAGAATAGGCGAACAACTTACTACCCAATTACGAGAAGTTGCTAAAGCGAATCCCCTATTAGAAGGTATTATTGACAGAATTGATTTCAATGCCACCACGCATGGACAACGCGATATTGAGGATGACCGCCTTTCAAATTTAATCGAGAAAATATCTGAGAAGCGTTTGGGTTTGGCGGATGTTGAGCCCGATATCATTGGTAAAAGTTATGAATACCTGATCCGCAAATTTGCGGAAGGCTCCGGGCGGTCCGCTGGTGAGTTTTATACTCCTCCAGAGGTCGGAATGGTTATGGCTAGAATCATGGATGCGGAACCAGGTATGACAGTTTATGATCCATGTTGCGGTTCTGCGGGTTTACTCATCAAATGCGAATTGGCAATGGAAGAGAAAATGACCCTACGGAGCAGAAAAAAATACGCTCCGCTCATGCTTTTCGGTCAGGAGTACATTGGTAATACCTGGGCCATGGCCAACATGAACATGATTATTCATGATATGGAGGGTAAGATTGAAATTGGTGACACCTTCCGCAATCCGAAGTTTCGGGATAAAGATGGGTTGCAGACGTTTGATAGAGTAGTCGCAAATCCGATGTGGAACCAGAAAATGTTTGAAGAAAAGGACTACGATGCAGATGAATTAGATAGGTTTCCCCAGGGAGCAGGTTATCCCGGCAAGCAGTCGGCGGACTGGGGTTGGGTGCAACATATAGCCGCCTCGCTTGGCGACAAGGGTCGTGCGGCAATTGTGCTTGATACAGGTGCAGCCGGCCGCGGCAGCGGCAACGCGGGCAAGAATAAGGAAAAGGAAGTTCGCAAGTGGTTCGTCGAGAATAATCTGATTGAAGGCGTCATTTACTTGGCGGATAACCTATTTTACAACACTTCGGCTCCGGGCATCCTGCTTTTTCTCAATAAGGCTAAGCCCAAAAAGCTGAAGGATAAATTGATTCTGGTCAACGCTTCACAGATCTTCGCCAAAGGCGATCCAAAGAATTACATCGCAGAAGACGGTTTAGATCGGATTGCTTCGACCTTCCTGAAATGGAAGGATGTGGAGAAATTCAGCCGCATCGTAGACAAGACTGAGATTGTTAAAAACGACTACAACATCTCCCCTTCGCGCTACATCCACACCGCCGATGCAGAAACGTACCGCCCTCTTAATGAGATAATGGATGAACTTGGCACGCTGGAAGCCGAGGTCAAAGAGACTAATGCCGCTTTGCGGACCGTGCTGAAGAAATTGGGTGTGTGATGGAGGGATTGAAAAGAATTGAGGGTTGGGATTATGTCACTATATCAGAGATATGTGAAACGATTACTGATTATGTCGCCAATGGGAGTTTTGCAAGTCTAAAGGAAAATGTTAAGTATTTGAAAGAAAGAGCGTATGCAATACTTATCAGAGTAACAGATTACTCGAAGGGTTTTAACGGACCTTTTATATATATTGACAAGCACGCCTATGAGTTTCTGCGTAAGACAAAAGTCTTTGAGGGCGACATCATTGTCGGGAATGTTGGTTCAATAGGATTAGCGTTTGAAGCGCCAAAACTAGACCTTCCATTGAGTATCGCACCCAATGCCTTGCTAGTTAGATCAAAAGCCAGGAATAGGTTCTTGTTTTTTCTTCTTCTCTCTCCTTTATTTCAGAATCACATTAGGCTTATTTCTACAAAGAGTGCTCAGCCTAAATTCAACAAAACTCAATTTAGAAATATAGTCATCCCTTATCCCCCCCTCCCTGAACTGTTTCCCGTCAGCCTAATCCGGACAAGTTGGACTTGTAATTAAGACGTAGTTTTGTAGCTTTGGCATGTCAGAGAGGAGTTTACCATGAGTGCCAGAGACAACCAGAGTCCGGAATCAGTAGTCAGAGATATCCGCCGTAAGACTCGGCGCAAGTTTTCATCTGAGGAGAAGATCCGTATAGTGCTGGAGGGACTTAAGGGGGAAGTCAGCATATCCGAGTTGTGCCGTCGTGAGGGGATCGTCAGTAACCTGTATTATCGTTGGAGCAAAGACTTCCTGGAAGCGGGTAAGAAACGCCTCTCTGGAGATACTATTCGTGAGGCGACCAGTTCTGAAGTAGATGGTCTCAGGTCAGAGAACGATCAGCTGAAGCAATTGGTGGCTGAATTGAGCCTGAATAACCGTCTTCTTAAAAAAAGTATGACTGGTTTGGAGTAAGGCGTCGTCGATATATGCGACACAGCCAATCAGAGAAGATGGAGATTATTCGGACAATCGAGAACTCGTCATTGGGAATAAAGCGGACTTTGGTCGAGCTGGATATCAATCGCAGCACATTCTATGACTGGTATCGACGGTATCGCGAGGGTGGTTACGATGCTCTGGCATCCAAACCTCCGCATCGTCGACAGTTCTGGAACGCCATTCCACCTGATGTCAAGCAGACGGTGGTTGAGACAGCCCTGGAGCACCTGGATAAATCTCCCCGTCAACTGGCCTGGTATCTCACTGATACCCAGGGATATTACATCTCGGAATCGAGCGTTTACCGCATCCTAAAGGCCAATAATCTGATCACCAGTCCCAACTACACGGTGCTTAGTGCCAAAGACAAATTCGACCAGCCAACTACTCGAATCAACCAGTTATGGCAGACTGATTTTACCTATCTGAAGGTAATCCACTGGGGCTGGTATTATCTATCGACGGTGCTGGATGATTACTCCCGGTACATTCTGTCCTGGAAGCTCTGTACTGGCATGTCAGCTGAGGATGTGAAGGAAACGATTGATCTGGCCATAGCTGAATCTGGTGTAGATCATGCTTATATCCGACATCGCCCAAGGTTGCTCTCCGATAATGGTCCTTGTTACATCTCGGGCGAGTTGAAGAGCTATCTGGCTGACAATGGGCTCACACACACTCGTGGTCGGCCATATCATCCGATGACCCAGGGCAAGATTGAGCGGTATCATCGGTCGATGAAAAATATCCTGCTTCTGGACAATTATTACTCTCCGGATGATCTGAAGGCTAATATTGAGGCCTTTGTGGAGTACTACAATTATCAGCGGTATCACGAATCGTTGGACAATGTCACCCCGGCCGATGTCTACACCGGGCGAAAGGTTAAAATAATTAAGGAAAGACAGTCAATCAAAGAACGAACAATGAAGCAAAGAAAACGAAACTACAAAATGGCTATTGCCAGAGAGAAAACTATGGCTTAGATTATAGCACTAGCTTGTCCGATTTGTCTGAAGACGTACACTCGATTGAATTGGCACAAATATGGCACACGGACTATGTAAAAACAATATCGGTATATTTAAGCGATTGTCAAGTAAAAACTTACGGAATGCAGTAAAAATATGGCGGAGAGGCTGGGATTCGAACCCAGGGACCCCGCGAAGGGTCAACGGTTTTCGAGACCGCCCCGTTCAACCGCTCCGGCACCTCTCCGACAAAAAACACTAATCGACCGTTACCGGCCGATTCAACGCCATTCAAATTATCAATTTTAAGGCCAATGTAAAGCGAAATTTTTAAGAAGCTGTTCCCGAAACACCTTTCTCAATCCGCTCCCAAACATTTTCCAAAAACGTACGGCGGGGTCTGAAAAGCTGATAGCCGACAAAATTTAAAGCTACAAAGATCATCATCACTTCAAAACCGGCACCCATAAGCATCAAGACCACACCCATAACTGCATAAATGTCATTGATAGCAAAAATGATAATGGCGATTTTCTGAGCGCCACTCTCGAAACGTTCCTCGGTCGTCCTCCCTCCAGCAGTAATCACGCCCCACGGAAGATTGCGCTTGAGATACCAGGTTGCCAATAGGCCAACAACGGCGATAGCCAGAAAAACATAAAATAATGTTTGCAAATAACCCTGATTCGGCAGCTTCAATCCGCCACCCAAGGCTGCCGATTCGCCACTTAGAAAAACAGCGAGAACTATATAAATAATCGGCGCCAGGATATTCATAGCCAATCCAAGAAACGTCGTTCGAGCCAAAACGCGAATCATTACGCCTTCGTCCATAATCAATGGATGCCTCCCTTTGTTTGCCGAATTGCCCGAAAAAAAGTTTTCATTAATTCCGCCGCCTCGTCAGCCATGACTCCGCCTTCAAGTTCAATGCGGTGATTGAGGCGGGTCTCGACCGGGATATTGAAAATTGAACCGCAGGCTCCGAACTTTGGATCGGAAGCACCGAAGACGATTTTGGTGATCCGCGCCAGAACCGCTGCTCCGGCACACATTGAACAGGGTTCCAAGGTCGAGTACAAGAAGGTTCCATCCAACCGCCAGTCACCGATTGCCTGGCAGGCCGAGGTTATGGCCAGAATCTCGGCATGCGCCGTGGGATCTTTAAGTTTTTCCGTTTGATTGTATCCACGTCCCAGCAGCTGGTCATTGAGAACAATAACCGCACCGACCGGAACTTCGCCAATCCGATATGCTTTTGCGGCTTCCTGCAGGGCCATTTGCATCCAATATGTTTTGTCAAAATCTGCAATCATATCTCAAAGATAGCACCATACGAATTTTCGGGCAAGCGTTTTGAGCCGCCTTCGGAAATTCGAAGGCAGCTGAGGAGTACATATTTAGTGAGCCATCAATTCTACCTCATCTACTGCTGCAACCACAGATGGGAGGCGGTCCGCTTTTAAATATGTAGTTGATAATGTAAACCGGGTCACCGATATTAACCGCACAATCTCCGTTGGCCTCGCCTTCATTCATACAAAAAGGCGGCGGGCCGCTTTTGAAGATGTAATTTATCAGATACACGGGATCGCCGATATTCACACTTTCGTCACCATTGGCATCACCGGGCCGATCACAGCAGTCATCGGTTACGGTAAAATTCTGCTGAAAGCCATGGTTGAGGATATACGATGGTGATACTGAATTTCCGGCAGTCGTTTGGCCTATGGTGATACCCATAGAGTAACTGGGTGAAAAACTCTGCCCGCCACCGAAAGAAATGGCAAACCAATTAATTTCGGCAGCTGGATCATTGAGATTGGCCTCGGTTGAGACATCATCTGTTTCAGCGATCTTTACATTTTCCAATTTGCCGGCTTGAACTTCAACCGGAGTTGTCGATTTTTCATCGACAGCTTCTTTAGATGCAGCCAGAGTCATAGATATACATAGAAAAACCACGGCGACTATCAGAATTAACGATCTATACATTATGGCCTCCTTGACTGGTCTGTTTGCCGTCTTTCAACTGCGCTTTGATACTGCACGGCATCTTCACCATTGGACAGTCTCGCTTTCTTCTGCATTTGGTAATGCACCCCAAATTCTTCGCCCATCCCGAACGCTTTGGGATTCTGGTATGTGCCTTTTTCACTGTCCGGTTTATCCATCTCCACTGGTTGGCGATTGAAACGGGCAGCGGCGTCGTTACGAATACCGGTAATCTGCCAGGAGACTTTGACCCCCGGTTTATCGGTGCGGATGGTAAATTCGTTACCCGATATCTCTTCGGCGATTATTGCCTGAGCAAATTGACCGATAACGGTTAGTTGATAGCGGAAATCGGTATTGAGGGCTGTCACATATTCGGGCAAAGTCACTTTGATGAAACCATCATCATCGGTGGTAACATTGCCGTTGTAGATATTCATCATGTCTGCTGACTCAACGCAGGCATGGTTGAGATATTTGTTGGCCGGGTCCAGAGGATGATCGATCTGGAAATACTTGGCCGTCGCCCATAAACCGCCGGTGACTTTGACGTCACCGTCGAAATACCCGGCATAGTCCAATAGTCCGGTCGGAGCTTTGGCATAAATGCCGTAGTTTTTTTCACCGAGCATTGATTCGGCATAAAGGCCGTAATTGTCGCCGGCACTATGGGCATAGAAGTGCCCGCCATAGGTCGTAGTACCCCAATAGGCTTCGCTCCGCACACCGATACTGGCCGAATCGCCGCTGTTGGCATAAGCATGCAGGGCGGTGCAAGTATCGCCATAGTAACTAACGGTATAAGTTCCAGTATTCCTCAAGGCATGTGTTAATCCCATTGCATCTTCCGCCCTGATTATGGCGCCGTAGTTTTCACCATCGGCACCGGAAGCATCTACATTGAGACCTATGTTTGCCCGGACATTACTGCCGTTGATATTGGCGTCAAATCCGGTGTTAGTGACATTAGGTCCGCCATGTGACACGAGGGCCATAAAACCCACGGCATCGGCATCAATAGTGCCGCGGTAGACTTCGGCCAGAACACCGACACCGTTTGCCTGAAAATAGCCGCCGACACCGCCATAACCCTCGGAAGGGAGACTGAACCCGCTAATTGCCGACGGTAAAAATGAACTAAACACCGATCCGTCATAACGGGCGTAGATAACGCCCGAATCAGAAGCGGAAAATTCGGAGGAATAAAAATCACCGGCCGTTCCATTATCCGAGACATTCAAACCTCCCGAATTAATATTTACATCACCAGTGAAATCGCCGGCCAGGCCTCCCCCGGGGGCTGAAGCATAAACTGCCGTTCCGCTGGCGCCCTCGGCCGTGAAATGCCCACCGTAGCCATCGCCCTGAGTGCGCCCGGAAACGCCATTGCCGGCAGTACTGAAACCGTAAACGCCACTTTTGCCG
>JAAEQF010000985.1 GCA_024231695.1 FCB group bacterium
GGCCACCAATTCCGATTTCCGCCGCTCGGCGCTCCGACAGCTGTCGACCACCACCCCCCTCGCTTAGCAGCCCGTGGTAAAAGTCGACAACGCACGGTCGGAGGAGCTGGCGTTCCTCTGTGGGCGGGTGGTGGGAACCCCAAGGGGGTTCAATATCAAAGCCCAGGGTAAGCGTCGCGGCGCGCAGCGCCGCGACGCGCCACCCTGGGTAGGCGAGCAATCAATTCCCAAACCCTGTAGGGGTTTTATAGGGATTGGCCTCTATTCCGCGGCATATGCGGGATCGTTTCGATTCTTGGGCCATCGTTTATCGAACCCTTTCAGGGTTCACAATCTTGTTTCACGCCCCACCCAGGGTGGCGCGTCGCGGCGCTGCGCGCCGCGACGCTTACCCTGGGCTTTGATATTGAACCCCCTTGGGGTTCCCCCCTCCCACCCACTGCCTGGACCTTGCCGCGGAGCACCTTTGCCACGGGCTGTTAGGGAGGCAGAAAACCACAGGCCCCCCGGGGGGAGAGAGGAGGCCGCGCCCAGAGCGGTTCAGCGGCC
>JAAEQF010000986.1 GCA_024231695.1 FCB group bacterium
ACAGTCAAAAACAGGCTCCGCCTGAATAACTCCTTGACGTGATAGCTTTTAGCGTTATATTGGGTAAGGAAGAACCACATCCATTGATAATACACCATTGAAAGTTATATTTATGTAACCAGGAGGAATCCATGAACCGGCATATTGTTATTGCAATTACGTTTTTTGTCCTGTTTTGCCTCACAATCAGTTGGGCCGATGTACCACAGATGATAAGCTATCAAGGGCATCTAACCGATGATATCGGTCAGCCTGTTAATGCCATCCTGGATATCACGTTCAGAATCTACGACGATGCAACTGCGGGGAATTTAAAATGGTCGGAGACTCAATCGGTTACTGTCACTGAAGGCGGATTCAGCGTCATGCTAGGGAGCATCAACCCGATATTACAGGATTCATTAACCACTGCCCGTGACACTACACTATTAAAGCTTTACCTTGAAGTTCAGATTAGCGAGGATCCGGTTATTATGCCGCGCACTCAATTTGGCACTGTGCCCTTTGCCGGTTACGCCCATGGTATTAGCGGGGATATTTATACTGAGCCGGGGGCTCTCAAAGTTTTTCCAGTGAGCCAAGGATTCGATCCTGGAGATGCAGAAGTAACAATCAGCGCCGACAGCAGCGGTAGTATGATCACATTGGGCGGCGGGGATGGATGGTGGGGAGGTATCGCTATAACTACCGACGATAACAGTGCAATGATGCGTGGGACCCCTCCTGGATCAACCGATCCCGGCTTTAAGCTTACCGCCGAATCTTCCGGCAGTCACTTTTTGATCAGAGATTCTACTTTCTACCTCAATTGTGACGCCCGTACGACTACCATGAGAGGTCGCTACCCGGGCACCATCACACAGGAAGACCCATTGTCCGAATTCAGCATCACCGCTGATAGCACTGGGGCAAGTTTCCAGATGAGGGGCGGCTGGCATGATTTTCCAACCGAAAATCCTCAAGCATTAATTGCCCAATCGTGTGACACCAGCGGACCCGAAATGACCATGATCGATCGTGATAATGAAATGGTATTCGATTCCTCCCTGTGGAAAGCCGATGGATTCAGTATGTTCCATACCGAAGACGGCGGCGAGAACCGCGACACAACTCTTTTGGCTCGAACCGGACTTACGTACAAAGTAACCTTATCTGATATTACTTACACCTATGGTCCTAGTGGTATGTTCATGATAGATCCCCCCGCAGTTAGAGCAGATGACACTGTAGCCTATTTCACTCCAGACGGACTAAAAATAGCCAACGGCGCATCTGATGGCTATGTCATGACCAGCGATGTCAATGGGGTAGGTACGTGGCAGGCAGCATCGGGGAGTGGAAGCAGCTGCTGGCAGTGCCCCGGCAATTTCACATACCTGACCGACATCATCGACAGTGTCGGGATCGGCACCGAAACGCCAACGGCCAAACTTCATGTTGAGGGCGACGCTGGGGGCGTGGCCATCCGCGGCGTCAGTGACGCCTCAGGGGCCACAGTCAATGCTGCTGCGGTTGCCGCAATAAACGATGACGTGGGCTCGGGAGGGATCGGGCTCTGGGCCCAAAGCGAAAACCGGTTTGCGATATTTGCATATAACAACGATGACGATGCGACTATATTTGCCAGAAACAACGGTTCCGGCCCGGTTCATAACCTTGCCGCCGATGGAACGGGAAAAGCTATTGTCGCCTCGGCCGTATCGGGCGATTTTATCAGTTGTCTCAAATGGCCGGAAAACGAATCACGCTTTGATGTCGACAATGTTGGTAACTTGTTCGCCGCCGGTAAAGCCACTATCGGACCGGATCACACCAATGGCGGAATCTACGCCTTTGTAGCAGGTGAGAACAATACCGCCAATGGTGACTACTCAACAATTGGGGGCGGTGAGCGCAACATTACTGACAGTATCTGGAGTACCGTAGGCGGCGGGCGGCGCAATGAAGCTACGGGAGAGGCGGCGGTTGTTTCCGGTGGACGAAACAACATCGCCGATTCGACATATTGCAGCATAACTGGAGGATTTTCCAATACTGCCGCCGGGTATGGCACCTCGATCAGTGGCGGATATGGAAACAGCACCAGTTATAACTACAGTCATGTCGGCGGTGGACACAATAACGAAGTAGAAGCATCCTCGTCTGTAATTCCTGGTGGAGAAAGCAACTATATTTACGGTGACTACTCCGTCATCCCGGGGGGAGCCTATGATACCCTGGGCGGCCTGGCCTACTATACGATGGCCTTTGGCAAAAATGTGTATGTCAACAGCAGCTACACCACCGTTTTTTACGATTCTCTCAATTCCGGCCGGCTTGGTCTGAACCGGGATGATCATGACGGGGGGATATTGTATCCCATCCATGTTGGCACCAATGGCGTCAATGGTAATGGAGCATATCTTTCCGGTGGCGGCATGTGGACTAACGGCTCCAGTCGCGACTTCAAAGATAATTTCCAGACCATTGATAGCGAAGAGCTGATGACTAAAATTTCCGACATGTCTATCGAGTCATGGAATTACAAAGAATCGGACGAGCGCCATATTGGTCCTGTGGCCGAGGATTTTGTCGGCGCCTTTGACGTCGGTACTGTTCGTGAAGATGGTTCGCGCGACAATCAGTACTTATCATACGGCGACGTGGCCGGTGTGGCTCTGGCCGGCGTGAAGGAGCTGTATAAAAGAAATCAGGAACTCGAATCGGAAGTTGCTGAATTGAAAGAGTTGGTCCGGCAATTGGTCGATAAGAATCGGTAATATTAAAAGTAAAGCCCCGGATAAACAGATTATGTCGTGGTTGGCCTGCTCCGTCGCGGGCCAACCCCATATCCTCGTCTGTTTCGAGTTCTACTTCACCAGTAGCGATACTTCCGATTGATCGAAATCCAACCCACGGCAAGCTGTGGCGACCAGGCATCGCCTGCAGGCAGAGGCTGACTTTGGTTCGGCACGCTTCGCTTGCCTCACACTCAAAAAATTTGATCTTCAGAATTAAGATCATCTACGCGACAGCCAAAAGCAGGCTCCGCCTGAATAACACCTTGACGTAGTTGGGTTTCGCGTTATATTGGGTTAGGAAGAATCACATCCATTGAAAACACACCATTGTAAGTTATATTTATTTATCCGGGAGGAAAATAAAATGAATCGTTCATTCTTATTCAATTCGATGTTGGCCATGCTGGTATTATCCGTTCTTATGCCCTGGGGTATGAACGGCAGTGAGTTGAACGCCCAGGATTTCGAAGTGCAGAGTGCGTGCGGTGACCTCAATGATGACGCAAATATCGACCTTGATGATTATTACTGGTTGATCAACTATATGTTCCATGACGGCCCCGCACCTATCGGCGATGCCGACATGGACGAGTGCGGCTCTGTAAACATTGGTGACGCCTGGTATTTGATTCAACACCTGTGGGTGGCCGGTGATCCCCCGTGTCAGGGTTCCGTAGCCTGTACCTCACCCGCGGGCGGCAATAGCGTCAACCTTGGATGTCCAGTTGTAGTCTATGAGCTTACCGGCGACTCAGTCCCCATTCCCATCTACATCACGAATACAGATACCATCCGCTCCGCATCGATGGGATTCAAACACGACTCGCCCATTATCGAAATTACATCCGTCAGTTTTATCGGTTCTATGACAAGTACTGAAGTAGGTCGTGGGTATACTGTTGATCCTGCCAACAATGAAGTGGAAATCTACTGGAACAGTGCCTATGATCAGATCAGACCACAATCGGGAGGACTTTTTGCCACAATGTGGGCTCAGGTACCTATAGATGCGCCTGATCATATTGTTGATTTTGACACGACGTTCATAGGACCGGCCACCGAGTTCGTTTTGTGTCCGGTAAATGGTGGTGTAATTTCGCCAGCCTACAATGATTGCGGAACAACTGATTTCATGATAGTAACTTCTACACCCTTATGCGGGGATGCCAATTGCGACGGCAGCGTTAATGTCGGCGATGCGGTTTTCCTGATCAATTACGTCTTTAAGAGTGGACCGGAGCCTTGCGACCCTGATGACAATGGTGTGCTCGATTGCAATTAAAATAGCTTCAACAGAACCGGCTTAGAGGCAGCCGGTTTACTACGGTTGGTTACTGTGTGAAGGGATAGTCCAAATTTACCGATAATTATAAATAGGAAACATCTGCGGTAAAAAACACATCCTTTTAAAACGCAGGATCGCGCGGTATCCCAACCGCGCCCTGCGCTCAGCCTAAACTGGACACGCATGGCTTGAAGTTAATAGACAGGCGGTCCGCTGTATATTGTGTGGCGGCGAATCCTCGTGCGCCAACTGCGAATTCCTGCGTCTGAAGACGCAGGCCACCCATCCTCTTTTCTTGACCAAAACTAAATTCAGAGATATATTGAATTCATGAGTAGCGCCGATGTCATCATCCGTCCTATAAGTGATAAAGATTCTATTGAGGAATTGACTGAGCTTTTGCATCGGAGTTACAAGGTCCTGGCCGACATGGGCCTGAAATATCTGGCCACCTGGCAGGACTCCGATATTACTCGCAAAAGAATCGCTAAAGGTGAATGTTTCGTTGCCGAAGACAACGGCCGGATTATCGGCACCATAAATTTGTATCCACCGGATATCCTCGGCGGATCGCCCTGGCTGGAGCGCGGTGACATCGCTGAGTTCGGCCAGTTTGCCGTCGATCCTGAGTTTCAAAAACAGGGTATCGGGGAGATGATGGTCGAGTTTGTCGAAAACCGGGCCAGACAAATTGGTTTGGCCGAAATCGGTCTGAATACTTCCGAAAAATCCGACCATCTGATCAAATGGTATGAGAAGCTCGGTTATCGTTTTATAGAATATGTTGACTGGGATCTCACCAACTACCGCAGTGTCATCATGAGTAAAACACTTTAGCGCTCACACTAAATTTCAGGCAAAAAAAAGGGACGCCGATGCGAAGTAAGTTACTCATCCATGAGGCGTCCCGGACAGCTATTATCAACTTGGGCTCAAGCGTAAAACACTTCAATATACGCCCCCCCTCTATCGAAGGGTACATATGCTGTCGATCTCCATTGACAAAGAGCTGTCAAGCGGCCACCCGGGTACTATCCATGTGGCCGATTATAAGTATATACGTTCATACACGCTAAATGTTCACACAATTAATATAATCTACCAATTTACCGTTACTGGGCAAGGTAGATTTTCTTAAAATCCTCAAGTAATTGACTCAGCTTTACGGTATGCGATCCCTCCACCGTTTGTTTGCATTTCATGGCGTAGACCAGCATCTGGTGCAATAGTTCGACTTTCTTCTGATAGGTCGCGTAGCCATCCCCCTCGACCTCGACCGGCTTAATTCGCTGAGCCATGAAATAGTCGGTGACGATGGTCATAAATTTCTCGGCGTGGTCTTCCTTGTTGCCGACCCAACGGACGATTTGACTGTAATTCATCTCGCTCGCAGCGCTTAGATCAGTGATCAACTTCATCGATTTTTCGATAGTCGTTATATGTTCCTGCAGGAGATCGAAACGGGCTTGATCGTCATAGATGCCGCAAGGAATCTGGCAATGGGCCAAGGCCGTCAGCGGCAGGGCCAGAGCGATCATGGCAGCCAGAATCGGGACGGCAATATTCCACAGTTTCATATTATAGCACCCCCTCAAAACTTTCCTCTGGTGCTGATTATCATTTGATGTGTGGCCGGGATTTGTTTACAGATATACGGGCGATAACCGAATAATTTGATTAAATCTGATAAAAAAAAAGCGCGGTAAAAAATCCTTCACCGCGCGATTTATAGCTACTTTTTTCAGGTCTGGATTATTTCTTCGGCCCGATCATATTCTCCGGCCGCACTTTGGCGTCAAACTCCTCGGCCGTCAAAAGTCCCAACTCGATGGTCGCTTCCTTGAGCGTTGTGCCGTCGGCATGAGCTTTCTTGGCGATTTTAGCCGCGTTGTCGTAACCGATATGCGGATTGAGAGCCGTGACCAGCATCAGCGTGTTTTCCTTGTGGCGGGCAATCATGTCTTTATTAGCCACAACTCCGGCCAGGCATTTATCGACAAAACAGTTCATCGTGCCGGTCAGCAGCCGAACTGAATGGAGGAAATTGTGAATCATGACCGGTTTGAAAACGTTCAGTTCAAAATTACCGGATAGTCCGCCGACATTGATGGCCACGTCGTTGCCCATGACCTGAGCGCAAACCATGGTCATCGCTTCCGACTGCGTCGGGTTGACCTTGCCGGGCATGATTGAGGAACCCGGTTCGTTGGCCGGCAGGGCCAGTTCGCCCAGACCGCAGCGCGGTCCGGAACCCAGCCAGCGCATGTCATTGGCCAGTTTCATAAGCGCACAGGCCAGCGATTTGAGGGCGCCATGACCATAAACGACCGCATCATGGGCGGCCAGAGCTTCAAATTTGTTCGGCGCGGTAACGAAATCAAGGCCGGTCAATTCGGCAATTTTGGCAGCTACGGTTACAGCAAAATCGGGATGAGTGTTGAGACCGGTGCCGACGGCGGTTCCGCCCTGAGCCAATTCTTTGAGATATTTCAAGGATTCCTTGACACGCTCGATGGCATTTTCGATTTGGACCCGGTACCCGGAAAATTCCTGCCCCAGCGTCAGCGGCGTGGCGTCCATCAGATGTGTGCGGCCGACTTTGATAATATCGGCATACTCTTCCTCTTTGGCCTTGAGGATCGCATGCAGCTTTTCCATGGCTGGTATAAGCCGGTGCGTCAGCTCTTCGGTGGCGGCAATATGCATCGCCGTCGGGAAAACATCGTTAGACGACTGGCTCTTGTTGACGTCGTCATTGGGATGAATCGGGTCTTTGGAGCCGATTTTACCGCCGGCCATTTCGATGGCCCGGTTGGAGATAACTTCATTGGAGTTCATATTACTCTGCGTTCCGCTTCCGGTCTGCCAGACGACCAGCGGAAAATGGTCGTCGAGTTTGCCTTCGATAACCTCATCGGCGGCCTTGTAAATCAGTTCGGCTTTATCTTTGGGCAAAACTCCCAATTCGGCGTTGGCCATGGCCGCCCCTTTTTTGAGAATGCCGAAAGCGCGGATTATCTCGCGCGGCATGCGGTCGTAACCGATTTTGAAATTTTCGAATGAACGCTGGGTTTGCGCGCCCCAGTAGCGATCGGCGAGGACTTTGACCTCGCCCATGGTGTCTTTTTCGATCCTGAACTTATCGTCAGCCATTGTTTGCCTCCTACAAGGGAAAATGTTCTTCGTATGAATAGATTATACACGCCAAAACGCCGCTTGTCAATTTCCCGGCTGAATTTTTATGGCATTTGCTACGGTAGTGATTTGCCTACTGAATGGTCAGGCTGTCCAATTCGGCCGAAGAAACCATCAGCGAATCATAAACCGTGTGATCGGTCAGGATACTTTCCGCCAGACGGATGTCATCCCGGCTGGGTACAATCACTTCCCGATACGCCGCCGCCCGGCCGCTGCGTCGTTCGACTATTAACCGCCGTATTTGAAATTTTACAAAATCGGCCCAACGCCGGTAGGCCTGTTGGTCACTTATCTCCGACAAGGCCTGCAATTTTTCCAGTTCATTTATCACCCGGTCGGAGCCGTCAGTGAGTCTTTGATCGAGGATAGTCAGGTCAACCAGATCGGTCAGCCATGACCGGTAAGTTATCCCGCGCTCATGAATAAAACTTTCGAACAGAGTGATGACCGTATCGGGATAATTAAAATTATCGGGATAGATATCCAGAAAATCCTGGTGAGCATCAACGAAATCATAGAGCAAAAATCCGGTCAGGACCAGTTCCTGAAATGCAATCTCACCCTTGTCCTTATAAACCAGATCGGGGGCCAGCCCGGTGAAGTTCAGTTCTTCATCGGGGGGATTAAGATAGCGGCCGTCGGCAAAATAATAACGGCTGGTGGTCAGTCGAATGGCATCACTATTGGCCAATCCGTAAACGGTCTGCACCAGACCTTTGCCAAAGGTTGTGTCTCCAACCAGAACAGCCTGCTGCGCACCGCGCAAGGCCCCGGCAAATATCTCGGCCGCTGACGCCGAGCCCCGGTCGGTCAGAATTACTACTGGCCTACTGGTAGAAGGCGTTCGGCAAGCAAAAAAAGCTTGACTCCGCCAGCGTGAACGGCTGTCGATGCCGACGATCAAGTCGTCTTCATCGAGAAAAAGATCGGCCGCATCGATAGCTTCATCCAAATACCCACCGGGATTGCTCTTGAGGTCAATGATATACCCGATCGGCTCCTGGCTTTCCAACTCGACCATAGCCTCCTCCAGGTCCTCGGTCAAACCGGATTCGAAATCGGCAATACGAATATATCCAGCCATGTTTTCCGTCAGTCCAAAATAGGTCAGATGTTCGAGTTTGATATCACTGCGGGTCAAAGTCAGCGGAATAGTATCGTCGATGGCCGGACGATAGATGGTCAAATTAAGGTCGCTTCCGGCCGGACCACGGATAGCCGTAATCGATTGAGTCGGGTTATCCGGCGGAACCGGTTGACCTTCGACGGAAACGATCAGGTCGCCGCTTTTCATGCCGGCCGTATGCCCCGGGCCATCCTCGCGTACAGCCATCACCATCAACAGCGTATCGCGGGGAACGATGGAAATGCCAATACCACCGTATTTACCGGAAGATTCTTCCAGCATATAATCGTAATCCTGCCGTTCCAGTCGGAACGAGAACGGGTCGAGTTGTTCGAAAAGCGAGCGTTCGGCGTGGGCAAAAATATCGCCGGTCGAAACCTCCAGCGGATATTCCCGGGTGATAAACTGGGCGGTGGAACTGAAAATAAAGGCGCCTCGAAGCATCGGATCGCCGATTAGGTAAATACCTGAAAAAAACAGGATCAGGAAAATTATCGCGATCGAAGCAAAACCAATGATGATATCTTTCTTATCGGGCATGGTTATCCCGTGATTGGGCAATCAGCTTTTCCGCGCGCTGACGGACAATTTCGAAGAGAGTTTTTATGTCTTGCCGTCCATCAAGCAGCACTATCCGCCGTTTTGAGGCCAATTCGACAAATCCTTTTCGCACCCGGTTGAAGAAGGCCTGTTTCTCCTTTTCCAGCCGGTCGGGTCTTTTGCCTCGGCGGGAGAGTGAGGTTTTATAATCGACGTCGAAAATAAAAGTTATATCGGGAGTTATTCCAAATGAGGCCAGGGCGTTGAGACGATCGATCAGTCGCCGGTCCAGTTTACGCCCATAGCCCTGATAGGCGACGGTCGAATCAAAATAACGGTCACAAACTACAATTCGGCCTTCGGCTAAGGCCGGCCTGATTATCGTTTCGGCCAATTGTGCCCGCGCCGCTTCGTACAAAAGCAGTTCGGCCACCGGTGATATTTCCAGTCGGCGGTTCAAAAGGACATTGCGTACCCGTTCGGACAACGGTGTGCCGCCCGGTTCGCGCAGAAAAACCACTTCATGCCCGGCTTTTTTCAAATTGGCGTTCAGCCACCGGGCCTGCGTGGACTTACCGCAGCCGTCGATCCCCTCGAAGGTTATGAATATGCCGTTATTCTTTTTCATCTCATAAAAAAAGGCGGCCCCTTTTCAAGGCCGCCTTTAAGGTAGTGAATTAATCACGCAATTTCAGCAACTTTTTTCTTCTGTGTGGCTTTCCGTTTCGGTTTGGCCGTGGCCGTTTTCTTGGTCGATTGCTTGAGGGTCAGCTTGCGGGTTGACTTTTTGGCCGTTTTGGCCTTGCCGGTCTTCTGTCCGTATTTGCTGATAAACTCCTCAACCATTTCCCGTGCTTCGGCATCGGTGTACTGAACCGGCGGCGATTTCTTGAAATAAGCTGACGGCGCCAGAAGTGCACCCTTGAGCCCATTGTCCAGGCCCAGCTTGCAGCAACGAACAGCGTCGATAACCACACCGGCCGAGTTGGGGCTGTCCCAGACCTCCATCTTGAATTCTATATTCAACGGCACGTTACCGAAGGTGGTACCTTCCATTCGAATATAAGCCCACTTGCGGTCATCCAGCCACTGGACGTAATCGGAAGGTCCTATATGAATATTTTTCGGTTCCATTTCGTAATCAATCTGGCTGGTCACGGCGTTGGTCTTGGAGATCTTCTTCGATTCCAAACGTTCCCGTTCGAGCATATTCAGGAAATCGGTGTTGCCGCCCACGTTGAGCTGGCTGGTCCGCTCCAGTTTAACGCCTCGCTCCAAAAACAGGCGAGTAAGTACTCGGTGCGTAATGGTCGCGCCGACCTGCGATTTGATATCATCGCCGATCACCGGCAGACCTTTTTCCTCGAAACGCTTCTGCCAATAGTTTTCGCGGGCGATAAAGACCGGAATACAGTTAACGAAGCCACAGCCGGCCAGAAGAATCTGCTCGACATACCACTTGGTCGCCTCTTCCGAACCGACCGGCAGATAACTGACGACCACGTCGGTTTTGGTTTCTTTGAGCAGTTTAACGATATCAACCGTGTCGCCGGGAGCCTTGGTGATGACCTCGCTGAGATATTTACCCAGACCATCGTGAGTCATACCACGCTGGACGGTGATGCCGGTTTTGGGCACGTCTGAAAATTTCAAGGTATTGTTCGGTTTGGTGAAAATCGCTTCGGACAGGTCCTTGCCGACCTTGTTGGCGTCGATATCGATCGCCGCCGAAAACTCAATATCGGAAACATGATAGCCACCCAGGTTGACATGCATCAAACCGGGGACCATATCTGTATCTTTGGCGTTCCGATAAAATTGGACGCCCTGGACAAACGACGAGGCGCAATTGCCGACGCCGATAATAGCTACTCTAACTTTGCTCATTTCCTGCTCCTTTATTTAATCCCTTTTTACTGCCATCTTCAATGTTGATGGCGCATATAATAGACGTAAAAATAAAAAAAGCAACCCCAAAGAAATTATTTTTAACTGTATCTACAACTAATATCAATATATTGCCTATTTTGAAACACAATGACTCCTACATCTTACGCTCCAAACAGCTTGAAGTATCAGTTATTCGTTGTATAGTCACAACTTACAAGAAATTATCGACAGCCATGTACAATTTTATTTACATCAATAAATGAAACCTTGACATAATAGCTGTATATACATATAATAGGCATTATGAATAATAATCTCAATCAACGATTGGATGAGGCCTTGCTGGCCAAATGGGCCGCTCGGCGCGAATTCCTCATTCAATTGCTTAAAAAAAACGCCGGTGATAAACCATTAACGCCGGAACAATTCACCATCCTTGATATTCTAAAACAGGCCGGGCATGGGCTGGCCGTCAAAAACATCGCCGATCATTTTGACTTGCCCCATGCCAATATCACCCGCACTCTGGATCGGCTGGAACAAAAAGGTCTGGTGAGGCGCAACCGGGATAAAATCGACGGAAGGCAGGTCATCATTCGCCTGACTCTGGAAGGTAGTAAATCAGCCGGACAATTGAAAAATCTCAAACAAAGCCTTTATGAATTCCTCTGGGACGGACTTGATGATCGTGACAAGGCTCGTTTATTGGAATTATTGAGCAAATAGGCAAGTCATAATCAGCCCCAAATCACTCCCTGCTTGACAATGTCAATCCATTCGATTACTTTCAGGCTTTCGACAGCACTCGTCCGGACAAAGGATTTCTAAATGATCACACGCAATTTCTCTCGCCTGGTAATGATTGGCTGTTTTCTTACAGTCGCATTAACCTTATTAAATATTTCAGTCCGGGCAGAAGTGGTGGCCACCGGCGACAGTCTCATCTATGAAATGAACGATTTGGTAGTGACCGCATCCCGCCATCCGGTTCTTTATCATGATCTGGCCCGATCGATCGTAGTCCTCTCCCCTGACCAAGCCGGCGGTTCTTCCGACATTGAAACTCTTTTACGGTATGCGGCGGGAGTCGATATCCGGCGACGAGGAGCCTCCGGAGTACAGGCCGATATCGGTATTCGCGGTGGATCATTCGAACAGACTCTGGTGTTGATTGACGGCAGTAAGACTACCGATGCGCAGACCGGGCATCATAACTTTGATTTGCCGGTCAGTGGCGCCGAGATCGACCGGATCGAAATTCTAAAAGGCCCGGCAGCCCGTCTTTACGGGCCCAACGCCTTCGGCGGCGTAATCAATATTATCACTCGGCCACCCGGCCCGCGCGGGGCCAGGGCGGAAATGACCGTCGGTGAAAATGGATTATTCGAGCAATCGTATGTCTTAACCGCCCGCGACGGGCAGATCCATCATCGAGCCGTCATTGAGCGACGCCTTTCCACTGGATATCAAGACAACACCGAATATGATCTTTTGACCCTGGCTTATCGCAATGGGATAGAAATGCCTTCGGGGCAAGTGGGCTTGTCGGTCAGATACGGCGACAAGCAATTCGGCGCCCATCGTTTTTATTCCGACCGCTTTCCCGATGAATGGGAAGCGACCGAAACTCTATTCCTTCAGGCCGATGCCGAGTTGTACCGTGGGCCGCTGGTTTTGACGCCGAAACTTTTCTATCGTCGCCACAAGGATGATTTTATCCTCGACCGCAACCGGCCCGACTGGTATCGCAACCGCCACAGCACCGACCAATACGGCTTGGAGTTTCAAACCGGGTTGACCACTGCCGGGACAGTTTTGAATTTCGGCGGAGAGTTGTCCGGCGAACAGATCAAAAGCGCATCGCTGGGCGATCATTATCGCCTCAAAGGCGGGCTGTTTTTTGAGGCTCAGCTATCCCCAATCGAAAATCTCACCATCGTGCCGGGCGCTACCCTTTATCGTTATACTGACTGGGATTGGCGTCTGTGGCCCGGCGTTGATATCGGTTATCGCCTCAGCCGCGGACTGCGCCTGTATGCAGCAGCCGGTCGGTCGTTTCGGGTGCCGACTTATACCGAGCTTTATTATCAAAGCCCGGCCAACATGGGCAACGCTGATCTCAAACCGGAGAAATCCTGGACTTATGAGATCGGCCTCAAGCATCAAAGTCGCTGGGGTCAAAATGAAATTTCGGTTTTTGTCCGTGACGGTCAGGACCTGATCGACTGGGTGCGCCCCGATTCGTTATCGGCCTGGCAGGTACAAAACGCAGCTTCGGTAATAACCACCGGCTTTGAGTTATCCACCCGGTTAAATGTCAATCGTCTGAGCGGCAATCTTCCGCTGTCATCGGTCGGATTGCGTTATCAATTCCTTGACTCAGATCATTCGGTCCAGTGTCTTCAGTCAAAATATATTGCCGATCATCTGCGCCATCAACTGATCGGCGATCTTGATTGGCGCTGGTCGGGAGCGATTCGACAAAACCTGACAGTACGTTATCTGGACCGTTTGACCGACGACGATTATCTGATCATCGACACCCGTTTGGCATGGAAAGTTTCCAAGCTGGAGATATTCGCCGAGGCGAGTAATTTGTTCAATGTCGCTTACAGCGAAGTCGGCACGATCCCGATGCCCGGCCGCTGGCTGAAAGCTGGGGTCAGGTTAAATCTGAGCAATTGACAGGTTGTTAAACTAATATTTCCAGTCGCGCAGACTGAAAATCATCAGTCCGTTCATTGTGCAATCCTTTTGGTCACGCAGCGGCTGTTCGGTCAGGATAATCAGAAAATCAGACTGACGATAATAGCGCACTTCCTTGATCCCGTAGTTTTTGTAGAGACCGGTGGGATCGCTGTAAATCATGGCCGGTTCCAAACCCTCAAAGACGGGTTCATCATAACAGTCTTCCCGGCATTCCCAGTTCCAGGTCTTGATATTTTGCACCGGCAGGGCGGTGAATCTGGAAGAAAAGGTCGAATCGAATTCGGGCACGCGGAAAGATCGCGTATTATCCAAATGATAGATACCGGCCGAGTCTTCAATGATTTCGTATTTTTCGATCGGCATATTTTCGTAGAGCCGTCCTATCCAGTTGCCGCGCACAGTTAATGATTCAAATTTATGAGCCCGATCACGGAGTAAAAAGAGAGTATAAAAAACCCGCCGATCACATCCACGGGCATTGACCCAGTCACGTCGATAAAACATCATTGAGGGCCGGCCGACTGTCTTATCAAACAATTCGAATTTTTGCTCGCAACCCACACCCCGCTCTTCGGCGGAAAGGGGGACGGCCATGATGATTAAAATTATCATTAGCAGGTAAACCTTCATCTATTATTTATCCTCTTGAAAGTGTAATTTATAGACCATTAGTCCGTGCATATTATCCCCGCCCACAGCTGTTGCCGGTTGATCGGTGACCAGAACCAGGTATTTGGATTCGGGGAAATAAATTACTTGAGAGAAGCCGTAGTTTTTGTACAGGCCCTTGTCGTATGAATATATTAATTCGCTCTCGGCCCCATAAAAAACCGGATAATCGGAACAATTGACCGGGCATTCATTGTACCAATGCCGGGCATCGGCGGGGCCATCATTCCCCAGACGGCTATATTTGTCCATGAAAGTTGAATCATGCTCGGGCGGTGTAAAATAAGCCGTTTGGTTGATGCGGTAGAGGCCCTCCGTCTCACCAATCGTAAAAGAAGGCTCCACCGGCAAATCTGTTAGTATTTGAGGAATCCAATCCTTACCGCCGAAATCGTGCCCATCCATCATAATATGCGGTTGTTCATATCCCAAAAACAGCGCATGCGTGTACCAATGATAACAATCGCCGCCGATATATACATCCCAGAACAAAATCGAATGTTCCCCTTTGGTTTTTCCATAGACAGTGAAAACCTGGTTGCACATTGATGAGGCCAAAGCCCCGGTCGATAAAAGGCAGATCACGAATATGGCCGCAAATTTTCGGAAGCCGTTGGCACTAACCATGGGTCCCTCCCGTTGATTGGATTATTAATAAGCTCCGTCTATTATATGCAAATTAGGCTTACCTGACCAGACTTTCGCGACTTTTTAATTGACAATTAGTACGCAAGGAGTCTCGATGGCACGTTACGAAAAATTAAATTGTCGGTCGGCCCTGTCCGAAAGCGGGAATTAGACTTGAAATAGACAACTAATCAATCGTTGTCCTGCCGCAGGGAATGAAGGACCGCTTTGATATTTGCTTCGTGTTTGACCGGGTTGAACTCGATATCATCCAGATGACACAAACGCATGACTTCATCGACAATTTCATCGTCGGCCAACCCATGCCCGACAAGATCGCGGCAGGCAATCTGAAGGCATTGCCAGTAGGCAATCATCTTGTTTACCATCGTTTTCGTGCAGACGGCGCCGTGACCGGG
>JAAEQF010000987.1 GCA_024231695.1 FCB group bacterium
GCAAAACCGAAGCCGTCCGAACCAATCACTGTCCCGGCATGGATAATGACCTCGTTGCCGATTTTACAGCCATGCAAAATCGACACATTTGGGGCAATCAGGCAATTATTCCCAATAATGGCTTTCTTACCGACAAAACTGCCGGCCCGAATAACTGTTTCATTACCAACAGTCGCGCCATCTTCAATGACAACATGGGGACCGATTTCAACTTTTTTCGCCAATTTGGCCGATTCGGCCACTACCGCCGTCGGATGCACCGTCCAGTTTTTGTCGTATTCGGGCGGATAGAGGATATCAACTATGCGCGAAAAGAGCAGGTAAGGGTTATCGCCGATAATGCAACTGCAATGATCGACGACGCTGTCAGAAGAAACCACCAGAGCCGAGGCTTTGGTAGAGGTCAGATGTTTTTTGTATGCCGGGTTGGACAGGAAGGAAATTTGTCCTTCCCCGGCGATGTCAATGGGGGCGGCCGATTCGATTAAGACCTCACCGTCCCCGCGAAACTCGGCGCCGATTTTATCGGCCAATTCTTTAACCGTCAAAGGCAAATTTAATCGCCGCTTTCAAGAATTTCGATAACCTTCTCGGTTATGTCATTTTCCTGCTTGGCATAGGCCAGACCGGCGGAGTTGAAGATGAAC
>JAAEQF010000988.1 GCA_024231695.1 FCB group bacterium
CATAACGGGCAGCGAGATGAGCCGCAGTCGGTTGGGGGCGGAAATTGCATGTGAATGCAATTTGCCGTGCCAACCGACCGAGCGGAGCGAGCCCGAAGGGGGTCGGCTCGATTGAGTTTGATAGGCGGAGCGCCTTTGGCGCGTAGCCTCTCAGACTCAATCGTTCATCTCGCTGCCCGATAAGCGGAGCGCCGAAGGCGGTCCGCTTATCAGTGCTGCTATAAGGAAAATTTTCCACCTATTGGCCTTATAGCATCGAAATATTTTCCACCTATTGCGATATTATTTGCAAAAAGTGGAAAAGTATGCTGTTTTTTCCATGTTATTACCATATAATACAATATTATGGAAAACAAGCATAAATTTCGCCCCAATCCCCGGCTCAAACTCATGGAACAAGTCCGGCAGGTCATGCGTTATCACCACTACGCGTATCGGACAGAAAAAACTTATTGCGATTGGATTTTGCGCTATATTAAATTTCATGGCGGAAAAACCCACCCAAAGAATATGGGCAAAAACGAGATTGAGGCCTTCCTGAGCCATTTGGCCACGCACGGTAAAGTTGCGGCAGCAACCCAACGCCAAGCATTAAATGCCATTGTTTTCCTTTATCATAAGGTTTTGGATATTATAATCGAAGAAGAGATTGAACCAATAAAAGCCAAACGCCATCGTCGGCCGCCGGTGGTAATGTCCCAAAGCGAAGTGCAGCGGGTATTGAACCAAATGCATGGGAAACATCTGCTCATGGCCCGGCTTCTGTACGGAAGCGGGCTCAGATTGATGGAATGTATCAGGCTGCGGGTGCAGGATCTCGATTTTGAGCGAAATTTGCTGTACCTTAGAGCGGGCAAGGGGGACAAAGATCGAACGACGCTTTTTCCCCAATCGATCCAAGCAGATATGCAAGGTCACATGGAGAAGGTAAAAAAACTTCATAAAAACGACTTGTTGGAAGGTTTTGGAGAAGTCTATATGCCAGAGGCTCTGGCAAGAAAATACCGCAACGCACCCAAGGATTTCCGTTGGCAATATGTATTTCAGTCGAAAAATCTGAGCACTGATCCTCGCACGGGTAAAAAGCGCAGGCATCATGTTCTTGAATCGGGTTTGCAAAAGGCGGTGAAGCGTGCGGTTGATCAGGCCGGCATTACCAAGCGTGTCGGTTGCCATACCTTTCGCCATAGTTTTGCCACCCATATGCTCGAAAATGGGGTCAATATTCGCGTGGTTCAGGAACTGATGGGGCATGCCAATATCAAGACCACTGAAATCTACCTGCATGTCATGGAAAAAAGTCTGACAGCCGTTGCGAGCCCTTTAGATACACTTGAGATTTAAAATTCCGGGGACACCTTACCTAATTATCGCTAGAAATCATCGTATTTGATACTAACCAAATATGGCACAAAAAAACGAAGCCAAAAAAGTTAAATAAGTAAGGTGTCCCCGGAATTAGGGATAGACGTCATGTAGGAGGTCGACTATCCCTCAACATGTTCAAGCATGAGTAAATCATCCCAGGGATCGGCCCGCTTGACCTGCACCAGGATCTCTTGTCCCGGACCGAGAATAACGCCCTGCCTGCGCTTTATTTCGCCAACCAGAAAAACATCACGCAATACAATCCGATATTTACTCTTGAATTCGTCAAGGACAATGGCCTTGTATGATTCACCCTGGTTCTGG
>JAAEQF010000989.1 GCA_024231695.1 FCB group bacterium
GCAGTATTTCATCAAACATCCTCTGTTGTACAATATTATACGAATCTTATTTAGGGCTCATTAGTCCGAATTATCGACCGATTGGGTATTTTTTTTAATCTCTTACGGCTGTGGATAATCTATTTGTAACCCAACCGTTAGTTTTTCGTAACTCAAATTAAGGCCTTTTCACTATACCGGAAAATCTTGCTTGATATAAATTATTGACATATTTTACGTTTTTCAAGAATAAAAAGCGGAGGGATTGATGTCTGTAGATGATCACTCGGATGATAACGTAAAACGCAATTCCGACCTTCCCGTCACGCCCCCAACTCAAAAGCCGTTGCCGACCCAGTTGTCATCACCGGTAGGGACAAGCGATAGGTTCGCCTCGGTTGATATGTTGCGAGGATTCGCCCTGTTGGGGATTTTGGTGATAAATATCATCACCATGGCTCTTCCGGATATGGCTCTTAATAATCCGACCATCGCCGGCGGAGACACCGGCCTCGACTTGGCGACTTGGGGCGTAGCTGATATCCTGTTTTTTCAAAAATTCATGAGCATATTTTCGATGTTATTCGGAGCCGGACTGATTCTCATGTTTAATCGAGCGGAAGGATCGGGTGTTGAGTTTCGCAAAATATATTATCGCCGTCTGCGCTGGCTTTTGATCATCGGCCTCATTCACGCCTACTTTATCTGGTGGGGAGATATCTTGGTTTTTTACGCCCTGGTGGGACTAATTCTGTATCCTCTACGCCGGGTTTCGCCCAGATGGTTGATTGTACCGGCGATAATTATGATATTGGTCGCCAGTTCTTTGTATTTCGGTATCGGCCGGTTCTTCGAATATGCTTCAGAAACGGCGGCCGACGCGCAGGTCGCTCTCAATGCGGATGAAACCCTGGATACCGAGCAGGAAATGATGCAGAAGATGTGGAAGGAAATGAGCAGAGACCTGATGCCCTCACCTGAGTATATCGCGCAGGAAATCGAGACACAGCGAGGCGGATATGCCGGTATTTTCATTTCCCGGGCAGAAAAAGTAATTATGTTGCAGACTGCCGGACTGGTGATGTTTATAGCTTGGTTTATCGGTGGTATGATGCTTCTGGGGATGGCCTTGATGAAACTGGGAGTCTTTTCCGGGGAGCGTTCAACCCGGTTTTATAAGACAATGATGGTAATCGGATACGGCGCCGGTTTGCCCTTTGTCATATATGGTGCCTATCGACTGATAGTCGCCGATTTTAACATCCTGGTGGAATTCACCGTCAGTGGTCCCATCACCTATGTTTTCAGCCCGCTGGTCGCTCTGGGGCATGTCGGCGCGGTGATGCTGGCTTACAAGAACGGTTTTCTCCCTAAGCTGCAGGCCCGTCTGGCCGCCGTCGGGCGTATGGCTCTGACCAATTATCTGATGCATTCCATTGTCATGACGACGATATTTTATGGCTACGGGCTGGGGCAGTTTAATCGCTTTAGTCGCTTTGAGCTTCTCGGTTTTGTTTTCAGTATGTGGGCTTTGCAGTTATATCTTAGTCCGTGGTGGTTGAAACGTTTCCGTTTCGGTCCGGTCGAATGGCTCTGGCGGACAGTGACCTATCGCAAATTTCAACCGATGCGACTGGAGGGAAAATAAACTATTCCTTTCCCCCGGTCAGATCAAAACCGCAGGCGGCGAGTTGTTCAAGGATTTCTTTTGACGATTTCAGCCACTGACCCCATTTGCGGCCCATATGTTCGGTCCAGCTGTAATTATCGAAAGTGAATGTCTCTTCGCGGCCGTCTTCGAGGGGTACCATGTAGTCGGCTTCACGATAATAATCCTGGGCCAAAAACCCATCATCCATCTCTTTCATGGCTTTCGCCACGGTGTCATCATCGAAACGTGGATATTCATTTTCAAACAGGAAAAAATCCAACGGGTAACGGGGTCGCGGAGGAGGATTTTCGGCCGGGAAACCCATCGTCAACTGCACTATCGGGAAAACCCGCGAGGGAAGTTTGTAATGTTTGATAATACTCTCGGCGCGGTACGGCGCATTGCCGATGAAGCAGCTTCCCATACCCAGACTTTCGCCGGCGATAACCAGGTTCTCGGACATCAACACCGCATCCTGCAGACCGAAAAGCAACAGCGATAGATCATTGGAAGCTGTTTCCCAATCGCGTCGAGCCATGACCTGTTCCAGCTTGTGCGCATCGACGCAGATAGTGAAAAGCAGAGGGGCGCCGAACGGGATTTTGCCTTCCCGGCGAGATAAAAGCAAAGAACACATTTGGGCCGCAAAGGGTGCCTGAGCTGCGGCGCGGACGACGGTTTCGAGTATTTCGTCGGAAGGTTTTTCGTCGGTGTATTTCCTGATTGATTTGCGCGTTAAAAGCAGATCAATGGTTTTATTGTGTATCATAATGTTTACCAGCTTCCTGAATAAGATCCGCTATAAGATCCTGCGGTGAAGGCGGCAACGAGGATACCCATAACCAAAAAAACCACCAGTCCGATAACCAACGTGACCACATAATATCCGACCAGTTTATCCGGCGGCACGTTTTTAAGCTCTCGTAACCCGATGTAATACAGGTAAAACGTGTACAAGCCAACAATGCCTAAAATCGACAAGGCCGGTATGAGCGAAAATATTCCAGCCAGCCAACCGGCAGTCATCGAAAATACTGCCGTTTTCATCGAGGCGTTCAGATCTTTTTGGCATCCGAAAGTCGGTGCCAGAGCATCGATGATATAACCCAGGATAAAAATTCCGCCCAACGACATGACATAGCTCATAATGGCCCAGGCGAGACCGTCAAAAAAGGAAACCCGTGTACTGACGCCCCAGACCGACATTCCGATCATCGTTCGCCCGATAAAGCCGGCCGCAGCTGGTATGATCGCCAGGATAACGGCATACTGCTTGAACATATCGGCAATGGTCAGGTTTTCATCTTTGATCACCTGCCACTCGATAGCCGGGGTCATGATGATCTTCTTGACGCGATCCATAATGTCCATAGTCACCTCCCTGAAAATCTGTTTCCAAGTATTTTACTTGTCACATACCGTACGGAAGACGCGCATGAAATTCCCGCCCAGAATTTTACGAATATCAGCCTTGCCGTAACCTCGGTTTACCAATTCTTCTGTAATCGAGGGAACCATCGAACAGTCGGTCAAACCCTGCGGCAAGCCATAAACGCCGTCAAAATCGGAACCGAAGCCGACATGATCGGGGCCGACAAGCTTGACTATATAGTCAATATGATCGACGACCGACCCGACATCGACGTTCAATTTTTCCCGCAACACACGCATTTCTGCCAACAGCGGTTTATACGCCTGTTGCCTCAGAGAATAGTCATTGGGATACAGGGCTTTGATGGAATCGACTTCCACCTGATGAGCGGTCCAGAAGGAATCGGAAAGTTGATTCCATTCGGCCGAAATATAGCCGCCATAAAAGTTGATACCGATCATGCCGCCGTTTTTGGCCACGGCTTTGATCTGATCGTCGGTCAGATTACGGTCATGCGGGCAGATAGCATGAACGCAGGAATGTGAGGCGATGACCGGGTCGATGGTCACTTTAAGTATTTCCTCGACCGCCCGCACGGAAGAATGAGATATATCGACGATCATCCCCAGTTCGTTCATTTTTTTCACGACCTCGCGACCGAAATCGGTCAAGCCCTCGAAAGCCGGCAGAGTGTCGGCCGAGGAGATGCACCAATCGCCGGAGGCCGTATGAGTCAAAGTCATATAACGGACACCGCGGTCATAATAGTGCTGAAGATTGTCGAGACTGTTTTCGATTGCCACGCCGTTTTCGATACCGATAAAAGCGGCTATTTTGCCGGAGGCGATTATCTCTTCCGCTTCGGCGGCGGTATGGCAAAAGGCGATTTTGTCCGGATGGCGTTCCACCTGAGCAGTCAGCGAATCAATCAGTTTGTCGGTTTTGGATCGGCATTCTTCGATTGGTGTATCGGTACTGAGCCAGCAGGCGAAAACCTGCAAATCGACGCCGCCCTCCTGCAGGCGAGGAATATCCATATGGCCGGTGGTGTCACGCACGGCAAAATCGAAACCCTTGAGCATTCGCAACGGCGTATCGCTGTGCGTGTCGGCCACCAGGGCATCTCGATGCAAAACCTGATAATCGATTTTTTCCTGAACGCAGCCGCTCAGGGGAATTAGTGTCAGCCCCGCGAGTATGATTAGATTTTTCATAATAGTTTTGATACAATAGTTATAACTTCTTGGCAAGGTTTAAATAAAGTTGCTCTAAGCGGTTTTGATTACAGTCCGGGTGATGGCGAGAATGTTTTTAACGTGAATGCCAGAGTTTCGTTCCGATGACGACTGACAAATACGTCACTCCGGCGACGACGATAATGACCGCTCCGGCTGGAAGGTCGGGGCCGTAACTAATAGCCAGCCCGGCCGTCGTAAAGAAGACACAAAATAATGTCGCCAGAATCATCATTCGCGACAAGCTGTTGGTGAAATGCCCGGCGGTGGCCGCCGGAAGGGTGATCAGGGCGATGACCATGACGATCCCGACCACGTTAACCAGAATAACCACGGTCAAAGCGGCCAGACAGAGAAGCAGAATATAAAAAAGACCGACATTGATACCGCGAATGCGAGCGAATTCCTCGTCGAAACAGATGGCCAGCAGACGGTTGTAAAAAAGCAGACCGAAACAGATGACCAGCAGGTCCAATCCGGCGATCATCCATAAATCGGCGATGCTGACCAGCAGGATGTTACCGAACAGATAGCTCATCAGGTCCTGATTGTATCCCGGTGTCTGGGAAATGAAGATCAGCCCGATAGCCATCCCCAGCGCCCAGACCGCGCCAATGGCCGTATCTTCACGTTCCCGGGCATAAAGACCGACTAATCCGATAATGACTGCTGCCAGAAGGCCCGAAACGACAGCGCCGTAAAGCGGCTGCAAAAATGTCCAGCCGTGAACGACGTTCAAATAGCGAACCAGACCCATTCCGCCCAGGACAAAATGGGCAATGGCCCCGGCCACATAGGTGATCCGCCGAGTGACGACATAACTGCCGATGATACCGCAGGCGACCGAAGCCAGCACTCCGGTTAAAAGAGCATATTGGAGAAAGGAAAAGCGACCGACCGCCTGAAAAAACTCAATCATGCGCGCTTTCTCCGTTTTCGGTCGTCCGGTGAATATGGTCGTGTTGAACAAACCGCACTTTACCGCCGTGAAGGTCGGTACTCATTTCATCGGTGAATTCGCTGGTCGGATGTTTGACCACTCGGCGATTGACGCAAAGCACCGATTTGACAAACGCGGCTACAAAGGAGGCGTCGTGAGTGACAACAACAACCGTCATGCGCTGGTTGATTCCCTGAAGAAACTCATAAAGCTCATTTTGAGCGGCGACATCGATATTGGCGGTCGGTTCGTCAAGCATCAGAAGTTTCGGGTCGGACGCCAGGGCTCGAGCGATAAGCACTCGCTGACGCTGACCTCCGGATAGTTCGGAAAAATGACGACGGCAGATATCGGCCAGATCCATCTCCTGCAGGGCGCTCATGGCCGCCTTACGGTCATTTTGCAGGTAACCTCCGAAAGGCGTTCCCGGATTGAGACGTCCCATTAAAACGACATCAATGACGCGCACCGGAAATTTGGGATCGAACTGAAACTGTTGCGGGACATAACCGATCA
Source organism: FCB group bacterium (assembly GCA_024231695.1). GTDB lineage: Bacteria > Zixibacteria > MSB-5A5 > GN15 > JAAZOE01 > JAAEQF01. The sequence goes on from JAAEQF010000989.1 coordinate 5,694, forward strand.
AAGGACGGGCCTGTTCGGGCGATTTCCCGAAAATTCGGATATCCCCGGATGTAGGTTTCAACAAGCCGAGCATTAATTTAAGAAGAGTCGTTTTACCGCCGCCGTTAGGTCCGACAATACTGACATAATCGAGGGGAGCAACATTGAAGGAAACGTCTTCCAATGCCGGTCCGTTGCCGTATGAAAAAGAGATGTTTTTGAGCGTTATTATGGGAGCCGGCGAGGAAACGGTCATTCTGAGACTCCCTTATTGTCGGTATTCAGAACTTTGAAAATATCGCGAGCCATAGTTTCCAGATTATCAACGCAGTTCCGGGCTAAAGGATCAAGAATTACTATGCGGCTGTCTATTTCATGAGCTATCGCCTCGGCCGTTTTGGTTGAAAATTGTGGCTGTATAAATATGGCGGAAATATTCTCCCGACGAGCCTCTTCAATCAGTTCGGTCAAATGATGTGCTCCCGGTTCTTTGCCGCCGGTTTCCACGGCCACTTGTTTAAGACCATATCGGTCAGCAAAATAACCATAAGATGGATGGAAAACAAAGAAGCCGGCTCCGTTCAGTGGAGCCAGAAGATCGGCAACGGTCGAGTCAACGAGATCAAGTCTTGTTTCCAACACCTTCAGATTGGCCTCGAATAATCCGGTATGATTGGGTCGCAGGCGAGACAGTTCATGGCAGATCGTTTGAGCCTGAATTTTCAGTAGTTCCGGATCGAGCCAGATATGAGGATCAGTCTCTCCCTGATGAATAAAATCTCCGTGGTGGTGATCGGAAATAGTCCGCAGGGTTATTCCGAGGCGAGTATCGACGACGTTGAAATTATCGACCAGGTCTGACGCTTTTTGAATCAACCGCGTTTCAAATGGCAGGCCAATCTGAAAATAGGCATCGATTTCGAAAAGCCGGATTATATCTTTGGGTGTGGGGTCAAAAGTTTCCGGCGATTGCCCGGGCCCAATCAACACCCCCACTTTCACAATATCGCCGCCAACCTGTTCCACAATATAGGCTTGGGGTAGAATGCCGACAAATACCCGGAGGCGGTCGGTCTGGGCCTTATCGTCAGCCACTGAAAACGTGGCCGCAAAAGCAAAAAGTATCACGCCGATTAGGATTGTCCAAATTATCGATATTCTCATAGGTTTATGCTCTTATGTGCCTGAAAATTCCACTCGACAGGCTCAGGTAGTCTCTGTCACAACCGTCCGTAAACAGGTCAAATGCAATTCGCGACAATCATCACAGCGGTCAAGCTTATGATCAGCAATGAATTGATTCCAATGCGTTCGCTGGCTTGAAGACAAGACTCCCGTCCCCTGACATAGCGGGCAGCCAGAACCCAAAGCCTCGGCTACAGCAATACGAATAAATTCCGAACGATTGGGAACATCTTTAAGAGCTTCCGCCAGCTCTTCATCGGCCTTAAAAGTAATTATTTCCGATTTATTCTTCTTCATTTTCACTTTCACCAAGAGGGACACCCCAACCATATTATTACTTTGTAATACGCGAGTCAAGTGGTTTTTACTTGAAAAATCAAGAATAACGACAGAATTGTAAATAATTGCGTTTATCGGGATAATCTTGTTGGATCGAAAAAAAGAGAGTTCTTTAACTCTTATAGCACCCGGATTCCTGCCGATTGATCTCTCCTGAACCGGGATTAACTCCTTGCCCCTGATTATCCCCGGCTTTATATTATTGACCCATGAGTGAACTTATCGAAAAAATCGGGATCGGAAAGAACTTTTTTCTGATTGCGGGTAATTGTGTTGTCGAAGATGAGGCCACCAGTTTCGAAACTGCCCGGTATCTTGAAGAACTTTGCCGGAAACTCGATCTGCCCTTGATCTATAAATCCTCCTATCGCAAAGCCAACCGTACTTCGGGCAATTCTTTCGTATCCATCGGCGACGAAGCTGCAATTGATATAATGGCCAAAATCAAGAGGGATCTGTCTCTGCCGATCCTGACCGATATTCACGAAATCGCCGACTTGAAAGTTGTCGATAATTTCGATGTTCTCCAGATACCAGCTTTTCTCTGTCGTCAGACCGAATTGATCCGCGCTGCGGCCGGTACCGGGAAATGGGTGAATATCAAAAAAGGGCAGTTCATGGCGCCGGAAAACATGGAAGAGGCGGTCAGCAAAGGCAGCGAAATCAACAACCGGAAGTTTATGATTACTGAACGCGGGACGACTTTCGGTTACAACAACCTGGTCGTTGATTTTCGTTCCCTGATGATAATGAAATCATTCGGCTATCCGATTGTTTACGACGCCACTCATTCGGTCCAGCGCCCTAGCGGACTGGGAACCAGTTCCGGGGGCAATCGTGAATTTATTTATCCGCTGACCAGGGCCGCGGCGGCGGTTGGAATCGACGGCCTGTTCGTCGAAACTCATCCGGAACCGGCGCGGGCCAAATCGGATGCCGCCTGCCAGCTTCCACTGGGAGAAATGGAAAACCTGCTGGAAACAATATTGAAAATTAGAAAAGCGTGATATGCCGACAGTAAAAAAGAAAAAATATCTGCCCCGGACAATGATGGCCAAAAAACTGGCCGGGATCAAAGCTTTGATCCTTGATGTCGATGGAGTCTTGACCGACGATCATATCTATATCGGTCCAGATAGTTTCGAGATAAAGAAATTTCATATCGGTGACGGCCTTAACATTGTTCTGTCGATGCGCACCGGTTTGGAAATAGTCATCATGTCCAATCGACCTTCGCCGGCCACAACCAGCCGTATGAAAGATCTCGGGGTCAAACATGTTATCCAGAAGCACGGCGACAAAGGCCGCCTGGTCAAAGAATATTTCAAACGCAAGAAATTGAAAATCGATATGGCCCAAACCGCCTTTATCGGTAACGACATCATGGATATTCCATTGATGCAGCACGTCGGTTTGAAAATCGCCGTCAACGATGCCTACCCCGAACTCAAAGCAGTCGTCGATTATGTGACCGTTAAAAAGGGCGGGCATGGGGCAGTACGCGAGGTGTTGGATTTGTATTTCAAAGGGAGACGGCTGAATCCGGCCGACCTGTTAGCCAAATGAGTCTGGAAGCAGCCAGAGAAGTAATCATTCGGGAAGCCGAGGCAGTGGCCGGGCTTTTGGATCGTCTCGACGACAATTTCGAGAAAGCAGTCGAAATTATCCTCGAAACCCAGGGGCGGGTGATCGTCACCGGTATGGGCAAGTCGGGTATCATCGGTAAGAAGATCGCCGCCACTTTTTCATCCACCGGCACTCCGGCCATCTTCCTTCATCCGGCCGAGGCCATCCACGGCGACTTGGGAATCGTGACCGACCGTGACCTTGTGCTGGCTGTCTCCAAATCAGGTGACACATCAGAGCTTTATCACCTGATCCCGACTTTCAAGCGGCTGGGTATAAAAATGATCTTACTCACCGGTCAGCGTGATTCGTCATTAGCCGAACGAGCTGATATAATTATCGACTGCGGCGTATCGGCCGAAGCCGGTCCTGAAAATCTGGTTCCGACCGCATCTTCAACCGCGGCCCTGGTTATGGGTGATGCTCTGGCGGTGGCCATCTTTCGCCGTCGGGGATTTTCGGCCGAGGACTTTGCCCGCTTGCATCCCGGTGGATCATTGGGACGGCGTCTTTTGATGCGCGTGTCGGATCTGATGCATACCGGTGACCACATCCCGATTGTACCGGGATCACTCTCGGTTCTGGAAACGCTGGTGATAATGTCCCGAGGACGGTTGGGGACGGCGGTCGTACTCGATAAGGATAAAAAGCTGGCCGGGATATTTACCGATGGCGATCTGCGGCGATTGTCCGAACAGGGGCAGATTTTTTATGATCGACCGACGGCCGAGGTTATGATTCGCAATCCCCAGACGATTAAACCGGATGCTATCCTGGACGAAGTTTTGGCCAAGTGTGAGAAATATCAAATCACCGTTCTGGTGGTTGTCGATGATGATAACCGTCCGGTCGGTATTATTCACTTGCATGATCTGCTAAAATCCAAACTGGTTTAAGCCATGGGTAAAAGACTGAAGCGCATTCTGGTATATCGTGCGACAGTCTCGTTTATCCGAATAATTAATTTATTGCCCCGACGGTTGGTGCTGTTTTTTGGTGAGATGTTCGGTCTTTTCGCCGGAACCTGCCTCTGCCGGGAATCATGCAAAGCTCTGGTCAATCTCAATCGAGCTTTCGGCAAGACTCTCTCCTATCGCCAAAAAAAACGGATTATCCGCCACAGCTGGATTACTTTCGGACGATCGTTTATCGAGATGATGCGCCTGCGAAAATATTTTTATAGCCAAATTGCCGACGATATTGAAGTTGTCGGCGAGGAACATTTCCGGAAAGCGTATGATCGCGGACGAGGTGTCGTGGTCTTTAGCGGGCATATCGGCAATTTTGAACTTTTGCCCGCCTGGGTGGCTCAGTCGGGTTATAAAACGACTGTGATCGGCCGCGAACTTTTTGACAAACGACTGGATCATCTGATGGTTTCTAATCGAGAAGCGCTGGGTATTATCAATATCCGCTCCGATGATTCGCCGCGAACAGCATTGCGTTATCTCAAGGACGGTTACGGCGTCGGGATTTTGATCGATACCGATTCGTTTCGAGTGGCCGGTGAGCTGACACCTTTTTTTGGTCGTCCGGCCAAAACGCCGACCGGCCCGGCGCAGCTTGGGCTGTTGGCCGGGGCCGCTTTTCTCCCGATGTTCTGTTTGTCTTTTCCCGGTGGAAAATATAAAATCATCATCGGTCCGGAGTTGATTCCCGAATCTACCGACCGATCACGTGAATCAGTTTACCAGCTGACTTGCCGCATGACC
>JAAEQF010000990.1 GCA_024231695.1 FCB group bacterium
CATATTCTTCGGTAATCCTGTAGACTACTCCGCTAAGGCATATTAGGCCGATCAGGTTCGGGACAGCCATCAATCCGTTTGAAAGATCTCCCATGTCCCAGACTATCTGCAGGTATTCGCCCTGAAGGATAGCGCCGATAAAGGTTAAACAAACATAGATAACCTTATAAAATTTGATCTTCTTAAGGCCGAAAAGGTATTCAAAACACCTTTCACCGTAATAATACCAGCCGATTAGGGTAGAATAACCGAACAGGGCCGAGCAGATCGCTACTATTGTACCTCCCGAGGAATGAAGGCCTGTGCTGAACGCCTGGGCAGTGAGAGCTGAACTTGTCAGCTGTTCTCCCGCTGCATTTCCGCCAGGCAGATACGCGCCTGTTACCAGGATTACAAGAGCGGTTATCGTGCAGACAACGAGGGTATCGATAAACGTATCGAACATTGCTATCATGCCCTGCCTTACCGGATTTTTAGCCTTGGAGGCAGCATGCGCGATAGGTGTCGATCCGAGTCCCGATTCGTTCGAAAGCAATCCCCTGCGTACACCGAACTGGAGAGCCATCTTAACGGAATGTCCGATAAATCCGCCGACCGCGGCCTGTGGAGAAAATGCGCTTTGGAAAATCCAGCTGAACGCGCCGGGTATTTTCGAAAAGTTCATGAAAAGTATAACTAAAGCTCCGCTGAAATAAAGCAATATCATCGCGGGTACAAGAATTTCAGCCGTTTTCCCGATCCGCTTGATACCACCGATGATTACCAGTCCTACAAGAATGGATGCAACAGCGCCGGTAGCAATAAAAGGAATACCAAGCTGCTGATTAAAAGCGAGAGCCATCGAGTTGGCCTGCATCATGTTGCCGGTTCCGAACAGTGCGGTCCACGCTCCGAAAAACGCGAAGGCACCCGCAAGCGGGGCGGCGACCTTACCGAGGAACGGACGACCCTCAAAACCTTTCTTGATGTAATACATCGGACCGC
>JAAEQF010000991.1 GCA_024231695.1 FCB group bacterium
GGGTGGGCGGTTTCTTCGGCCGCGTGGCTTCTCAGTTTGCCGAATGGTCCAAGAAGCTAGATCCTTTTAGTAAAAAACTACTGAAAATCTCAGCTATCGCGCTCGGGGTAGCTGCTATGTTGATGTTACCGGGCGGCTCTATTATTCTAATGGGCGCTTTGCTTGCGCTCTTAATTGAGGACTTCGAGGTATGGCGCGAAGGTGGAAATAGCGCCATTGGTGAAATTATCAAAGGTTTCGAGAACCTGTTTGGCGTCAATATAGAAGCGGGCGCTCGGGACTTTTTCGACGGCTTTGATAAGTTCATGGTCGATTTGTTTATTGACTCTGAAAAGGCCTGGAAGGATTATGGAATTGCCGTTCTGGGTGTTTTAGAAGACTATCAGAGCAAGTGGTTCGATACCTACGTAGGGTTTCTAAAGAAGCTCAGCACTTTTGTAATCGGCTTTAGTAACTGGGATGATTACTGGGCAGATATACAAGAGAAACAAGATAAACAAAACGCGGAATTCCTTGTAAAATTCAAGAAGTTCTCATCTAAATTAGGCGAGATATGGGACGGACTAGGCAAGTCTTTTAGTCAGATGTTTCCTGATTTAGGCGAGAGCTGGGATAAGTTCTGGGATGATCTTTTTCAATCCAGTTCTGATTTTGTAGATAAGATTGCCGAGAGCTTCGGGCGTTTGAAGGACGCGATTATACAGCCTGTCAAGGATATTAGCAAGGAAATACGTTCAGTTTTTGGATTGGAAGAAGTCCCGGACAATGTAGTAAAGATCGCTAAAGGCGCTAAGTCTTTAGCGAGCGGTCCCGCACGTAGGGAAACCTTTAGCGGTCCTCGAAGGGCTTCTCGTTTCGCTCCTTTAGAGGCGTCTTCGGTGGCCGTAAGTCAGAACAACAGGACCGATATTCACGTTCAGGCGGCACCGGGCCAGTCAGTAAACGCTTTAGCGCAAAGTATCGATGGACAAGCGCGAAAAGTACAGGAACAGGACCTACGAAGAGCGGCTAAGGCTTTCGTACCTAAGAAAGCGGCGGCGCAATGACCATTAAATCCCTAACCGAGATGGTTTTTAAGACCAAAAAAGGGCAAGTGGGCGCCGTCCAGTTCGATGCGATGGTATCAGAAAACCATACGATGTCCGCGGAAGTGACGGAGCATCCCGTCGAAGAAGGATCAGACATAGCAGATCATATTCGTCTAGGTCCACGTGAGATAGAGATCGTCGGTGTGATTTCCAACACACCCGTTGTTTTGCTGAGTAGTGTTAAGGCGGAATCACCTATAGAGGGCGACACGGAGCGCGTAGTAGACAGGGTTAACGCCGCTCACAAGCGAATTAAAAGGACAATGGACGAAAAGACTCTTGTTCAAGTAATTACTTCGTTGGAGACATATCCTGCGAACATGGCAATCACTAATTACGGGGTCACGAGGGACGCTGATACAGGCAATATTCTTCAGGCTAATCTTGTGCTTCGTCAAGTACAAATCTCATACAATGAAGAGGTCGATGTAGCAATAGCCGAACCGGAGAAGGTGAGTAGCAAGAAAAAGAAGCCTAAAGGCAAGAAGACCAAGAAAGAAGCCACCTCTAAGCAAGGGGAAAAGGCCTCTTCTTTTCTATATAGCGGGCTTTTCTAATGACTACCTGGGTTATACCTATAGTTAACGCGGCCGAAGACGGCGTGTTTTCCCAATCCGTCACTATGGACGGCGTAGAGTTTATTCTCGATTTCTACTGGTCGGATAGGGCCGGCTTTTGGTACTTCGACTTGTTGGATGCTAACGAAGACTTGATAAAAGCAGGTATAAAGCTAGTCACTAACCAGCAATTGATCTGGAGAGTATCCGATCCGAGGCGGCCGGCCGGCGAAATTATCGCCCTTGATACACGCGAAACGGACATTATACCGGCTCAAGACCCGGGCCTTACCGACTTAGGCACGAATATCGAGCTGATTTACATAGATAGTGACGACGTATCATGACGGATGCTCTTTACGATAGGGATTTCGTTCTGATAGCGAACAATCAACGTATCGCCATGCGTAAAGAGGGCGACGATCACACCGTTAAAATCATGCAAAGGGTCGCTTTTACGGTGTCTAGGTCTACCGATTCGAGCGCTAATTCTGCCGCGGTTACTATCTGGAATTTAAACCAGGCACACCGCAGCCAGTTACAAAAAGAGCAACCTCTCATCATCGAAGCCGGTTACTCAGGCACAAGACAACAGATCTTTTCGGGCGATATTACCCTAGCGAACCATTTACACCAGGGCGCGGACTGGCTTACGACATTAGAGAGCGGCGACGGTCAAGAGGCTATTTCGGCAGCTCGCATCAATCTGTCTTTTAAATCAGGTGTCAAAATAGAGAAGGTTTTAGAATCCGTGGCTAAGGCTATGGGTGTCGGGCTAGGTAACGCAATAGAAAAATTTACGGCGGGGGGCTTCCGGGGCGGGATAGAGAAGTTTACGCAAGGACTTACTATCCGAGGCAGCGCAAAACAGCAGCTCGACAAGTTCATGAAATCGGCCGGTTTCAATTGGTCGATTCAGGACGGCGAACTACAGGTACTTAAACCAGACGAGACCATGCCGCGCACGGCCGTTCTTTTGTCGAACGAAAACAACGGCCTGATAGGGTCTCCAGAGCTCGGTGATAAAGGCATCGTGAGAGCTCGCTGCTTGCTTCGCGGCAATTTACAGCCCGGGTACCTGGTCAAAATCAAATCGACCCAGATTGATAACGGACTTTTTAAAATCACATCGCTGACACATTCCGGTGATTCGGGTGGCATGGACTGGTATACGGATATTGAGGGGAAACCGATTGAGTAATTTAGAAACAAGTCGAGTTCCTTCTTTGGAAGAGGTTATCGAACAAGGCGTCGAGTATGTCATGGGAGATAGATTTCATTTTCTCCCCGGCAAAATCTTGAGCTATTCGGCAGGTCCTCCTCAAATTGCGGACGTGGAGATCCTAAATAAAATCCCTGTTGTCTTTGAGGATGCTCAGGAAACCGTAGAAACGTTTCCCGTTTTGCGAGAAATACCGGTTCTTTTTCCTCATTTCGGCAAGTTTTTTATCTCCTTTCCGTTTAAAAAGGGTGATTACGTAGCGATACAGGTAGCGGATTACTCACAGGATCAATACCTAGCGGGTCAAGGCGCCGTAACGGATGTTATAGATTTCCGCCGTAATGACCTCTCGGACGCGTGTGTGGTACCTTTAGCGTTTTCGCCTCTGACCAAACATATCAAAGAAGCACACTCGGATAACATGGTTATTGGAGTGGACGAAGGCGGGATGCAGCTGCATTTTAGTGATTCGGGCAATATTACGGTCAAGTTCGAAGGCGCAGACACTTTGAAATTAGAGAACAGCGGCACGTCTTCGACGCTAGCGCTCGGGACGGCTGAGGTTCATGCGATAATCGCAGAGAAAATGCAGGCCTTGTGGACAGCTCAGAATACAAAATACACGACGCATACACATACAGCACCTAGCGGGGCGACTACTCCCCCTTTGATTCCTGGACAGTCATGGGATCCGACTATTAACTCTACGAAACTAAGTTTCCCGGACGGTTAGATATGACGACTTTCGGACTTACATTATTAGATTTCACTATCACAAGCAATAAGTTTGTTATGGTGGACGGTATCGACGAAGTCAAACAGCGTCTAGATTCCAATCTTCAATTTTTTGCAGGCGAGTGGTTCTTAGACCAGCGTCTAGGCATGCCTTATTACGAAAAAGTTTTAGGTCAAAAACCACGCATTGCCGTCATTCAGAACGTTTTTAGGGACGGTATTTTACAGACAAACGGCGTAACAGGTACTAGCGATCCTATCCTCGACTTCGATAGTCCTACCCGAACGCTATCCGTCGAAGCACAGGTAACATGCGAGGCCGGTGTTTTTTACTATGAAAGTGAGTTTGTCGTATGACCACATACGGAGTAATTTCAACGGGCTTTTTGGTTAAGCCTATGTCGGTCATTATAGACGAAATCACGACCGAGATGCACGATACTATTAGCCAGTCCTTGGATTTGAGCGCGACTGAACCGATGGGGCAGACGATAGGAATTCTTTCGGATAAAATACACCAGCTCTGGGAAGTAGCCGAGGAGACTTATAAGTCCGCTTATCCTGATTCTGCGTCTGATTCCGCTCTGGACGAGGTGGCTTCGATAAATGCAATCAATAGGCCAGCAGCGGCGGCTAGTACCGTTACACTGGATCAGTTGTTTCTAGCGACAGGCACAACGATACCTGTAGACACCGAAGTGAGAATTGGAGACACAGGCGCGGTATTTAAGACGCTGGTCGAGGTATCAAACGCAACGGGAGTGGATGCGACGGTCTCTACAACGGCGGAATCTTCTGACACCGGAGCTGTTCAAGGACTGTCCGGTACTATTGATACCATTGTCAATGCAATCACGGGATGGAGCGCGGCGGCGGCACTGACTAACAACACGGCCGAAACGTACAATTTCAGCACGGCCCGTACTCTGTTTGTCGAGATCGACGAGGGCGATGAGCAACAGATCACTTTCTCACCTCCTGACTTTGTAGCGCCGGCATCGGCTACGGCTGCAGAGATAGCGGCGGTTCTCGATAATGATCTAACGGGAGGATCGGCCGCGGCGGTAGGCACTAAGGTTCGAATTTATAGTGATACAGAAGGCGAAGGGTCTGCAATACAAGTTACAGGCGGATCAGCTAACAGCTATCTAGATTTTTCGACTGCTTTAATCAAAGGCTTCAACTCAGCGGATGCCGTACTAGGTAACGATGAAATGACTGATCCCTCTTTTCGGCAATATCGTATTGAAGTACTCAGACGTCCGGGCGCAGGTACTGCAGCGTCTATCTTGAGCAATGTGCGAGCTGTAGAGGATGTGACTAAAGCGATTATCTTGGAAAACTGGACAATGGACGATCCCGATTTTTGGGGATTGCCTGCAAAGAGCTTTGAAGTTTTGGCCGTAGGTGGCACAGGCGCCGATATTGCACAGGCTATTTTTGATAAGAAGGACGCAGGTATCGAACCGCACGGTGATCTTTCTGAATCTATCGCAGATAGCGAAGGTACGAACCACACAATAAAATACTCTAGGCCTACTGAAGTAGATCTTTATGTAATCGTCTCGCTCAAAGTGGACTTGAGCCTGTATCCTACAGATGGAGACGATCAGGTCGAAGAGGTAATCACCACGTACGGCACAGGCCTTGCCATAGGCCACGACTCGGTAGCATCTAAGATTGCAAGCCTTATAATGGATAGCGAGACGGGAGTGGCAGGTGTTATCGACGTTTCTTCGGTGTTACAGGGAGTTTCGGATCCACCCACTTCTTCAGGTAATTTTCCTATTGCACGAACTGAGATAGCGATGTTTGACACATCGCGTATTACTGTAAGTGCCGTATCCGGTAGTCTAGAGGACGTATGATAAGTCAAAAGACAAATCATCTAGAAGAAGCTTACGCGGAGCTCGTCGAAGTTTTTCGAGACAAGGAAAATATCAGAAAAGTCTTGTCTGCTTTCGTCACTCAGATACAAGAGCTAGAAGACGTTTTTGCTGATATTCGGCGTATTAAGGACATGACAGAGGCCGAAGGCGATCAGCTAGACGGTACCGCCGCTATTTTGAACCAGGCTAGAGGGCCTCGATCTGATGCCCAGATGCGAAAAGCTATAACTGCCAGATCGTTACTCACGAAAACAGGTGGCACAATTAACGAAATGATCGCTTTGCTAAAAGCCATGCTGGGAGATGTTGACATGACAGTGTCGGAAGATTTCCCTGCCGCTTTTGTAATCGATGTTACAGATCCCATTTCGTTAGATCCTGGAGATATGGATTTAATAAGGGACGTGTCAAACACAGGGCGCGGGGCGGCTATTCGTAAAGACATAATAATTCATACAGGTACACCTTTTAGATATGACATCGCGTATGAATACGATATAGGAAAATGGGCTACAACGCTCTAAGGAGATAGTATGGCAGCGACATATACAAGACCGACTGATGTTCCAAGGTGGGCGGACAATACGGCTAATATAGCCACTCCCTCCGCGGCACAAAAAGACGCGGGACATGTGTTTGAAGCCGCACCTCCCTCTTCGTTTGAGAACTGGCGAACTAAATTAGTAGGGAACTGGTTTAAATGGTTAGAAGAGAGATTTGATGACGGGGGCACTAAAGACACTTTAAGAATAAATTTTCCTGATAGCGGCGATGCAGGGATTACTGCGATTAGCTCTCTTATCACATTAAAAACAGATACTTCGATAGAGGGTAAGGCTGTTATAAGTCAGGGATCTAGTATCACAGGAACTAGTACGAATTACTCAGGAAAGGGTGTTACTTCCGTAGGTGCTTCAGGTGCTGACGCGGGAGGGTCTCAGACTTCGGAGGGGGTCCATGCCACGGGCGGTGCAGCTACAGACAATCAAAAGGTATCGGGCACCGGTCTTTATGCAAAAGGAGGCTCTCATGGAGGGACAGCCGGCCAAGTAGGCAGAGGTATTGTAGTAGAGGCTGGTACAGTAGCTGGGTCGGACGAAGAAAACGCCGCTTTGAAAATAGTTCCTCAGACGCTTCCTACGGTCGGTTTGCAGAACGGTGATATAGCTTATAATTCCGCTACACATCAATTCATGGGTGTTGAGAATAGTGTATACGTTCCTTTCTCTTCTTCGTCTCCCAGCATTGTAAGAAAAGGGGTTGACTATACAGCAACCTCTGCGGACGATTTCGTCATAATGGATGACACGGGGCTTACGTTGACCTTACCTATAACCGGAATTCCTATTGGAAAGATATTTACTGCAAAAAATGCAATAGGAAACGGATCGACGGCTAATGTGACGGTAGATATATCAGGAGGAACAACTAATTTCGACGGAGGATCTAACAAAGGCAATATTATTCTTTTAGAAACTGACGGCGACACTATGTCCTGTCAATGGGATGGATCTTCGTACTGGGTTCTTTACCTGTCCTCTACGGGGAATACAAAAAGCCCGGTATAGGCAAAAGGGGGGTTTTATGCCGATGGATTTACCTGGGTTAATAGGAGACTTTGGAAGCACCGGAATCTTGATTTTCTTTGTCATGTTTTTGATAAAGAAAACACTTCCACAGATAGTAAAAAGCTTCCAGGACGATTTAAAAACACAACGCGAATTTTTCGCTAGTGACTCAGGAACGCAGCGTACTTTCTACGCTGATCAGATGGAAACAGAACGAGAA
>JAAEQF010000992.1 GCA_024231695.1 FCB group bacterium
CCAAAACCCCAAAACCCCATGACTGTTTGCGAAAATTGGGATCTGATCTGAAAAATATTCGATATGCACATTTCTTTATCTTGATAAGCTTGTTTAGTTTTTTTGACGTTTGTCCAAAAGGCTTACTGAAGTAGGGCTGCGCTTATGAGTGTCACAATTTCGAAATTTCATACAAGTATCGTAAAGCAACCCTTGACTATGACAAGTTTAAAGTTGTTTGGTGGCGCGAGGGGGAGTATTTGTAGCAGTAAGGTATGCAGAGGAGAGAAGATCTATTGAAGATGGGATATGTAAATGTGTGGTCAGTCAGTAATGGGATGGCGCGTGCAAAGCACTTACTCTCAAGATTATAATCTGGTTTACTCGAAATCAGTCTGGCTATAAAAGCAGGCCTAGAGTGGTTATTGATAACAAAAGAAGCATACTTGAAATCGAATAAGCATCAGAAAACAAGATGAAATTACACTAGACGATTGCAGTGATGGCCATCACTGTCTACTCAATCGAAGCTGTGTCTGTCTAGAGCAGTCAAGAAGACGGAAATGTTGGTCTCAATGAACCCATTTTTACTCCGACTGAAGGAGGCATTGAGCAATCTGACGCTGCCGCTGCTGATCCTTCTGGCTCTTACTATGGCGGCTATGGCGGCTATGGCTATGGTCGTGGCTACGGCGGCTATGGTGGCTACGGGGGCTACGGTGGTTATGGTGGCTATGGTCTCGGCTACGGTGGCTACGGAGGCTATGGCGGCTACGGCGGCTATGGTCTCGGCTATGGTGGCTATGGTCTCGGCTATGGTGGCTACGGAGGCTACGGCGGCTATGGTGGCTGCTGTGGTTACGGTCGCGGCTGTGGCTATGGTGGCTGTGGTTATGGCGGCTGTGGCTACGGATGCGGCTATCCTTCATACGGGTGCTGTTACAAACCCAAATACTGCCACTACCCCAAGCATCACTACCATCACAAAGAGTACGACTGCTACGAAAAGAAGCATCACTATAAAAAGCCTCACTACTATGAGGAGCCATACAAGCCCCACAAGCCCCATCATGGTTATAAACCGAAATATGATGACCACCACAAAGGTTACAAGCATGATGAGCATCACGGTACATACCCCAAGGCCCATGCCGTCCCAAATCAGCTTTAAGAGTTTGTTGGTTAACAACCTTGATGTCTTGTGTTTACGCGTTCAAAATTTTAAACTTTAAAAAATGTTGTTTATATTCGTTACTCTCTTGCTTTGTAATTGCAAATTTCATTAGCCATTGGTCAATTTTTCAAAAACTTCTTCTTGTTATGATAGTCTATACCAAATATTTCATTCAAATAAAAAATCATATCAACCCCTTGGGGTTTTGGGGTTTTGGGG
>JAAEQF010000993.1 GCA_024231695.1 FCB group bacterium
CTGTCAGGGCCTGATCCGAATATACTTCAAACTGATAGGAGACCGTATGCCCGTCCGGGTCTGTGCTGTTTTCTATAACAAAATCCGGCGTGAGTATAGTCTCCTCATCGAGGTCAACCGGTGAAAGAATTACAGGTGCACTGGGCGCATTATCCTCCACAGTGGGGTCGGAACCGGCCAGATATTCATCCAGATCCGATATGCCGTCATTGTCAAAGTCGCCTGTGCCGTCCCTATCTAAAGTGCCGAATTTATCCATTTCCCAACTATCCGGCAGGTTGTCGCAGTCTGTATCATCTGCAGGACAGACAATTATGCTCATATACTGGGAATCTTTCAATGCCCCGTCCGAGGCTTTGAAGGTGATGCCGTAAAGCCCGGCCTGGCCCACGAAAGGAGTCCAGGTGAAACTTCCGGTGCCGTCATGATTGTCAATGAAAGTCGTCCCGACCGGAAGGGGGGTTGCGGATAGCACAGGGATTGTGCCGTTGGAATCGGTGGCAGTGGCGGCAAAAGAGATAACCTGATTTTCCACAGATATGACATTGGCTATGGTTTGAAGAACCGGCGGTGCTGCCACAGGGCCGATATTTTCAAATGTGATGGTATAAGAGCCGGTGGTGTTCACATCGAGCAGGTTGAAATAGTAGTCCCAGCCGTCTGCAGGATTTGCTTTTCTGTTTTTTGAGATCCAGACGTTTTGGGTTTTGA
>JAAEQF010000994.1 GCA_024231695.1 FCB group bacterium
CATAACGAAGCATGCCCCCGGCCTCCGGCGCCGCTTCAAAGACGGTGACCTCACGTCCCAGCCGACGCAGGAAGTGAGCGGCCGCAAGCCCCGCCGGCCCGCCGCCGACGACCGCCACCCGGCCCTCCACCGCCGGCCCCTCGGGCCATGCCGGGACGCCGTCCACGTCGCTCTGGAAGACCAGCCGGCGCAGGCGGCAGACCGCAAGCGCCCCACCGATCTCGGACCTCCGGCAGGTGCGCTCGCAGGGGTGGTAGCAGACCCGCCCCAGGGCGTGGGGAAGCGGCAGCCGGTCGAGCATGACCCGGGCCGCGTCGTCGGTCCGGCCGTCGGCGACGGCCCGCAGGAAACGCGGCACGTCGACCCCGGCAGGACAGCCGCTGCGGCACGGCACCAGCCGGCTTTCGCGCTCCACCACCGACACCCCGCGGTCGGTGAGCGCGCCGGTCGGGCAGACCTCGACGCAGGCCCCGCACCAGCGGCACCCCGCCGCCTTGCGATCCGGCCCGACCAGCCCGACGATCACCTCGTCGCCGCGACGCACGAAGCCCATGGCCCCGACGCCCTTGAGCTCAGCGCACGCCCGCACGCAGCGCAGGCAGCCCACACAGAGCTCCGGCTCCCAGGCGATCAGCGAGTCCTCCGGGGCCGCGAGACCGCGC
>JAAEQF010000995.1 GCA_024231695.1 FCB group bacterium
CGCTCGCCCACCGGCACCCGCCGCAGCGCCGGCGGCCACTCGAGCTCGGCGTCCAGCCGCGGTTGGGTGACGGCGATCTCCACCCGGCCTTGGGTCAGCAGATAGTCGCGGCGCTCGCGGGGCAGCTCGGGATCTACCGGCAGATAGGCGGCGCCGGCTTTGAGGATCCCGAGCACCGTCACCACCTGCTGCCAGCCCTTCTCCATGACCACCGCCACCAGCCCGCCGGGAGGGCACCCCAGACCTTCCAGGTCCCGGGCCAGTGCGTTGGCGCGACCCTCCAGCTCGCCGTAGCTCAGGCAGAAGCCGCCGCCGAGCACGGCGGGGGCCGCCGGCTGCGCAGCCGCAAAGGCCTCGAAGCCGGTGTGCAACAGGCCGCCGGGCAGGGGCTCGGCAGTGTCGTTGGCGGCGCGTTGCAGCGCCAGGTCCGCATCCGGCACCGCCGGCAGGGCCAACGACCGCCAGCTCTCCGCCTCGGCCAGTTCCAGCAACAGGCGCTGGTAGGCATCGAACATCCGATCCAGGACGGCCGCCGGGAACAGATCCTCTACCGCGTCCCAGTTGAAGCGCAGGGCTCCTCGCGCCTCGCTCACCTGGTGATCCAGGATCACCTGCGGCGTCTGCGAGATGCCGAACACCACGCCGTCGCCGCTCGCATCCACAGTATCTTCCTCGTCCTCCCCGGCGTCGTCGTGGCCCCCTTCGGCGACCAGCAGGCTGGTAAACACCACCGGCATCAGCGCCCCGGCGGCGCTGCCGCGCAACTGCGCCAGGCGCCGCAGCACCCGCACGCCGCCGACGTAGC
>JAAEQF010000996.1 GCA_024231695.1 FCB group bacterium
CAACATCTCAAAACAAATCGTGTATGGAGTCGTCACCGATCCTTATTGTGTGGACGGCAATTTTATCGATGCGCATGGTGACTGGATTTCTCCACGGGCGATCGAAGAAGACTCACACCAATTTAATATTGGTGAACGCAAAATATATTCTCAGCATAATAAAAGATTATTAGACGCTCAACTTGTTGAGAGTAACATTGAACAGTACCCATCACCAGAGGATTATCAAAATGCGATGGCCGGAAAGGACCATAGCATTTACCGCAGGCCGTTTGGTAAGGATTTTGTCCATTCGGGTTCGTGGGTTGTCGGGGTTAAGCTTGGGGATAAAGAGTGGGAAGAAGCTCAACGCGGAGAAAAGACGGCATTTTCACCCAGAGGATTTGGGCGTTCCGAAGATCTTGATCATTCGAAAATGCCGGATGTTACGATTATAGAATTGAAAGAGGTCAATCATGCCAAAGCGTAAGCGCAAGCAAAAAAAAATTATGGGCATGGTGTCCGAAGAGTTAAGTATTGTCGATATGGGTGCCAACCTAAAAGGCGCTTTTCCAATAACAAAAAACAAAGGAAAAAAAATGGAGATTAACGAAGTGCTCAAGGCCGTATTGGATACGGCCGACGACACCGAGGAATCCCTAAGAGAGTTGATCACTAAATCCGCGTTGTCGGATGAGGGGGCCACCGCTCTAACGGGGATGCTCAGAATAGCAAAGGGTTTTGGCGATCAATTGCCTGCTGATGTGTTGACACAATTCGGCGAGTTGATCGGTCTGCAAAAGGCCGTCGAGCCCACACCGGCCACACCGGCCACGCCGGACGAACCGCAAGCCGGAACCGGTGGGGAGAATGAAGGTATGGAAATGACCGACGAAGTCAAAAAGCAGTTTGACACAATCGAAAAGGCTTATGCCAAAAAACTGGAAGTTTCCGACGCGAAGATCGAGAAGCTTGAAAAGGCTTTGACTGCCGAGCAGGACACCCGGAAGCTTGAAGCCTGGACTTCCAAGGTTGAGAAAAATCTTGGCGCGTATCCTGGCACCACTGAGGAACTTGCAAAACAGCTTTTCGATATGGATAAAATCCCCGGCGATTACGCCGAAAAGCATTTTGAATTTTTGAAAAAAGCAGCGGCCAATTTTGAGAAATCCGCACTGACCAACGCAATCGGCTCCGACACCGCCGTTGGCATGACCGGTAAATATCAAGGGTTTGAGAAGTCTTTGAAAGAGATTAAAAAAGCAAACCCGGATATGTCAGCGGAAGATGCAGAGTACGAGGCATGGAAAGCAAACCCGGCCGACTATGATCAATCTTGCCGAGACCAGGGAGGGAACTAAAATGGCTTTTGAAGGAATTTTAACATGCCTCCCAGGTGCTACCGCTTCGGCCGACCTGTCGAGCTATAAAAATACATTTGTAAATGATGGATCCGCAGGAATCATCAACAATACCACAAACGGTGGGTTGTGTGATGGGGTTCTACTTGACGCTCCCGCAGCTGCCGGTAGAGCGGCAAGAGTTGCGGTGAGTGGTATCGCCAAGGTTAAAGCCGGGGCGGCCGTTGTCGATGGCGCTAAGGTCATGTCAAACGCCGTTGGTAAGGCGATCACTGCGGTAACCGTGGCAACCCCCGCAACCGACATCACAACCGCCGCGCCTTGGAAATTTGCAGCGGCCGACACTATGGTGACCGACGTCGATAACGCAGGTAATGCAACTGCGACTTTCGACGCGGCCCAAGGGTATCAGATTGACTCGACGACTTACGCCGTGGGCGACCAAGTCGGTAAATATTTCACTATCGCATTGGACGGTGGCGCAGCTCAACAAATTTTATTTGCTGGAACAGTTACAACCGCCGCACATGTAATCGCAGAGATTAACAATCAGCTTGTTGGTGGTTCCGCGACCGCATCCACATCATATGTTAAAATTCTCTCTGACAAAAAAGGCACTGGCAGTGCGGTACTATGCGCGGTTGGAAACAGCGACTTGGTGTTTGGTAATGCAGCAGTAGCCGGAACCGGCGATGTTGCGGACATCGACGCAGTGACAGCTGCCGAATTTAAGACGGTCGTCGAGGCGGACACCACTGCAGAGGTTACTGTAAACGGTGACGATACATGTACAATTGCTTCACCTACAACCGGATCAACGTCCGAACTCGAATTTGTATCGGGCAATGTTCTTGCATTGGTCGGTATTTCTGTTGCAGTTAAAACAGGCGAGGACTCAAATTCTCACATTATGGGTAAGGCTTTGTCGGCAGCCGGGGCGGCCGATGAGGTAATTTCCGTGCTTATCCAAAAGACGAAAGTATAAGGGGTAAAAAATGCCAGATCTTTATATCAGCCAGGCCCTTACAAATATGGCCCAACGATACACGCAGAGCGAAACCGAGTTCATCGCAGGGCGTGTATTCCCGGGTATTCCCAGCACAAAACAAGGCGGGATTTATTACGTTTTTGACAAGGGCGAATGGTTCCGGACCGAAACCGCCCCGCGTGCACCAGGAACAGAGACTCGCGGTGTGACCTGGGGCACGTCACAGGAAAATTATTATTGCATAAATCACGGGCTACATTCGGATATCACAGACGAAGACCGAGCCGATGCAGACAGTATTTTCCAGCTCGATAAAATCCACACCGATTTGGTCACACGAAAAAACCTTTTGAGCCGTGAGATTATCTTTGGTCAGAAGTTTTTCAGGACGGGCTTATGGACTGGTAGCACGACCACCAGTGATATCACGCCTTCAATACTCTTTGATGTGAGCGGCAGTACTCCATTGCAGGTGATAACCGCTCAAATGGATTCGATGCAGGAAAAGACCGGATTCCGTCCGAACAAATTAACATTTGGCCAAGATGTTTTTTCGGTTTTGAAATTTCACGCACAAATCCTTGGGAGCCTTGGCGATGCGAGTTTGAAGAAAGCCAGCGAAAAAACGATCGCGTCCCTATTGGGATTGGATGAGGTGCTAGTAACAGGCGTGACCAATAACACCGCTGTTGAAGGCGCAGCCGACGCAATGGCGTTTCTATACAAAAAGAATATGCTGTTGACCTACTCGCCCAAATCACCAAGTAAAGAGCTGCCATCTGCCGGTTATACTTTCGAATGGAGCGGCCGAAAAGGCTCAAATAAAGCCGGTCATCGGATTAAAAAATACCGGCTGGAGAGTATCGCGTCAGATCGTATCGAAGGCGAACAAGCATTTGATCAGAAAATCACTGGCCCCGACCTGGGTGTGTTTTTCGATGGGGTGATTTCGTAATGAGTGGGGCAGGGAAAAAAGAGCGATGGGTTGCTTGTATACGGCAAAATGTTATGCGTGATGGGAAGATTGTAATGGTTGAAAAGGAAGAAGATATCCCCGAGGCCGAATTTTTCCCGCAGCGGGATGAAGTTTGGGTCAAACAGGGGTTTGTTAAAAAAGCCTTTAAGCCCAAGCGAATCCGGCGCACTGACAAACAGATCGCGGCTGACAAAGCAGCGGCCGAAGCCGAAGCGAAAGCAGAGGTTGACGCCGCCAAAGAGCCACATGATGAGGATAATTTTTAAATGAGTTGGAATTATTCGGGAGATCCCTCAAGCAGCGACCGAGACGAGACGCGTTTTCATATTGGTGATACCGATTGCAATGATAAATTGGTATCGGATGAGGAGATAGATTTTGCGCTATCCTCTCAAAGCGCGCCACGGCTCGCCGGTGCCATCTGCCTGCGTCATTTAGCAACTAAATTTAGTCGCATGGTGACGCATAAAGTGGGGGACATCTCGACTAATTACAGCGACCTGGCCAAACAATACGCCGCGCGGGCAAAAGAACTTGATCCCGCAGGCGTATCGGCCGCATCGGTTAACGCTGTACCAATATTCGGCGGTATCAGTAACGCCCAGAAACAGGTGTATGCCGACGATACCGACGCCGTAAAGCCGTCGTTTTATAAGGGAGCTGGGGACATCCCCGGCGGCCCGTCTGAATTTTTGAGCAATTACGATGAAGAGTAGCGCTAAATGGATCGACCGGGGGTGGAATAAATTTAAGGCAGGGTTAAAAACTGCTGATGGTTCCGGCCTGGTTGCGTCTGTTGGCGTGCAGGGCGACGGCGCTCATGAACAACACGAGGGGGGGGCAACTAACGTCTCAATCGGGGTGATCCATGAGTACGGGTCTGAGGACAACACCAATCCACCGGCCCGCCCTCATTGGGCTCCGACGATGGATGAGAATGAACAGAAGTATCTTAAGGAATTGAAGCAGATCCCGAGCGAGTTGCTTAAGAGCGGCGGGACTATCAAGGGGCAATTGCGGCTTGTCGGCGAGATGTACAGGGGCGATGTAGTCTTGAAAATTAAAGCGCAGATTCCGCCACCTTTAGCCGATTCGACCATCGAACAGAAACGCGGCGAGACTACTCCGCTGGATCGCACCGGTCAATATATCAACTCGTTCTCGGTCGATGTAAAAGACCGATCGAAAGTCGATGGAAATGATTAATTTGACCCGGCCGATAGCGTGGAATTCTACAAACATCACATTGATTCGTGAGAATGTTTCTGCCTATGACTCAAATGGCCGATGGATTGACGGCCCGGAGGATGAAACCCCTATTGCCGCATCTGTGCAACCGCTCAAGCCGAACGAATTGAAAGACCTGCCGGAGAATAGACACTCCGAAGAGTGGGTTAAAATCTACACCTCGACTGAGATCAAGGGTGTGTCGGTCAACAATCAATCTCAACCTGATAGAATCAAATCCAAAGATAAAATATACGAAGTGCACACGGTGACTAATTGGGACGATGCCGGGGGATATTACAAGGCAACGGCCGTGAGGGTTGGGCAATGACGGCCGTCACATCACCTTTTAATATGGAGACATTTCAAAATACCGTACATCAGTGTTTTAGTGACTCAATGGGTATACAAGTTATTTGGGCCAACCAATCGTCCCCACAACCGGAGTATCCATTTGCACGCCTGATGATAACTTCCGGCCCCAGGGCGTCAAGTAATTCGTGGAATCTGTTAGAGGAGACTGATTTAAGTCGCGACGGCACAGAAGTTGCGCAGACGGTATGGGTGCCCTGCTCTTTTACAATCAACTGTCAAGTATTGGTCGGAGGGGACGACAGGAGAAACCCCAATATGAACGCGGCATCGTATATCGTTCGCGCGCGTACGGCGTTTCAACTGCCTTCATATAAAACGATTTTGTGGGATGAAAATATCAGTTTTGTGTCCACAGAACAAACAACAAACATCCCGTCGATGGTCGCAGATTCTCAAGTGTCGCGAGTATCGATGGATACAATTTTATCAACAACCCTGTCATCGACTGAGTATGCTGGGTATATAAAAACAGCAGAGATTCAGGCGCCGGAACTCGGCATTGACGACGTTTTCGGCGATATATAGAGGAGAGATAAATGGCATTAGCAGATATTATAAACCCAGTTGTCACGACAAATGCGACCGGCCCCACGGCCGTTGGGTTTGGGATCCCCATGGTGCTCGCGTATCACACTAATTACCCTGATCGAGCGAGGTCATACACCTCGACGGCGGCAATGGTTTCGGACGGATTTTTGGCATCAGAACCGGCGACTGCAGCCGTCGGGGCTATCATGTCTCAAACCCCCAAACCCAAAAGGGTAATTGTCGGCCGGGCGGCGAACGATGGAAAACAGAAAATTACGCTCACTCCGGTAGCGCAAAATCTAACCGAGTACACCGTCACTATTAACGGGCAAGACGGAACTTTTACATCTGATGCAACCGGCACATTAGCGGAGATCATTGCCGGTCTTAAAATTGCGATTGATGCATTGAGCCAAAGCGTCACAGTCACAGATAACACATCTACGACGATGACGATCGAGGCAAACGCGATTGCCAATGTATTCACTATCCACGTCAACGATCACAACCTTTTTAAATATGAGGACGAGACACCAGACGCCGGTGGTGATTCGGGGATTGCGGACGACATTATTGCGGTGGCAAACGCGAACGACGAATGGTACACTTGCCACCCGACGAACAAAGGCAAAGCGGTGTTGACAGCGGCGGCCGTTCAGATCGGCAAAATGAAAAAGCTGTTGCTCACCTCATCGGCCGACACCGAGATCTATGATAGCACTGTTACCGATGACATCGCTTCGACTCTGCAAACCGCGAACCATTCGCGTACGGCGATCATGTTCCACCCTAAAGCAAGCTCTCAATATCCGGGGGCAGCTTGGGCCGGTAAGATTTTACCTTATGATCCCGGCAGTGTTACTTGGATGTTTAAAACTTTGACCGGTGTTGATACAACCACGCTGACGGATACACAGTCGACCAACATAAAAGCCAAAGATTGCAACATGCACGTTGAAATCGCAGGCGCGACTTTTACACAATACAGTAACACCTGCGACGGGTCTTTTATCGACCTTGTGCGTACCGTAGACTGGATTGTTTCACAATTGCAAATTCGTCTACTAGGGTTGTTCACCTCAGCAAAGAAAGTGCCCTACACCGACGCCGGTGTGCAACTTGCCATGACTCAAATCAGGGCTGTGTTTGAAGAGGGTATCAGCAAAGACGCGATTGCATCGGATCCGGAGCCGGTCTACACTTATCCGCTTGTAAAAGATGTATCATTAGCAAATAGACAAAGCAGAAATTTACCGGATATCCAAGTAAATGCAAATTTCTCCGGTGCCATTCATTCCGTTGGCCCGCTAAACGTCAACATCTCGGTATAGGAGGGGAATATGTCAACCACATTATATACATATGCATCAGACCAAGTGTTCGTCACATTCGGCCCGATTACGATGAATGACGGGCGCGATGACGGCGATTTTTGCGTTGTCGAGCAGAACGAAGATGCTTTCGCCCTTCAAATCGGCACCGACGGCGAGGCGTGTAGGAGCAAATCGAACAATCGCAGCGGAACGATCACAATTACGTTGATGGCATCGAGCCCCACCAACGATCTATTATCTGCAATGTACAACGTGGATATCAATAGCAATGGGGACGGTATCAACCCAATGGGCGTTGTGGATCTGTCTGGCACAAGTTTATTTGCCGCTGAAAAGGCTTGGATCAAAAAGCCGCCGTCCACAACTTTCAGTAGGGAATCCGGATCTCGTGAGTGGGTTTTTGAGACGAATGTTTTAGTACAACATCATGGTGGTAACGCACTATAAAAAAGGGAGTGGGAAAAATGTCACAACAGGATTACCAAACAAAAACAATTGACGGTGTGGAGTACGCCGTTTATATGATGGCCCCAATGGAGTCAAACGATCTACTTTTGGACGTGTCAAAAATGCTTGGCCCGTCCATCGGCCCGCTACTAGACAAGTTTTTTGGCGGCGGGTCCTTAGAGGCGGCGCTTGAGCAACAGATAACCCCCGATTTTTTTGCCAAGGCCGCAGCGGCGCTGTTTAGTGGATTGGATAAAGCGGTTGTAAAACGGGTAATTGAGGAAATGCGAGAGAAGACAATGGCAAACGGCAAACCATTAAAGCCCATCTTTGATATCCATTTTATGGGGAAGCTTGACCAGATGTACAAATGGTTAGCCTTTGCAATGCAGGCTCAATGGGGAAAGTGCTGCAGCGCCTTGGTGCAGGGGATCAGCGCTCAAGGCGCGAAGGCGATAGCAACGACAGAGTCACAGTAAAGATCCCCGAGCATTTGGAGTGGATGGTATGGCGGGTAGTCAGCGAAAGGATCGCGACATTGAGAGAGATTGAGACATATTACGATCTGGTCGATTTGATGGACGCGCATGCGGTTCTTGACATTAAAGATCAACTCGAAGAGAAGGCCGCCAGACGTGCCCAGAAGGCCCAGCAATGATCGTACGTGAACTAGTTACCCTGCTCGGCGTAAGGACTAACCAGGGGGACATACGGCGCGCAGAAGGCGGAATGGCGCGCCTTGCCGGTGCTGCTAAGGCAGCGATGGCGGCTTTTGCGTCGTTTAAGTTGGCTCAATGGGCGAAGGGGGCAGCGGAACAGGTTGCGAATCTCGGTGATAAGTTCGATAAAATGTCACTCAGAACCGGTGAGACGGCTACAGAATTACAAGGATTGTCTCATGCCGCGACTTTAAGCGGTACGAATCTCGGTACCATGGAGGCCGGAATCCGACGGCTTCAAAACGCTACATTAGAGGCTGCTGAGGGCGTAAAAAGATACAAGGTTGAATTTAAGCGCCTTGGAATAGATGTAAAAAACTCAGATGGCACGTTGAAATCGTTTGCCCAGCTTTTGCCAGAGATGGCAGATGGTATGGAGAAGCTCAAGACCGACACTGAAAAGTCGGCAGTTGCCCAGCGCTTAATGGGGCGATCTGGTACTCAAGCTCTACCATTATTAAAACAAGGCTCTGCCGCTATCCGAGAGATGATCGGAGAAGTTGAAGAGCTGGGGGCGGTACTTGAAAAAGACTTAATTGATGCATCAACTAAATATATTGACAACCAGGCGCGGGTAGCTTTAATCAACCAGAGCGTAAAAAATTCAATTGCCCGTGGCTTATTGCCTGCTTTTATCTCCATGCAAGAGGGCCTTTTGAAGTGGTGGAAGGCCAACCAAAAAATAATAAATCAGAATCTTGAGGTGGTGTTTCGGTCTCTCGGCGGA
>JAAEQF010000997.1 GCA_024231695.1 FCB group bacterium
ATGCATTGTCTATAGAGAAGAGCAAGAGGCTAAAGGAGAGCTCGATGTTGAGGATAATATCAATGGTGGAGAAGAAATCGAGACCGTATTCGAAAGAGAGCTCAACCCATCAAATGTTATTGCAAGAATGCCAATTCTTGGAAATATTGCATACATGTCGGTGGCTCTGCTTGCAGCCACTTTCGCATTCCTGCGTCAATTCAGCTGGAGAGCTGATGGCAGCTGGGCGACCAAGTTCTATGCTAATTGGACCTTGATTGAAGCCGACCTTGGCTCCACCAACTACTGGTCACTAGCAACAATGGTGGCTGACTACAGCATGCTCGGAATCTGGGCCACTGCCTTCGTGACCGAAATCTTGGCCACTCTTGGTATTGCTGCATCAGTCAATGTCGCAGTGTGGACCTTCGGAGTGGGTCTTGGAGGTCTCTTGATCAGCCTGATCTACAACATTCTCATGTTCCTCGCCATTCAGTCATGCTCCACTATCAACTCAGACTCAACCAAAGGTACCGCCAGCATGGCAGGTGTCGTCATGATTGAAGTACAGGCAGACTGGATTTCTTCAAATGCAGCTGCTGGTTTCATCGGCTACCTTCTGTTCAGTGCCTACGGAAACTGGTGGGCTTCCATGGAAGCTGCCATGGATGCTGAGGAGATGGAGATGGAAGAGACTGCAGAGGCAGAAGTAGCTGAAGCCGATGCCGCTCTTGCTGAGGAAGAAGTACTCGTGGATGAGAACGGAGAACCCATCGTCGTCGAAGAAGATGCTGCTGCTGCAGAGGGCGACAGCGTTGTTGCTGAAGAGGAGGCTATCTTTTAGTG
>JAAEQF010000998.1 GCA_024231695.1 FCB group bacterium
ATTATGAAACAGTATATCGAAATCAGATGCCGGCACTGCGGAGCCGACGACCTTGTGAAGAACGGGCGGAGCGAAAACGGGACACAGCGTTACCGCTGCAGTGAATGCGGAAAAAGTTTTCAGAATGAATACAGTTATAACGCATGGAAACCCGGTGTGAAGGAGCAGATTGAAACGCAGACTCTCAACAGCGGAGGCGTCAGGGACATAGGGAGGAATCTCGGCATTTCAAAGAATACCGTGATTTCCGAGTTGAAAAAAAAGTCCCGCCGAAGTGAACCCCTGTTTTTCACCGGACACGGGCGGGCTGGAGATCGAAATAAGGACGGATGCCGAGGCTGATGAATTCTGGAGTTATGTCGGAAACAAAGGAAATCAGAGATGGACATGGTATGCGCCCGGAAGAAATACCGGCGTGATACCCGCATGGCATAACGGAAGGCGGACGGATGAAAGCTGTTCGTTCCTGATGGAAAAACTTTCCATTTTTCGGATAACCCGTTATTATACCGATAATCGGCAGAGTTACAGGAAATATATTCCGGCCTCGAAACATATTATCGGAAAGGCGGACACCTGGAAAATAGAGAGGAGAAATCTCAATTTCAGAACGCATATCAAGCGGCTTAACCGGAAAACGATCTGTTTTTCAAGGGACGAGAAAATTCACGACAATGTGATCGGCATGTACATCAACCGTTATTATTTTCAGAACGGTCGTTATTCGGAAAGTGCCTGATCAACGGATTTGACCCACCACCCATAGAATCTGTCCTTGACTATCGGGTGCCCGAAGCCGAAGCACCCGGAGGAACCATAGCCTCAAGTTACTGACTTTGCCATAACCGGCCAAACCAGAGCTGTCTGAACGTAACGGCGGAAAAATACGGCATCGGCAGAAGCACTGTCCGCAAATGGAAATATAGTGATAATGCGAATTAGGAGTTGAAAGCCGGTGTCAGCATCAGCATTGCGGCAGCCGGTTTTCCGAAGACGTGAACAAGGAGTCCCTGCGTTGACCTGACTTTCGATGCAGTCTGTATGCCGGTTTTTTCCTCAATCCAGTTGAATAAGGACTCAATCGGCTGTCTGACCCGGCTGACAGCTGTCGATAAAATTTCTTCCGTCATGCCGAAATGTTGTCCTTTTTTCTTTTTTACCGGCGTGTTCAGGGGTGAATTCTGTTCGGCAA
This sequence comes from FCB group bacterium, assembly GCA_024231695.1. Classification (GTDB taxonomy): domain Bacteria; phylum Zixibacteria; class MSB-5A5; order GN15; family JAAZOE01; genus JAAEQF01. The sequence goes on from JAAEQF010000998.1 coordinate 1,193, forward strand.
GCAGAAAATTCAATGTTTCAGCGATATAAGCCTTGTCCGCATAAACGGGAGTATCGTACAGATCATCGGCGATCTCCTTCAGTACACTGATGTCGGCTTCGTTCGCAGCTGTGACCCCGATATAATCAGGCAGGGGAAGCCGTCCGTTTCTCCTGAGAGCGAGAACATGGAGCTTGAGGCCGTAATAATAAGTTTTCTTTGTTGAATTATATCCTTCGGCGGCGATTTCACGGGCGACTTCCGCGCCGCCGCTGCGTTGAGCCTTTGCGGTCATGATCGGCATGGAGTCGATCAGACGGATAAATTCCGATCCGTGCGGCAACGTGAAATCAGTCTGTATTCGGGGCAGGAGATGAGAAAAAACGGAACCGGGGCGGTTCAGCCGCTGAATATATGCCGCATATGCGGGAAGATTCGGAAACCATTCAGATAAGTGATTCCGTGTGTATTCATGAGCGTCTTTTACTTTTCCGTATCCGTTCATAATCCGGTAGTCCTGCATTGAGATGATGATTTCAGTTCAGAGCCGATGATGTATTATAATGATGGATGAAGTTCCGGATCGCCCCGATGTGACTTTCAATTTTCTTCGAAAAAGACAATGTGTCTCTGGCCGGGCGTGAAATTCTCTGCCGCATCGTATTGTTAAAGCGTTCAATATGATTGGTGAGGCCTGTTTCCTTCCCGACTGCTTTATGACGCCTGACCGGAATCACTGTTTTATACGCCTCCCGAAAATCTGTAGAACAAACAGCGCATTGCCGATAAACAGGGGGCAGGCTCCGCCGCAGTTCCTTCGCTCCGTCGCGATCCCTGCTGCCGACATGAACACCGATAATCCCGCGTGTATCTCTGTCGACAGCCGACCGGATCCGATATTTATTCTTTCTGTGCCCTGCAGACGACCGCATCCCGCCGCACTCGACGGTGAGACGCCCTTTTTTTCAGGAAGCACGGTCAACTTTTTCGGAATATTATCATAAATATCATTAACATAACATTGCAGCCGCCGTTCGGACACCTGTGCGGAGCGGGCTGTTCCGGCCGGGGGAATTTTTTCCGACAGAAGCCGGTCGGTCAAAGATCTTTTTTCTTCGGAAATCCGGTAGTGCAGAGCGGGATTTCCAACAGATTGCCGGGCACATGAATTACACAGATAATTCTGCTTTCCATTTTTTCTCAAGCCGTTTCCGACAACATCCTCCGGGCCGCATCGGGGGCGGATCATAAAACTCTCCTGATTGTTTTTTTGAGACAACATATCAGATGTCCATCATCATCTCAATGCAGGACTACCGTATCGTTATCATATTAGGACTTTCGCACTGCTGATTTTTCCTGTAAGCTGTACAGCATGATAACCGGAGAGAAATACATAGAATACCTGATCTGCACACCCTTCAACTATACCTGCACTGATCTGTCCGGTCATGCGGGAGATATCAGTCACGACAGTGTCGGCGATTTTTTGAAAAAACAACGCATAACTCCCCGCCGTCTTTGGAATGAAGTGAAGGACGTTCTGCACGGCAGTGATGAATCCTGCCTGATCATTGACGACAGCGTGCGGAACAGGCAGTATTCCGGATCGATTGAACTTGTGAAACTGCAGTACAGCGGTGCTGCGGGTGGAACGGTGCGCGGAATCGGTGTGGTCGATCCTGTGCATACAGACGGCAGGGAGTGCTGTCCGATTGATTACCGGATATACTCCGAAGAGACTGACGGAAAGACAAAGAACAATCATTTCAGAGAGATGCTGATTAATGCCGTCGGCGATAAGGGACTCAGAGCAGAGAGAGTGCTGTTCGACAGCCGGTATTCCGCACGGGATAATCTGAAACTGGTCGATACCCCTGGCCTGTTTTTCTATACGACGCTGAAATCAGACAGACTGGTGAGTCTCAGCCGTGAAGAGGGCCGGATCCACCCCGACGAAATCAACCGGACAGCAGAGCGTCTGCGGTCCGGCGTGACCGTGAAGTTGAAGAAAGTTCCGTTTAAAGTGAAATTATTCAGGCCGGTTGCCAGAAACGGCGGCATTGACCGGCTCATCACCGATGAGCCGGATGAAACTCCGACAGCACAGGTGGTTAAAGAAATTAAAGATTAATGACCTGCGCTGGAAAGTGGAAGAATTTCACCGTGAACTCAAGCAGCTGACAGGCAGTGAAAGATGTCGGTGCCGAAAAGCACGGTCTCGGCGCAACCATATCGCCTGCTGTTGCCATGCATGGCTGTCATTAAAATGTATGCGGCAAAAATGAAATCAACCGTTTATCAGATCAGAACTGCTCTTTTTTCTGATTATCTGAGGCGGGAACCGGCTTGTCCGAGAATTCGGGCTTATGCGGCTTTTTAGCGAAAGTCCTACAAGTATAAAATAGAGTATCATTTTGTCTGGGTAACGAAGTATCGTTATCATATTCCACATGGCGACCTTGCCGAACGGGCACGTGATATTGTTCGTCAAACCTGCGGGTATTTCGAGATTCAAATCTTGCGGGGCGTAGTCAGTAAAGATCATGTACATATTCTGGTTTCGGCTCCACCGGACATTTCGCCTTCGGATATTATGAGACGAGTGAAAGGTCGAACGTCCCGAAAGATATCCGAGGAATTTCCTCATGTGCGAAAGCGGTATTGGGGCCGTCACTTCTGGGCACGGGGATATTTCCGCGTCACTGCCGGTGAGTTGACGTGTGCCATGACTGATGAATATCCGGCTCATCATTTTGAACGTAATCCGAATGACGGATTTGAGGTTGAGCGGTAACACCGACCGGCTGCGAAGCCTGCCGGTACAGCCGGACTTTCAGTCGGTGGGTTGTTTAGTTCAATTTCGACTCCGTCCGACCGGGGCGTAAAATACGGATTCACTTCGGCGGGAGTTTTTTTTCAGCCCGGAAATCTGTATAACAAACAGAGCATTGCCGATAAACGGGAGGCAGGCTGTTCCACAGGGCCCGAGCTCCCGTTCGGCTTCTGTCACCGACGTGAACACCGGTAATTTCGCGGGTATCCCTGTCAACCGCCAACCGGATCCACTGCCTGTTGTCTTTGTTTCCGACAAACGACCACATCTCGTCACACTCGACGGTGAGACGTCCTCTTTTTTTGGGAAGCACGGTGAGTTTTTCGGGAACATTCTCATATAAATCATTGACATAATATTGCAGCCAACGCTCAGAGATCTGTGCGGCGCGGGCTGTTCCGGCCAAAGGTATTTTTTCCAACAGAAGTCGATCGATCAGAGCTTTTGTTTCTTCCGGAATGCGGTAGTGACACAATGGATTTTCGACAAATTGCCGGTTACATAACAGGCACAGATGATTCTGTTTTCCATTCTCCCTTACGCTGTTTTTGACAATATGCTCCGGGCCGCATTGAGGGCAGATCATAAAACTCTCCCGATTGTTGTTTTTGAGACAACATATCAGGCATCCATCATCAGCTCAATGCAGGACTACCCAGAAAAAATCGGGGCGCAGAGGATGGTTTTCTTCTGTGCCCTGTCGTTTTCAGGCGACAGTCTGAAAAGAACAATCAGACGATATTAAGCGAGATATAATTCGGAGTCATATAATCTGTCATGGAATTTTTTTTCCCCGTCGGCGGGCAACAGACACGACCAATCTATGGACCGACCCATGAATGTGGTATCTGCGGAATTTACGGCCACGAAGATGCGGCAAAACTGACCTATTTCGGCCTCTATGCCCTGCAGCACCGGGGCCAGGAGAGCGCAGGCATTGTTGCCGGAGACGGCCACCGGATGCATCTGCATAAAGATATGGGGCTGGTGCCGGAAGTTTTTACCGAAGCCAATCTGCAGCAGCTCTCCGGCCATCTGGCAGTAGGACATGTGCGCTATTCCACCACCGGGGAATCCTGCATCATCAATACCCA
>JAAEQF010000999.1 GCA_024231695.1 FCB group bacterium
CCGAAGTCGCCGACGGCTCCCCGCGCCGGGAATCGGTGCAGCCGGAACGCCTGCAAAACGGAGGGCGGAACGGGACCAGGGGCATGCTCCAGTCGGGGCGCCCCTATTCGCTGCCGGAGCTCGGGCGGTTTTCGGAACGTTTTGAAGTCGTCCGCGCCGCGGCGCTCGGACGCAGTCAGCTCTACGCCCTCCGCCGCTACGGCCTGGCGGGACTGGCCCAGCTGCGCAACCACGTCCTTTATCAGATCGGCCGCCGGGAGGAGTGGCGGGAGCTGGTCGCCGAACTGGCGAAGGATCGCGACGTCATCCGCGACAAGGAGCGCTCCATGGCCGTCATCGTGCCCTGTTACGGCGCGCATCGGATCTTCGACGTCGCCGACATGATCGAGCTTTACGAGCACTGGCGCGAGCCGGAGGAGGAGGCGACGCCATGATCCGTTACACCGTGACCGTCGAGCCTCACTCGTCGCTTTACGTCGGCGGCTACGCCCACGCCCTCGGCGACTCCGACGGCGATACCGCCACCGACGCCGACGGCATGCTGATCCCCGGCAGCGCGGTCAAAGGCGCGCTGCGCG
>JAAEQF010001000.1 GCA_024231695.1 FCB group bacterium
CCTTGTCGGCGGCCTTGCATAATCTTTCCGCCGGTTCGTCCCAGCCATGAAAAGCCAGTTTGAACGTTCCCCAGTGTATAGGCATAAATACATTGCCGTCGATAGTCCGATGAACCCGTACCGCCTGCTCCGGGGTCAGGTGAATATTGGGCCACATGTCGCCGTAGGCGCCGATTTTCATCAGAGTCAGATCGAACGGTCCGAACTTTTGGCCGATCTCGGCCATGTTTGGATATTCGCCCGTATCGCCGCTGAAATAAACTCGATGTTTGGGTCCAACGATCACAAACGAAGCCCACAGGGTGAGATTGCCGGAATTGAAAAGCCCTCGTCCGGAAAAATGCCGGGCCGGTATGGCTACAAGCTTGAGATCGTCTTTTATAACCTCGGTGTCCCACCAGTCCATCTCCCGGATTTGAGAAGAATCGATATCCCATTTTTCAAAATCGGCTCCGACTCCGAGCGGCATATAAAAAGTGACGCCTGTTTTCGCCAGAGCGCGGACAGCGTCTTTATCGAGATGATCGTAATGGTCGTGCGAGATGATAACGGCGTCAAGCGGCGGCAGATCCTCAAGGGCAATCGGCACGGGATGAAAACGAGTCGGGCCCATGAAGCTGATCGGCGAACACCTTTGGCTCCAGACCGGGTCGGTGAGCAGGCGAAAGCCGTCGATTTCCAGTAAAACGGTCGAATGTCCCAGCCAGGTGACGCGAATGTCTTCGACCGGGGGAGAGGCAAACGAATCGTTATTGAGATTTATAATATCAATGGCCCGGCCGGGCTTATGATTGCGACCGCCCTCAAACCACCGGGAGAACATTTTTCGGTAATCAGCGAAACTGAATGTCATATTAATCGGATATTGATTGACGAATTTTTCCCCGTCGAATTGCGCGGATTTTTCAAATTCTGCCAGCCGATCTCCGGTCGGCCGGGCTCCGAACTGAGATAAACCGTCGGTGGATATGACAAAAACAAGGCCGGCGAATACCAGCAAA
>JAAEQF010001001.1 GCA_024231695.1 FCB group bacterium
AGCTCGAGTTCCGCGTCTCCACCCTGTACTCGGCCCTCTACCGGATGGAGGATCGGGGGTGGATCAAGGGGCGCTGGGTGGAGAAGACGGGGGTACGAAGGCGCTGTTACTACACCCTGACCCCGAAAGGGCGGGAGGCCCTGACCCGACAGCACCGGGAGTGGACCGCCTTCTCCGCCATGGTCAACGAGGTGATCGGAGCAAGCCATGCCTGACTGGAAAAGTTTTCTCAGAGAGCGCCTCTCCCTCCCCGAGATGAAGGGGCACCGGGATGAGCGGATGATCTCGGAGCTGGCGAACTACCTGGAGGACCTCTGGCAGGAGGCCCTTTCCCGGGGAGCCACCGACGAAGAGGCCGAGGCCGAGGTCGAGCGACGGCTGGGGGACGCCGATCTGGCGGCCTTCGAGCTGACGCGCTCCGAGCCCGCCCACTTCCGGGCCCGGATGAACCGCTGGGTCGAGAGACGGGAGGAGAGCCTGCGGAGCCAGGACGGCCGTCGGCGTCACCTGGGCGACTTGATCCGGGATCTCCGCCTCGCGTTCCGGGCGCTGGCCAAGCAGCCTCTGTTCAGCGGCGTGATGGTCCTCGTCCTGGCTCTGGGGATCGGAGCCAGCACCGCCATCTTCACCCTGATGGACGCCGTCGTCCTCTCCCCACTCCCATTCGACGAGGCGGATCGTCTGGTGGCCCTGAGGTACACGGGTCCGGGAT